>CAJOJD010000039.1:5199-16705 GCA_905234745.1 uncultured Bacteroidaceae bacterium | reverse complement strand
CAGGAGTGCTACAAGGAGGTGGGCTCACAGGCCATCTCTTATACCACAGGCGTTCCCGCGATGATCGGCACCATGATGGTTATGACCGGTCAGTGGAAGGGTGCAGGCGTGTTCAACGTTGAGGAGTTTGATCCGGATCCATACATGGAGGCTCTGAACAAGTGGGGTCTGCCTTGGGTTGTGGATGAGAATCCCGTACTTGTGGACTAAATTATGGAGGTAGGGCAGCTGCATACTCCGTGTTACGTCATTGATCGCGACCGCCTTGAGGAGAATCTCAAGGTGCTGCGCGGCGTGATGGATCGTACCGGATGTCGAATCCTGCTGGCGCAGAAGGCGTTCAGTTGCTATGCCGTCTATCCGCTTATTTCAAAATATCTCTGTGGCGCTACCGCAAGCGGACTCTTTGAAGCCCGCTTGTGCCACGAGGAGATGCCCGGTCGCGAGAACCACGTTTTTTCTCCTGCTTTCCGCGAGGAGGATATGCCGGAGATTCTTTCCATCTGTGACCATATAGTTTTCAATTCCATACGTCAACTGGAACTTTTTGGTGCGCGCGCCAAGGAGGCCGGCCTGCAGGTGGGGTTGCGTATCAATCCGCAGATTTCAACACAACCATCCGAGCATGCAATTTATGATCCTTGCGCTCCCGGTAGCAGGCTTGGGGTGACTCTGGATGAGTTCTGTGATGGAATAGCTCGGAATCCTGCCTTGCTGAATTTGCTTGACGGATTACACTTCCATACTCTTTGCGAGCAGAACTCCGATGACCTGGAAACCACCCTGAACGGCTTTGAGGAGCAGTTCCGTGAGTGGCTGCCACGGATGAAATGGGTAAACTTTGGTGGCGGTCATCACATTACCCGTGCAGATTACGATATTCCGCGCTTAGAGCGCTGCATAGAACGTATGTCCCAGAGCTACGGCCTTACGGTCTATCTGGAGCCCGGTGAGGCTATTGCCCTCAACGCCGGTTATCTGCACACTCAGGTGCTTGAGGTCCAGCATCACGCGGGAGCAATGGATATCGCAATCCTTGATACATCGGCCGCCTGCCACATGCCCGATGTGATAGAGATGCCGTATCGGCCCCCGCTCAGAGACAGCGGCCAGCCTCAGGAAAAGAAATACACCTATCGTCTGGGTGGCCCCACATGCCTGTCGGGCGATATAATAGGGGACTACAGTTTCGATACCCCATTAAAAGAAGGCCAGACCCTCATATTCGAGGATATGGCCATCTACTCCATGGTCAAGAACAACACCTTCAACGGCATGCCCCTGCCGTCAATCTACCTCAAGCAGGGCTCCAATTACACTCTCCTCAAGTCCTTTACTTATACCGATTTCAAGTCCCGCCTCTAACCACAAAGGATAATTAATACACAAACGAATAGGTCTTGGATATACCGCCCCACATTTCAGGGAAGGTTACCTTCATCTTCGAGAGGCGTCCCTGTGCGTCCTTTTCGTAAGTGAACGACCAGACCATGTCACCTCCCATGCTTGCAAGAGTGCATTTCTCCGGAAGATGAGCAGGGAACAGACCGGCTATGCCAAGCGCCTGAAACTCATTGTTTCCAAGAATATCAAGGAAAAGGGGATTAACGCCCTTAGTGATAGGATTGACTTCGGAAGAATAGGTGAAAGTGAACGTTGCGGAATTACTTTTCACCGAAACAAGGTCGTCATTCTCCCAGTTGAAAGTGTAAACATCACCACCGAGGTCTATCTTGGCAATGTACTTGCCTTCATACTCGTAGGTTTGCTTATAGGAATATTTGTCTTTCTTATAGCTGTTCTGCTGAAGATAACCATCCTCGTTAAAGGCAAGGCTTCCTGAGCTGGTTCCCTGATCCCACCACTGGCCGCTGTTACTACCCCACGCTTCGTCAGTGCGGACGTAATCGGCAGAACCGTCTTCTTTCCAGGTGAAGATAGTCTCCTGCTTCCTGTCATGATAAGACTCGGTGCTGTACCCTTCGCTCTCCTCGTCGAAAACGAAAGCATAGACGTCGTACTTGAAGGATGCGAGCCTGTTCCCGCCCTCGATCCAGTTGAACTCGTAAACAGACTTTTCAGCCTGTCCATAGTCTGGTTCAACAGTTGTGGTTTCGATGGACTTGAGCTTAATGAAAGCGACTTCCTGTTCAGAACCGGAACCGGGATTGTTGTTCTCTTTGTCACAGCTTGTCGCAACGGCTGCAAGAGAAGCCGCAGCGGCTGCAATGATGAAAAATCTTCTGGTTTTCATAATAACAATTTAAAAAATAAAAAAACTACTTTCCGACAAAAAAACAAAATACTAGTGTGCAAAGGTATTTAATTAGTTTTAATCTGTAAATTTAATAAACGTTATTTAGTTTGCAGAATAAAAAAAGTCTCATTTTTTGGGGTCACATCACTTTTGTACTGTTTTTGTATTTTTGCCTAAAAATTAATTGATGGAGAGTTTTGAGACAGAGAGACTGAGGTTCAGGGAATGGAGGGAGTCCGATGCGGAGGATCTGTTCCTGTGTGCATCGGACCCTGATGTGGGTCAGCGTGCCGGCTGGCCCCCTCATCAGACGGTCGATGACAGCCTGATGGTGATTAAGAATATCTTTTCAAACGGTCATACCTGGGCGCTTGAGCTTAAGGAGACCGGCCACGTGATAGGGTGTATGGGGTATTATCCATATGGAGAGAGCAATATTGAGATAGGTGAGCATGACGTCGAGGTGGGCTACTGGATTGGTAAGCCGTACTGGAACAAGGGGCTTTGCACCGAGGCCCTGCGCGCCATGATAGAATATTGTTTCCGCAGGAGAGGGTTCAACAACATCTGGGCCGATTACTTTGTGGATAATCCTGCATCGGGCCGTGTGATGGAGAAATGCGGGTTCCGTGACACCGGCCGCACCAACATCCTGAGCAAACTGTATCACAGCGATTCCCGTCCCGTCAGGATAATGAAACTTGAAAACATCCTAAATTCGCGGTATGTATGATTTTGATGAGATAGTGGAGCGTCGGGGGACCGGGAGCTTCAAGCATGACAATCTTAAGGAGTTCTTTGGGCGTGATAATCTTTTGCCGCTCTGGGTGGCCGATATGGATTTCCGTACGCCCGGTTTCATTATTGATGCGCTTAGGGAGCGCCTGGAGCATCCGGTGCTGGGTTATACTATGATTCCGTCCGATTATTTCAGCACAATATCCGGCTGGGTTGAATCGCTGCACGGATGGAAAGTCAATCCTGACCATATACGTTTTATCCCCGGGATAGTCAAGGGAATCTGGCTGGCAATGGACTGTTTCCTCAAGCCCGATGAAAAGGTCGTCATCCAGACTCCGGTCTATCATCCGTTCCGCCTTGTGCCGACCGAAATGGGACATAAAGTGCTTTATAACCCGCTGATTCCTGTCTATGAGGACGGTCCGGGGCATATTGACTATATGCACACTCTGGATGCTGACCGCCGTCTTACCGGTTATGAGATGGATCTGGACAAACTTGATGAGCAGTTGTCTGATCCAAAGGTCCGCATGCTGGTGCTTTGCAATCCGCAGAACCCGTCAGGCATCTGCTGGGACCCCAAGACTCTTGATTGCGTTGCCATGCTTGCAGTAAAGCACAACGTCATAGTGGTGTCCGATGAGATTCATGCCGAGATGGCACTCCTGGGGCATCGCCACACGCCGTTTGCATCGGTATCGGACGCGGCTGCATCGTGCTCCATCACATTCATGGCACCATCCAAGACATTCAATATAGCGGGTGTGGTGACATCATACACCATCGTTCCAAATGACAGTCTTCGCCGCAGGTTTTTCCATTTTCTGGCAACTGGCGAGCATGACAGCCCCAATATATTCTCGGCTGTAGCCACAATGGCTGCTTACAAACAGGGCGCACAGTGGCGCAATGAGATGCTCAGTTATGTGCAGCAGAACATAGACTTTGTGGATTGTTGGCTGAAAGAGCATATCCCTGCCATCCGATGCCTCAAACCACAGGCATCATTTCTGGTGTGGCTGGATTGCCGCTCATTGGGACTTAGTCAGAACCGCTTGGTGGAGCTGTTCGTTGAAAAGGCCGGATTGGCATTGAATGATGGCACCATATTCAGTAGCGTTATGCCCGACGGCAGCCCTGGCCCCGAAGGCCGCGGATTCATGCGTCTGAACGTGGGCTGTCCACGCAGTGTCCTCCAAACCGCTTTAGTACAATTGGGGTCAGGCCCCTTTTGTACTATTTCTGAGAAATGATACCAATGGGGTCTGACCCCAATGGTATCATTTTGTTGAAAGAGTGGGGTTTGATGCCCCAGGCGGGGGCTATCAGGAGGGATGGGGGAGTCTCTGAGACAAAGCGGTCGTAGCAGATGTCCGGGCGGGCTCTCTCAATAAAGGCCGATACTACCGCGGCGTATTCTTGAGGAGTTTCAAACAGTCTGATGCTTGATGGATCCTGCTCATACATGCGTGCCAGCACTGTGCCTTTTACCACCTGCAGCTGATGTAGTTTTAGAGTCTTGATGGGCAGGGCCGATATGCGGTCGGCGTGAGTCATCCAGTCCTGTTCTGTCTCGCCTGGCAGGCCTAGGATCAGATGTGCTCCGGTATCAATTCCGCGCCCGTTTAGGTCATTGATACAATCCGATGCACACTGGAATGTGTGGTGGCGGTTGATGAGTTGCAGAGTGCGGTTCAGTGTGGATTCAACTCCAATCTCAACCAGCAGATGCGGATGACCGGAAGGTGCAAGGCGGCCAAACCTGCGTTCAAACCAATCGGCCAGATCCGGCTTGATGCAATCTGGACGTGTGGCAATGACCAACCCCTTTACTCCGGGAAACCTCAGCGCCTCCTCATAGAGCTCAATCAATCGTTCAGTTGGTCCGTAAGTGTTTGTATATGACTGGAAATATGCCAGATACCCGTAGCAATCACCCTTGCGGCTGTTGAACTTTACACCTCTTTCCAACTGCGCGGTAATACTGCCTGACAAATCATTTGCAGCGTATGACGGATTGAATGACAGGTTGTTGCAGTATATGCATCCGTCGCGGCCCAAGGTTCCGTCACGGTTGGGACATCCCAGTCCCGCATTTACTGCAATCTTGATTACCCGTCCGGGAAACACCCCGCTCAGGTAATCATTCATGGTCCTGTATTCCATCAGTTAGAGAGTTTCTTCATCTTGTAGCCCAGGCGGTGGAGTTCAATTGCGGCGCCTATGGAGAACATTACCTGAACGGCGCGAGCATACACATAGAAAGCACGCTTGCTCTGAGGCTCAATACGCTCCTGGCGGATGAACGTCACTGCAGTCTGTGCGCAACTCTGCATCACAGCGGTTATCTGCTGCGCCTGTTTGCCACCCGGCAGTAGTCCCAGTATGTCTTTCATGATGTGATCATCCATATCATCAAATCCGTTGGGGCCAAGCAGTACGCTGTAGGGCTGGCCTTTAAGCTTGTTCCAGTCACGGTTCCACCAGCAGGCCACAGCCAGGCCGATATATCCTGCCCAAGCAACAGATACTGTGGGGTACGCTGCAATCTCTTTAACGCCATCGGCCATATACTCCGGCGCTAGTTCCTTCCATTTAAGGTCGATGTCATCGGACCGGAGCAATATGCCCTCCAGCATACCGGCATCAGTGCAAATCTTGAGCATCTCCTTGCAAAGCCTGTCCTCAAACATTGTATAGTAAAGCTGATCTTCCATATCTTATTTTGAATTAAGGGTAATACGACGGTAGTTGTATGATTGCAGGTAATGTTGCTTGAGGTCTTCTGACAGGAAAGACCGTGAAATCAGTTGCTCTGCCAACGGTTGACAGGAGGCAAATATATCAAGTTCACGATTAACCAGTCGCTCGGACAGTCCGATGCGGTGGCCAAACTCCTCAAAGTCATGACGTTCTATGGTGCGGGTATCGGACAGATGCATACCTTCTTTAAACAAACCTTTGTCCAGTGCAAATATGCGTGGCATTCTAAGGTGAAGGCTGGTGTTTATCAGGTCATATGCCGGAGCCAGATGATACTCTCCGTCACCGCGGTTTATCAGTGAGAAGTTCTTTAAATGTGCATCGTCATTAAGAGTCAGGTAGTTGAAAACCACTATCCTGAAGAACTTGAGAATTTCTACAGGAGATGCCTTGACATATCGGCGGATAATGTCGGCGCACTCCTCATAACTAAGGTTACTGTATTTGTAATCGCTGCCTCCGTTGGCACTGGTCAGACCGGCCAGGGATGCAAAATCTTCCTGTTGGAATTTACTCCCGTCTGGGCCGACATCAAACCTGCGACAAATATAAGCGGCCTCGCCGTCACGGAAAAAACAGAGAGCATTTGCGGAGGTCTCAATGTGATATACCTGTCTGGCCAGTTGCATGGTAAGATGCTCATTGGCAGGACAGTATTTGCGGTCAATAAGTGCGTATGATGATGGAGCCGGCTTTAGTATATATGTTCCGTGCTCATTCTCTGACGGTCTTGCCAGTTGGCCATCTGCGTTCAGTATCAGGCTTGCTTTTGGCTGGACACCGGAGAGAGAGATACGTCCCACGTTCTGCGCATATTCCCTGTAATCGGCACTTTCGTTGTTGGGACTGTCAAAATCAAGGATATGAGACACCTTCTTTCCGTCAAACAATGTTTTCAGTGCATCGGGAGAGTAGGTGGTAAAACCTTCCTGAAGAGTGGAAGGGCAAACATTAATTTCTGTCATGGTTATAATGGTTTTATGGTTACTGCTCCTATGGTATCAAATTGAGCTGTCGCAAGCATGATTCCAAAATCATCGTGCTCGTCAATATGGAGAAGTTGGGACTGTAGCTTCCGGTTGGCACCTTCGGAAAGCATATTGAAGAAGTAGGGGAAAAGTGAGTCCGATACGTACGGATCCTTGCGTACGGGCATAGATATACATACCGGATCACCTTTATAGTCTTCATTGTAAGAGAATACGTATCTGCGGTCATCAGTTTCCTGCAATATGCCTGCTTCTATGTTGTGAACCAATACTTTACACTGTCTCATAATCCAACTGCTTCAAGTTGATGTCCATCTGCAGGCCCAATGTGTCAAGAATGGTTAGCAGGGTCGATAATTGAGGGTTGCCCTCGCCGCGCTCTATTGCAACTATGGTGTTCACGGCCACACCAGCCAGATCAGCCAGCGTTTGCTGGTTAATTCCCAGTTTCTTGCGCCTGATTTTGATAGTGCTGCCAACTTGTTTCAAATCCATAATCCCAATATATTGCGATTTTGATGCAAAGATAATAGCATGTTTTTATAAAAACAAACAAAATCCCAATATATTGCGATTTCATGACACAGGGAACTGATCCTTTTGTGTCTTTATTTTATACCTAATAATTTATGGACGGCGGGACGGATTGGGGGGACGGGATAACCCATCATCTTCTCTACGCAGAGTATGCGCAGCAGGGCGTAGGGGAGAATCTGCTTGTTGAACTCTTCAACATCTGTATCGGGTCCTATGTAGTTTTTAATGAAAAGATTCCAGAACGGGACCGATACATCCTTTGTGATATGGTAGAGTTCCATCTCAACCTCATTGGGGATGAAACAGCACTGCAGATAGATTATTCCCAGGTCAAACATGGGGCTGCCGGTGCTGAATTCACTCAGGTCTATGAGGTACTTCTGGCCTTGCTCATCAAAAATCACATTACCTATGTGCAGATCACCGTGCAGGGCGGTGTCGGCATCGGGTTGGGAGTCTATGAAACGTAAAATACCATTCCTCTCTTCATCAGTCAGGAACGGATTCTCCATGATGTATTGCCTGCTCTGGTCCTTGAATGTGGGGAAGAGTCCGGGCGGGGGTGTGGTGGAGTGGAGTTTCTTGCATATTTCCGCAAACTCCCTGGCGTATTGCTCCATCCGTTCGGGGTGGATACTCAACGCGCGAGCGTAAGACAGCTTGCCGTGAATACGCTTGAACTGTATGCCTACACGGTTATCGGCCGTACGTACCAGCTGGCCGGGCTCGGGGCAGGGCAGTCCCAGATTGTACACTTTACAGGCCTTTTCATACTCATCTAGCCCCATCTTCTCCAAATCGGTGGAGTAGAGCTTGAGCAGGATATCTGGGTCATCCTTCTTGATGTAACTCTCACCAAGCTTTCCGCCTCCGGATAGCTCATAGTCCTTCAGATCTATTGTTTTCATATCACAAACTTACACAAAAGTGTAAAAAAGCGTGACATTGGGGACGATTCTTTTTGTATCTTTGCAGCGAGTTACAGCGAAGAGTGCTGTAGCAAGTGTGCTTGGAACCACTATAAAAACAAGTAAAATGACTCAAAAAACAAATTCTGCAGGACAGCAGGGACTGTCCGTTACGTTCGTTGTATTGGCAGTAACATTCTGTGTCTGCCTCATCACATCAAATCTTTTTGTGCCAAGACTTTGGCGGGTTGGAAACACCTGGATGCAGCTTTCGGGAGCTGTAGTCATTTTTCCAATCTCTTACATCATCAATGACCTGCTGACTGAGGTTTACGGTTACCGCAAGGCTATGAAGGTAATCTGGATGGGTTTTGCCATGAGTGCGTTCGTGGCTCTGGCTGCAGGTCTGGTAAGCATACTGCCTGCTCCCATCGATCCTGAGAACCAGGCTGTGGCTGACAGTTTCAACCATCTGTTCGGACTCATCCCGCGTACAACCACCGCATCTCTGCTGGCATTCATTCTGGGATCTCACATGAACGCATGGGTACTGTCCAGCATGAAGATTGCCACCAAGGGAAAGGGATTCGGCTGGCGTGCCGTAGTATCCAGCATAGTCGGCGAGTTATCGGACTCCGTAATCTTCTATCCGCTCGCGTTCATCGGCTCAATGCCTTTCAGGACAATCCTGTCAATAATAGTAACTCAGGTTACCGTCAAGACTCTTTATGAGGTGATTATCCTGCCTGTGACTGCCATGATTTCACGCAAACTCAAGGAGAAAGAGGGTATTGACACCTTTGACTACGACATCAAGTACAATCCGTTCAAGATCAAAACTTTAGAATAATATGTCCGAAGACAGAAAACAGGAGGGCCTTTCCGCCCTTGGTAATAAGACCACATACTCAAACACCTACAATCCGGATGTTCTGGAGGCGTTTGAGAATCTCAATAGGGAGAATGACTACTGGGTGCGTTTTAACTGCCCGGAGTTTACTGCCCTGTGCCCTATAACCGGACAGCCTGACTTTGCCGAGATCCGTATCAGTTATATCCCTGACGTGAAGATGGTTGAGAGCAAATCACTCAAACTCTATCTGCACAGTTACCGCAATCACGGCGGATTCCACGAGGACTGTGTGAACCGCATAATGAAGGATCTTATCAAACTGATGGATCCCAAGTACATCGAGGTTACAGGTTTCTTTGTTCCGCGCGGCGGCATATCAATCTATCCGTACGCAAACTACGGCCGTCCCGGCACCAAGTACGAGGCGTTGGCCGCTCAGCGAATGGCCACTCATGAGTGACGCATTCTTAAACGACCCCTTTGCGTCATGACTAAGACTGAATTTGTTTTGAGTTGGTTGGAGGAGCACGGGATAGAGTACCAGGTGCACTACCATCCGCCGTTGCCTACCATTGAGGAGGCGCTGGCCTATTGGAAGAACATTGACTCAACGCACTGCAAGAATCTGTTTTTCCGCAACCACAAGGGCAACCGCCACTATATGGCCAGTTTTGAGTGCCACAAGAACCTGGACATTCACGGGCTGGAGCATATCGTAAGGCAGGGTAAACTGAGTTTTGCCAGTCCCGAGCGTATGGACCGATGCCTGGGCGTTGCGCCGGGATCGGTTTGCGCATACGGCCTCATAAACGATATGAATCTGGCGGAGCATCCTGCAATCCTTAAGCCTGACGGCACTCGCGACTTTGGCTGGGTGAAGGAGGGCGTGAACCCCAAAGAACTGTTTGACAACGGCCACCGCGTAAAGTATTTCCTTGACGCCGACCTCAAGACCGCAGAGCGCGTATCATTCCATCCCTGCGAGAATACCGCCAGCGTAGTGGTATCGAACGCCGGCTTCCTTCGCTTCCTGGAAATCTGGGGTGGTGAAGTAGAGTGGATTACTGTCTAGGTTTTTTTCGCCAAAGTGTCCCACAACAACCCGCGCGAGAAAGTATTTTCGCTAGGGTTAGTGTGGGACACTAGCTCATTTAGCGGGGGTGTCCCACAACATACCTCGATATACGGGTTGTGAGCGGGGTTATTGTGGGACACTTTGGCGGTGGTAATATCAGAAGAAAGTAGTATATTTGTGTCATTATGGATGAGGTGGAATTACTGTCGGCCGATCTGACTCACACGCTTAGTCTTCCGTATGCAAACGGAGGTATCAGGGCGGGATTTCCCAGCCCTGCGCAGGACTATCTGGAGGAGGCTCTTGATCTTAACCAGGAGCTGATAGCCAATCCTATGGCTACGTTCTACGGCCGCGTAAAAGGTGATTCCATGATCGATGCGGGCGTGGAGAGCGGCGATATCCTGGTGATAGACCGTTCCATAGAGCCCCAGAGCGGTGACATGATTGTGGGCTATCTGGACGGCGAGTTCACGCTCAAGTATGTGGACCTGTCGCTCAAGGATACCGGCGTTATCTGGCTGGTTCCCGCCAACAGCAGTTATCCGCGCATCAAGATTACTCCTGAACGTGATTTCAGGATTTGGGGTGTGGTAAGTTACACCATCAAGAAGCGAGTTAATCATATCTGATATTTGCGCCATGTACGCCATTATTGACTGTGACAACTGTTTTGTCAGTTGCGAACGCGTGTTCCGGCCTGACCTTGAGGGCAAGCCGGTCGTGGTGTTGAGCAATAATGACGGTTGCGTGGTAGCCCGCAGCAATGAGGCCAAGCAGTTAGGTATAAAGGAGGGCACACCTTATTTCAAGTTGGCCGATGAGTTCCCGGGCGTAAAGATAGAGGCGCTCTCAAGCAACTACACGCTTTACGGGGATATGTCGGCCCGAATCATGGCGATTGTACGAATGTATGCCCCGCGGGTTGAGGTGTACTCGATCGATGAGTGTTTCTGCGACCTGGCAGGCATGGATCAGACTTTCAACCTCAAGCAGTGGGGTGAGGAACTGGCCGCCCGCATCCGCAAGTGGGTGGGCATGCCGGTGAGCATCGGAATTGCCGATACCAAGACTCTGGCCAAAGTTGCAAGCCGATACGCAAAGACATATGCGGGTTACAACAAGTGCTGCGTGATAGATACGGACTCCAAACGGCGTAAGGCGCTTGCATCATTTCCGGTAGCCAAAGTGTGGGGGATAGGGCGCGCGTACGATTCCAAGCTAGCCTCACTGGGTATACGCAATGCCCTGGAACTGGCCGATAAGCCCGAAGGATGGATCCGAATGCTTTTTCCACTGCCGTTTGAGAACACCTGGCGTGAGCTTAACGGCGTGAGCTGCATCGATACCACCGAGGTCAACACCAAGAAGAGCATCTGTACC
>CAJOJD010000039.1:0-5147 GCA_905234745.1 uncultured Bacteroidaceae bacterium | reverse complement strand
CGAGAAACTGCGCCGTCAGCATACCGTCTGCAATATAGTGACGGTATTCATCGCAACCAACTGGTTCCGTAAGGACCTGGAGTGGTATCAGGGTATGATGAATGTCACGCTGCATACTGCATCAAGTTCTACCACTGATCTGGTGGCGGCGGCATCAGGGGCGCTGGACCGTCTGTATCGCGAGGGACTCAACTATAAGCGTGCGGGCGTGATTGTATCGGGCATAACGCCTGACAGCGCGGTGCAGCTGGACCTGTTCCTGAGTGATGAGGAGCGTCGCAAGCGTCTGGACTGTATATCACGCACGGCCGACAGCATAAACCGCCGCATGGGAACCGAGACTCTGGTGCTTGCCGCCCAGCAGTATCCTGCTGACCCTAAAACAGGAAAGGCACCCCATTTCAAGGATGCCATTCTGCATAATCTGCGTACGCCCTGTTACACAACCAACCTCAGCGATATAATCAGCGTAGAATAGTGCGTATTTCGTCGTTGGGGACGGAGAGCGTTGTGATGCCCATTGCGTAGGGCGCAATGTCGTACTGGTTGTAGATGAAATCTATGGTGTCCTGGCGGATTTCAAAGTTCTCTGACACGAACATCGGCTCCTTGCTGAAATAACCGTGCTCGTCAAGCTCGTCGCGGCTGCTGCACTCAGCGTACTCCAGAAGCTTCTTCTCCAGAATAGGTATGAGCACCTCCTCATAACCGGGCTTGAAGTAATCATCGAGTGTAATCACGCTGCCGTCCTCCAGACGATAGTTGCGGCAAGTGATGAATGTGCCGCCGTGAGCTCCGCCGGTATACTGATACATATTTATAAAGTGGCCGATGATATCGCGGTGGTTGCCGTAATGCACCTCGGTATTGATCACGTACTCGTAGTCTATGTCACGCGGCTCAAAGCCCTCCTCCTTGGCGTATTGTATCTGTTCCTTGTTCTCCTGCTTGAATACGTCAATGACTGAGTCGATGAAATGGGTCATTGCACCGCGGACATCGGTCGTACGCTTGCCGAACAGGAAGTATGAGATATCGACGTTAAAGGCATCGGCAAATATGGTATCGGTCCCGTGAGCCTTGAGCACGTGAAGGTCAAATACGCACGACGGATGATCCTTGCCCTGAGTGTAGGGAAGAGTCTCCTTGAACGATACGTACTGAAAAGCATATTTATCACCTTTCTCCTGACAGGCCGTAAAAGCAAGTATCGCACTCAGAGCTATGATAATCTTTCCGGTTTTCATCTTTATCATGTTTTCTGCGAAAATACACAAAAGCATTGAAATAAATACGCAGATTATTTAGTATTGGGGCGAGCGAGTCCCCGAGCGAGAGCGGCTGGAAGCCGCCATTTTCGCGATAGCGAAATAAAAAAATGTGCCCAAAACGGGCGCCCCGGAAACAAAAAAAGAGGTCGGAATGACCTCTTTTTTTTGTTTTTGGGGTGCCCGGTGGGACTCGAACCCACGACATTCAGAACCACAATCTGACGCTCTAACCAACTGAACTACGGGCACCATATAAACCGGCGTTCCGGTTAAAGCGGTGCAAAGGTAGTAATTAATCAGAATAACACAAAAGGTTGAGGTGATTTATTTCTTCTTGTTTTCTTTTTGTTCCTTGAGTTCCGCTAGGTTGCGGGGGCTGAGAACGCATTTGTCGTGAAAATAGAAATTACGCTTGGGTTTGCCCAAGATCTTAATGTCTTTGCTGAGATTCCAGAGTGACATATTGCAAAAGGATTAATTGGTTGTAATGCTCAAATGTATGAATAATAATTTGTTATTACAATTCTTTTTTGTATTATTGCATTAACCAATAATTGCTACAGCTATGTTGTGGAACAAATTACATTTTGCAAATCAGATGAGAGACCTTGGTGCCAAGAGGAAGTTCAACTTCCATCAGAAAGGTTTTGGAGACTGCTACATCAAACGTCACGATGATGAGAATAATAAAGAAACTGAGGAGAAGTAATTCCCCTCAGTTTTTCTTTTACAGGCGCTCGCCGCAGTGTTTGCAGTAGTTGGCGTTAAGGTCTGTCTTCTCGTTGCAGCGGGGGCATCGGCCGTCCTTGCCTTTTTTCTTGGTGGTATCAATCATGGTGGCCGATACGATACCGGTGGGAACTGCTATGATGGTGTAACCCAGGATCATGATTATTCCTGACAGAAACTTGCCCAACGCGGTTAGAGGCGTTATGTCACCGTAGCCTACGGTGGTAAGCGTCACAATGGCCCAGTAGATGCTGGTTGGGATGCTGGTGAACATCGTTCCCGGAGTTCCGCTCTCAACTATGTACATTATTGTGCCCAGGATGCATACCAGCACTACCACGAACATGAAATAGACAAGGATCTTGTTAAGACTCTTGCGTATGCTCTCAAGCAGAAGGTAGCCTTCATTGAGGAACGCAAAGAGCTTGAGTACCCTGAATATGCGGAACAGACGGAACGTACGCATCAGGGCAAGGTATCTCAACGGCGGGAAGAAGATACTCAACAACTGAGGCACAGTGGCCATGAAGTCTATGATACCAAAGAAACTGAGTACATACTCGCGCTTGACGGGTGAACAATAGATTCTGAGTACGTACTCGATGGCGAATAGTATGCTCAATACATATTCAAGTACAATTATAGCGGCTTTGAGAATACCTGCACCGTTCAACTCCAGATGGATTAGCGCCTGGAATGAAAAGTCGTCAACTTTTACAACACTTTCCAACGATGCCATTACGATGCATAGTGTAATGGCAATCATTATGGCTATGTCAACGGGCTTTGAGAGTGGATCGGTCCCCTCAAACAGTATCCTGTGCAGCCTCTCTTTGTCCTTTATTATAGATACCAGCTTCTTGAATTTACTTTCTTTCTTGCTCATAGTCCTTCAATGCTTTTATTGCCTTGGGGTATAGCAGGATGATGGCTATTACAGTAAACCATGCCATTAGACCTACGCCTATATCGCCCAACTGCCAGACCACATCGGCCTCACGTACTGCTCCGTAAACTACAGATGCCAGCATCACGGCCTGCAGGATGCGGATTACCAGTCTTTCGCGCTTGGGATTCTTGCCCCTGAATAAATATATTATGCTTGATTCCGAATAGAAATAGTACGCCATGATGGTGCTGTACACAAAGAATATCATGGCAATCGATACGAACTGGCTGCCGAACCCTGCAAACACGGTATCGACCGCATTTTGTGTGAATGCAGCGTAGTTGTTGCCAAGCTCCGGGGCGTTTGCCAGCAGCATGTTTCCGTCGGCATCAATAATATTGTATGTGCCCGATGTAAGTATCATCAGGGCGGTTGCGGTGCAGACAAACAGCGTATCGACGTACACTGAGAATGCCTGGGCAAGACCCTGTTGCGCAGGTGAGGGGACATCGGCCGCTGCCGATACCATTGCGCCGGTTCCCTGACCGGCCTCGTTTGAGAATATGCCGCGTTTTACGCCCATTGCTATTGTTGAGCCGATGATACCGCCGCAAACGGGATTGATGCCGAATGCGTTGGTGAATATGCTCTTGAATACGGCAGGAACGTCACCGATATTGTAAGCTACAACCACTAAGGCAAGTGCAATGTAGCCGAACGCCATGAATGGGGTTACGATCGATGCCACCTTGGCGATGCGTTTTACTCCACCTACGATTACGATACCAAGCAGGACGGCCATGATTATGCCCGATGTCAGAGTGGACACGGGGAATGCGTTGTGCATGGTCGATGAGGCACCGTTGGACTGCACCATTGTGAGGCATACGGCGCAGGCGATGATGGTGATAACGGCAAAGACTACGCCCAGCCAGCGCTTGCCCAGTCCCTCGTCAAAGAAGTTGAAGGGGCCGCCGCGGTATCCGCTTGAGTGGCGGAACTTGAATATCTGTGCCAGAGTGGATTCCACGAATGCGGTCGATGCTCCTAAGAATGCCACAACCCACATCCAGAAGATTGCTCCGGGACCGCCAAAGGCGATTGCAGTGGCTACACCTACTATGTTGCCGGTTCCGACTCGGCCCGAGAGGGCAATGCAGAATGCCTCGAATGATGATATGCCGTCGGCGCCGCGTTTCTTGCTGAAAAGCGAGCGGACCATCATGCCGAAACGGCGAACCTGCACCATGCGGGTGCAGATGGAGAAAAAGAGTCCGGCTCCCAGGAGCAGTACTACCAGCCCCGGGTTCCAGACTATCTTGTTTATAGCAGAAACTATTTCGTTCACTTATAGGGGTCTTTTGTGCCGGGTTTCCAGGTGCAGCCGCCAGCCAGGATGGGGTAGACTACAGACGGGAAGCAGAGGCTCTGGTAAATGGTATACTCGTTGTTCTGGTAATTGTCCAATATATCAATGTAGGCACGCTCACGCGGGGTTGTGTTGCGGGCTATGGCCGGATAGCTGGGATAATTGCGTACGTAGTTGCCGGCGCCGAATACCAGTATTCCCGGACGCGGGCCCCAACCCTTCTCAATGGTATAGGCACTCTCGCGGTCATGCGGCCAGTGAACCTGGTCAAATCCAAGTGTTGTCATGTAGCACTTGCCCAGCGGGTTCAGGCCAAGTGCGTAGTCCATCATCTGGCTTACGGCATCTATGTACTCCTGCTTGCCGGTGAGCTTCCACATAAGTACGATGGGGAATGTGTACTGTCCCTGTGCAACGTTGCTGCCCCACCAGTTTACGTTCATGGGTGCACCGTTGGGGTAGGCGTTCTCGGCGAACGCAGCCAACTGCTTGTCGACAACGGCCTGCAGGGCGTCCTTGAATGCCTGAACCGTTGCGGGATCTGTTTTGTCTGCCGGTGCCAGTATGTAGCTGAAGAAATACGATGTCAGCCAGCCGCGCTCGGCGAATATCTCCGAACCCTGATTGTATGTGCTTACAATCTGCTGTGCATCGGCAGCGTGAGCCTTAATGTACTCGTGGCACTGCTGGTTACCGGTCATGAGGTACTTCTCAACATTGTAATACATCTGGAACGTGGCCGGCATCTGGCGGTTACGCTCGCCGTAGACGCGGACCGATGCGTTATAGGCAAGTTCTGCACGCTCTGCATACTCCTTGCTCTTGGCCTCGTCATAGGGCTTGATTATGCGGGCAAAGTGATAGAACAGACCCGATGCCCAACTGGATG
>CAJOJD010000038.1 GCA_905234745.1 uncultured Bacteroidaceae bacterium | reverse complement strand
ACGGCGGTGACCCTTGATGAAAGGCTTGCCGAAGAAACGCACCTGAACATCGGGTTCTGCCAGGATCTCATCAACATTCTCAAATTCGATCATGTTGGTATCGCCTTCTACTACGATAGCCTTTGATGCACTGGGACCAAAGAAGTTGATCTTGGGGATAGGCAGACCCAGCACGGCACGTGCATGCAGGGCGAACTCTGACAAATCCTGTGAGATCATTGTAACCATACCTGTGTCATGCGGACGGGGTGAAACCTCACTGAACAGTACGTTGTCACCGCAAACGAACATCTCAACACCAAAGATACCGTAACCGCCCAGGGCATCGGTAATCTTCTTGGCAATATCCTGAGCCTGTGCAAGAGCCTTGTCGCTCATGGGCTGAGCCTGCCATGACTCGCGGTAGTCACCGTCAACCTGATGGTGGCCGATGGGGTTAAGGAATGTTGTGCCGCCGCAGTGACGAACGGTAAGCAGAGTAATCTCATAATCAAACTTGACAAAGCCCTCAACGATAACCTCGCCGCCTCCGGCACGACCACCCTCCTGGGCAATCTTCCAAGAGTTATCAGCATCGGCGGGAGTCTTGCAAACGCTCTGGCCGTGACCTGAAGAACTCATGATAGGCTTGACTACGCAGGGAGTACCAATCTCTTTGATGGCAGCGTCAAACTCCTCACGGGTTGCTGCAAAACGGTAGTTTGAGGTGGGAAGTCCCAGTTTCTCATGAGCCAGCTGGCGGATGCCCTTACGGTTCATGGTGAGGAATGTGGCGTTGGCTGTAGGAATTACGTTGTAACCCTCTTTCTCCAACTTTACAAGTTCGGGGGTAGCGATAGCCTCGACTTCCGGAATGATCATGTCGGGCTTCTCCTTTTCAATAATCTCGCGCAGACGTGCTCCGTCAAGCATTGAGAGCACATAACTGCGGTGAGCCACCTGCATGGCAGGGGCGTTCTCATAACGGTCTAATGCTACGACCTCAACTCCATAACGCTGCAATTCAATTGCAACCTCTTTTCCAAGTTCTCCTGAACCGCAAAGCAATGCCTTTTTGGCAACTTTGGTAAGCGGTGTTCCGATTTTGACCATGATTTTTATGTTGTTTACAGTTGCTGCATATCATTCAGGCGCTTGTAATAACCGTCCATAGCTATAAGCTCCTCGTGGGTTCCGCGCTCCACAATCTTTCCTTCATGCAAAACGCAGATTTCATCGGCATTTTTAATGGTCGACAGGCGGTGAGCTATGGCTATTGTGGTACGGTCTTTCATAAGACGCTCCAATGCCTCCTGGACAAGACGCTCCGACTCGGTGTCAAGCGCGCTGGTGGCCTCGTCAAGAATCAGTATTGGCGGGTTCTTGAGTATGGCACGTGCTATGCTGATGCGCTGACGCTGGCCTCCGGAGAGCAGACATCCGCGGTCACCTATGTTGGTGTCGTATCCGTTCTCGGTCTCCATTATGAAATCATGGGCGTTGGCTATCTTGGCTGCGGCTATCACTTGCTCAGGCGTAGCATCCTTTACTCCGAAAGTGATGTTGTTGTAGAAGGTGTCATTGAACAGGATGGCCTCCTGGTTCACGTTACCCATCAGGCCGCGCAGTGACTTGAGGGAGATGTCGCGGATATATGCGTCCCTGGTTCACGTCATAGAACCGGGGGAGCAGGTCTACCAGAGTGGACTTGCCGGAACCCGACTGGCCCACAAGGGCGATGGTCTTGCCGCGCGGTATGGTGAGGTTTATCTCATGGAGCACCTCACGGTCCTGCTCGTATGAGAATGATACGCCCTCATATCTGATCTCCTTGTTGAGAGCACCTATCTGAACGGGGTTCTCGGGATCCTTTATGTTGTTCTCGGCCAACAGTATCTTGTCAACGCGCTCCAGCGATGCCAGTCCCTTGGGGATGGCGTAACCGGCCTTTGAGAAATCCTTGATAGGATTGATCACGCTGTACAGAATGGTCAGGTAATAGATGAATGTAGGACCGTCAATAGGCGCATTGGCCGAATTCAGGATGAGGGTGCCGCCGTACCAGAGTACCACTACTATGAGTGCGGTTCCCATGAATTCGCTTACCGGATGAGCCAGAGCCTGACGCAGGTTCACGCGGATGGATGCCTTGCGCAACTGCTCGCTGCTGCCGGCAAAACGCTTGGACATCTTGTCCTCGGCCAGGAAGGCCTTGATTACGCGCAGACCGCCAAGGGTCTCCTCCAACTCGGACATGGTCTCGCTCCAGTATGACTGAACTATAAGTGACTTTGCCTTGAGTTTTCGGCCGATGGATCCCATCACCCAGATGATAAGCGGGCCGATGACCAGCGTGAAGATGGTGAGCTGCCAGCTGATGGCCACCAGAGTGCCCAGATAGACCAGAATGAGTATCGGGTTCTTGATGAGCATGTCCAGCGACTGGGTGAGAGAATTCTCTATCTCCGATACGTCGCCGCTCATGCGGGTAATGATATCGCCCTTGCGCTCCTTGCTGAAGAATCCCATGGGCAGGCTCAGGACCTTGTCATATATCTGGATTCTTATGTCACGAACCACACCGTTGCGCAGAGGCACCATCACCGCAGCCGATCCGAAATAACAGCCGGTCTTGAGCAGGGTCATGAATATGAGTACCACACCCAGTATGAGAAGTGTCTTGGCCTCACCGTATTGGGCGATGAAATCAGTTACCAGATAGAAGAAATTGTCCTTGAGCACGTGGAAGAACTCACGCATGCTGCCGGCCTCAGAGAACGGCACATACTCATATGTCTCGGTGCTTATCTTGAAAAGGATCCTCAGTATGGGAATCAACAGTGCGAATGAGAATACATTCAGTACGGCAGACAGGAGATTATAGGCCACACTGCCCACCAGATTGCGGGTGTATGGACGTATGAAACGTTTCAGGAACGCAAAAAGCTCTTTCATTGAGTGAAATCGTTGATTTTATGTGCAAAGTTACAAATTTTATACCGCTCAAAAAACGGGAAATGTGTTATAAATAGGTAACTTTGCGCAATATGTTGATAAGTTTTGGAGCTTATGAATAAAAGGGTCTGTTCATTATTGATTCCGGTGCTGTCGTTTCTGTCAATCGTCAGTTCCGCACAGACATTGAAAGCCGATTTGAACTTTGACGGTCTGTTTGACAACCGCGAGTTCAAGGGCGACATGCTCCCTCAGACCATATACGGAATGCGTGTAATGCCGGAGATAGGAATCGGCTACGGCCAGCACACGCTGATGGCCGGATTCTCCAAGATATGGGAGTTCGGCGCGGACGATGTCATCGGCCCCGACATTGTGCTCTACTACCAGTATGAAGGCCGGAAGTGGAACACCTACTTTGGAGCCATACCGCGCAGACAGCTGCAACGCCAGCTGCCCGATGCATTCCTCTATGATTCCATCGCATTTTTTGAGCCCACCATAGGCGGAACGCTGATACAGTACAACGGATCCCTGTTGCAGTCGGAACTGTACTGCAACTGGTTCAGCCGTCAGACCTACACCGACCGCGAGGCTTTCCGCATAGTCTGGGACGGTTACCTGGGTAACGGCATGCTGGGCGGCGGCTGGTTTACGGCAATGACCCATTTTGCCAATACCATGCAGCACAATCACGCCCTTTACGAGAAGTTCCAGATCAATCCCTATCTGACATTTGACCTTTCAAAAGGCCAGCCGTCCGATTTCAGACTCAAGGCCGATGCCGGCGTGTTGTTTACGATAGTTCACTGCCGCGCCCATGATTTCTGGTACAACCCCATAGGTTTTCTGGGTGACCTGCAACTGGGATGGAAGATGTTCGACATAAAGAGCACCGTATATGCAGGAGGCGCCCAGATGCCCTACCTGGATGATCCCGAGGCCGGACTTGCGTTCCACCGCAGCGACCCGTTCTACAACCACTCTTTCTACAACAAGACCGAGCTTGGCGTTGTGTTTATTTCCGATGAAAACGTGGAATTAGGTTTCCGCTGGAACCTTCATTTCACTCCCGATACTCCCATTCATAACCAGCAGCTCATAACGCTGAAATACCGTATAGGCCTAAGAAAAACCGCTGGGCGATAAGCAATGAAAAGACTCCTGATCATATCATTCTTATTTTTGGTGACCGCGACTGAGACCGCCGGCGCCTTCAATCCGTTCAAGCCCTACAAACCGCTGAATGAGATTGACTACGCCCTGAACTGGTCTCTGGGATATGACTCGGCAAGCATAGCATACAAGCCCGAATCATTCACGCAGCGCTCCATGCTGCCCATGGGTCTGCTTGCCACAAGCATTCTCATTAACGACAACTATCTGGACAAGCGCATCGTGAAGCTGGGAGGCATAACCCAGCCAGCCCTGAAATCGGCCAATGTGCTGCAGTACTCACCCGCAGCCATAATGCTGGCCATGAAGGCTGCAGGCGTAGAGAGCCGTAACGACTGGCCGCGCATGCTGACGGCCGACGGTGCATCGGTCGTGATTCAGGCAGGCATAACCAATGCCGTAAAATATACGCTCAAAAGGGAACGTCCGGACGGCCGGGCACACAACTCATACCCGTCGGGACATACGGCAACCGCATTCATGTGCGCCCAGATGCTTCATAAGGAGTACGGTGAGACTTTAAGTCCCTGGGTAAGCGTAGGCGGATACGGAATTGCCGCAACCACCGGTATTTTCAGGACCATCGCCAACCGCCACTGGTGCTCCGATGTGCTGGGCGGAGCGGCCATAGGTATCTTTTCGACTGAACTTGCATATGAACTCACCGACATCCTGTTCGGAGAGCAGTGGATAAGGCGCCCCATAGTAGCGCCCGACATAGAGGATATGCCCCGCTGGAAATTCGGACTATACTCGGACTACAGCATCGGAGCCGATGCCTTTACAGGGGCCGGATACGGCAATCCCGATGCCAAACCCGCCTGCTCCATAGGTATTGACGCCACCTGGATGCCCTGGTACATAGGACCTACCCTGCGTGCCGGCGTAACCCAGATGAAATGGACCGGAGCCGAGCCCGTTTACCTTCCCGAGATGGGCAGCGTGGCCGATGTATACACCTTCGGTGCGGGACTGGACATGGATATTCCGGTCATTGAAAGGATAACGCTTAACGGTCAGGCCATAGCGGGTTACTCACCCAAAGCCAACAACTACAGTTTCTATCTGGATGACCAGAAGAATCAGCCGTTGGAATGGAGCATTCCTGCAGGGATGCACTGTTACGGAAACTTAGGACTCACGGTTCGGGCATCGGACTTCTCGAGCGTATCGGTACACGCGGGTCTGGATTATTACGACAAGGTCTGGCGCTCATATGTACTGGGTGCCCGGTTCAATTATACGTTCTGATTATGAGCAAGATCATTGCATATATTCTCTTTGGTATAGTCTGGGTGATATCTCTGTTGCCCATGCCTTTCCTGTATCTGTTTGCCGATATCATATGGCTGCTTATGTACATCTGCCCGCCTCTTAGATACCGCAAAAAGATTGTACAGAACAACCTGGCGCTCTCATTCCCCGAGAAGGACCGCAAGTGGTTACGCCGTACCGAGCGCCGTTTCTACTACCAGTTCCTGTGCCAGATAATGGAAGGCCTCAAAACCGTATCGGCCAGCAAGCGCTGGGTACATAGGCACATGGAATTCACAGGATATGATGGTATAAGAAAGGATTTGCTCAAAGGCAGGTCCGTAATAGGATATCTGGGCCACATGGGAAACTGGGAACTCATCCCTTCAATGATGCGTTTCTTTGAGGATCTGGACGGCTTTCAGGGATGCCAGGTCTATCATAAACTTGAGAACCCGGTAATGGAGCAGTTCATGCTCAAACTACGCAGCAAATACGGCACACAGAGCATACCCATGGAGCAGATTATGCGCAGACTGCTGGAGTTCCGCAATGCAGGCAACACCTTCGTGGTGGGAATGATAGCCGATCAGGTGCCCCTCTGGTGGAACACACATTACTGGACCCAGTTCATGAACCGCAAAACCCCCGTATTTACCGGTTCTGAAAGGCTTGCCCGCAAACTGGATACCGAGGTGTGGTATTTCCATATCACCCGTAAACGCCGCGGTTATTACAAATGTGATTTCCAACTCATGTATGACCACACCAAGGAACTGCCCGAATTTGCGGTGACCGAAAAGTATATGCGTCTGCTAGAAGACAATATCAAAGAGAATCCTGAGATCTGGTTGTGGACCCATAACCGCTGGAAACGTAATTATGAGGAGTACCACGACTGGCTCATGCATCATCAGAATGCAGGCAGGCCACGCGACTAAGGAAAGATTATTTTCGGCCGAAATCAGCGGGTATCTCACCCCACTTCTTTGTATCCCACTTGATGATCTGATTGCGCCAGGTGTTCTCACGGAGCCATCGCTCGGCACTCTCTATGCGCTGGAATACGGCCTCTGTATCGGGCGTACGCTCCAGCTTGGTGCGGCACTGTTTTTTCTGAACCCAGTCAATGGCGTTACGCGAGTCGCTGTAGAGCGGCCAGTCAAGTCCACGGCTCTTGTAAAGGGCAAGAGCGTGAACTATAGCCAGGAATTCACCGATATTATTTGTACCCAGAATGGGACCAAAGTGGAATTTCTCCTCCATATCACCCAGGTAGACGGCACGATACTCCATCTGTCCGGGATTTCCGCTGCAGGCGGCATCCACTGCCAATGCCTGACGGATAACTTCCGGTGGAAGCGGCTTTTCCTTTTTCTTTCGACCGGTATGCTCGGGGGCTTTTTTCTCTATGAAATTCTCGGGTGGCAGGTTGAGTGCCTCCTCGGCCTCCTGCCTGGTATCAAAACTCTTGTAAACGGCACCTTTCCATCCTTCTACCTGCTGTCGGCAGGCCTCCCAGGAGTCATACACCCCCGGATTAAGACCTATCCAGACAACGTAGAACTTCTGTGCCATATTTACATCCTTTCCGGAACCTCAATGCCCAGCAGGCCGGTGCCAAGCTTGATGATCTTGCCAACGTTCTGTGCCAGAACCAGACGGAACATCTTGAGGTCGCGGTTAGGCTCTTTCATGATGCTGAAGTCATGGTAGAACTGGTTGAACTCCTTGGCCAGGTCATAGCAGTAGTTGGCAATGACTGACGGGTTGTAATCATCGGCAGCCTGACTCACTACGTCACGGAAACCGTTGAGCATCTGAATCAGTCCTATCTCCTTCTCAGATATCTGGGAATTGTCATCGGCATAAAGCTTGCCCTCCAGTTTGATTCCCTCCTCGGCAGCCTTACGCATGATGGAGCGTATGCGGGCGTAAGTATACTGGATGAACGGACCGGTATTGCCGTTGAAATCGATTGATTCCTTGGGATTGAAGGTCATGTTCTTGCGGGCATCGACCTTAAGTATGAAGTACTTGAGTGCACCCATTCCCACAATACGCATGATCTCGTCCTGCTCCTCCTTGGTCAGGCCGTCCAGCTTGCCAAGTTCGGCCGATGTGGCACGTGCGGTCTCGATCATCTCATCCATCAGGTCATCGGCATCGACCACAGTACCTTCGCGGCTCTTCATCTTACCCTCGGGAAGTTCCACCATTCCGTATGAGAAGTGAACCAGGTCCTTGCCCCACTTGAATCCCAGACGGTCAAGCAGAATCGAGAGCACCTGGAAGTGGTAGTTCTGCTCGTTACCGACCACGTAAATCATGCGATCAATGGGGAAATCCTTGAAACGAAGCTGGGCGGTACCTATATCCTGAGTCATGTAGACCGATGTGCCGTCACTGCGCAGCAGCAGTTTCTGGTCCAGACCGTTCTCGGCCAGATCGGCCCATACGGAACCGTCCTCCTTGCGGAAGAACAGGCCCTTCTCAAGACCCTCCATAACGGTTTTCTTACCCTCCAGATAGGTCTGTGACTCGTAGTATATCTTGTCAAAACTTACGCCCAGACGCTTGTAAGTCTCATCGAATCCTGCATAAACCCAACTGTTCATGCGCTCCCAGAGTGCACGGACCTCAGGATCACCGGCCTCCCACTTTACCAGCATGGCGTGTGCCTCCTGCATCAGGGGAGACTCCTTCTCGGCCTTGGCCTTTGCCTCCTCCTGGGCCTTCTCGTCAAGCTGGTCGTAGTTGGCGGGCAGCAGGCTCTTTACCTCTGCGCGGAAATGCTTATCGAACTCAACATAGTAGTCGCCGATAAGATGATCGCCCTTTTTACCGGTGGATTCGGGAGTTGCACCGTTACCCCACTTGAGCCATGCGAGCATTGACTTGCAGATATGGATACCGCGGTCGTTGACTATATTGGTCTTGACCACCTTGTAGCCGTTGGCAGCCATCACGTTTGAGAGCGCACCGCCCAGAAGGTTATTGCGGACGTGCCCCAGATGGAGAGGTTTGTTGGTATTGGGACTTGAATACTCTATCATTACCAACTGGGAATCATCGGTGGCCTTGCGCAGTCCGAACTGCGGATCCTCATTGATGCCGTTCAGCATCTCAACCCAGGCGGTTGTTGAGATTACCAGGTTAAGGAAACCCTTGATCACGTTGTATGAACTTATCTCCTCAACATTCTCCATCAGCCATACGCCGATCTCGCCTGCGGTCTGCTCAGGACCCTTGCGTGACATCTTGAGATACGGGAATACAACTATCGTCAGATGACCCTCAAACTCTTTCTTGGTCTTCTGCACCTGGACCGATGCGGCCTCAATCTCCTGACCGTAGAGTGCCTTTATGGCTTGGACGGTCTTTTCAGCTACCAGATTCTCTATTTTCATATTATCGTTTTATGGGCTGCAAAGTTACTGAAAAAATGGCTACTTTTGCTGCCCATAACATAGATTATGAATAAGCTACCACCTATTACAAAAAATCTGCTCATCATAAACGTTCTCTGCTGGATGGGCACGCTGGCGCTGGCCAAATACGGAATTGACCTGCACAAACTGCTGGGACTGCATTTCTTTCTTGCTCCCAGTTTCAGGATATGGCAACTTGTAACCTATCAGTTCCTTCATGAGGGATTCCAGCATATTTTCTTCAATATGTTCGCCGTATGGATGTTCGGACGGATCATGGAGGTGCAGTGGGGCTCAAAAAAGTTTCTCATATTCTATCTGCTGTGCGGAATAGGAGCAGGACTTATGCAGGAACTCTGCCAGTTCGTACACTACGGACTGGTCTACTCTCATTATGAGGTCGTAGCAATAGGCAACGGAATGACAATTCCTATGATGCAGTATCTGGACCGCATCCTTACCGTGGGTGCATCGGGCTCCGTTTACGGAATTCTGCTCGGTTACGGAATGACATTCCCCAACAACCAGTTGTTCATAATACCCTTCCCGTTCCCCATCAAGGCCAAGTGGCTTGTAATAGGTTACGTCATTCTGGAGCTGGGTCTGGGCATAAGAGGAAGTGCGGCCGATAACGTAGCACACTTTGCCCATCTGGGAGGTATGCTGACGGGATTCCTTATACTGCTTTACTGGAAGCATAAGGAACGTAAGGACAACCATATCAATTTTACCTGGTGATGAGTCTGCTTGACGAACTGATAGCAAAATTCCGCTCCGGCGACATAGTGACTCGCCTGGTGTTCATCAACTGTGCGGTGTTTGTAATCCTGCTGTTGCTCGATATCAACTTCACGTTGTTCTCGTTCGGCGATGACAAATACGCATACATTGTCTGCAACTACCCCTGGAGTCCCTATCTGCTTGCCCGCAGACCTTGGAGCGTTGTGACATCACTGTTTGCCAGCTGGGGACTGTGGCATCTCATATTCAACATGATCGTCCTGTACTGGCTTGGGAACATATTCATAAAGAGTTTCACCTCCAACAACCTTCGTGGCCTTTATATATTGGGCGGCATAACAGGAATGATCGTTTTCACCGGTATTTTCATGCTGTTCCCGTCGCTTCAGCTCAAGGACTGGACAGGCAGCATCCCGCTCTGCTCGGCCTGCGTCCTGGCTATCGGCACAGCGCTGGCTTTCAGGATACCGAACGCAACCGAGCCCATACCGCTTATAGGCCCGGTCAAGATAAAGTACATAGTAATTGCGCTTGCAATTATTGACGTAGCGATGCTGCCGAATGTCAATCCCGCCACAGACCTGGTTCATCTTGGAGCCGCTGCCATAGGCTGGGCATTCAACTACCTGCTCCGCAAGGGAAAGGACATAACCTCTCCTATTACGGCCGTTGCAGTCTGGCTGGACAAGATCTTTACTCCAATCTTAAAACGAAACTAAGTTGGTGCGGCTCCTTTGCCGACGGTATATACTGAGGCTCAGTTCTGGCGCCCCAGGCATCGTTTCCGCCTACGCCGATTATCTCCTTGTCAATGTTAATGTTCAGGTAATCCCGCTCAAACAGTTCATATCCGTGACGTGCATTCTCCAAATCCTCCTCGGAGTAGTTCCAGATTCTCAGGTTGAACGGCTCATTTGAATATACACTCATCCTACTGGGACGCCATAGTTTCTCATACATCAACAATCTGCTACTTAGGATGAAAGAATAGCAGTCACTTCGGTTAGAATTATCCTGAGGATAGACATAATCAACCTGATAGTCTTTAACGGACATAGAATAATCCCCAAAAAGCGCACCATTTTTGCGGTCCGGGTAGTTCTCCCATGGACCGCGCCCTGTCCAGCTAATGCTGTCATAAAAAATGGGCGTTTTCATCCGTATACCGAACCTTGGCAATGACTCGACCTCAACTTGAGCAGGGTCATAATTGAGAGAAACCTTAACCTCAGACTCACTGAACTCATAACACATTGTAAGCAGGGCACCTACAGTGGTCTTGAAATCATATCTTATCTGACTGTATTTTTTACCACCACGTTTTACGGTACGTATTTCTGAACTTACAACCTCTCTTTCCGGACCAACATTACGCCATACGCCCATAGAGCGCTCATAGTCATTGCGCATCTGATTATCATTGGCCGGTTTCCAGAAATCAGGTTCCAGAGGTCCGGCCAGATACTCTGTAGTATTTCTCCACTTTATGGAAGTCAAAGCGCCTATGGAATCAACTGTGAATGTACTCTTTCCGCATGTAATCACATAACCGCCGTCAGAATCAGGTGAGATGCTTTTATTGCGTTTGAGAATCTTACCTGAATTATCCCAATCAAATGTCTCAACTCCAGGTTTCCAATCAAGGAACTGATCATAAGCCACAACATACCCGGCATCGGCCCATAACGTAGGTTCCTTGAGCTTGGCAAATACCTGAAGCCATCCCTCAGCAAGAGGAATTCTGAGAACCCCGTTTTCATCGGGTTTATAGTCTTTGAGGTTTACTTCATAATCAAACTCGTCTATTCCAGTAAAATAGTCCAGACTGCTCACTTTGACATATGCATAACATTCCTCCTCATCCACATTCAGCAACTCAAACTTTAGGGGCTGATAGACGTGCTTGACCTCATAGTAATGCGGATGCGGGGTGCGGTCAGGTGCCAGCAGACCGTTGATTACAAAGTTCCCGTCATTGGGCATATCGCCAAAGTCTCCTCCATAAGCCCAGAACTCACCGTCCTCTAGAGCCAGACTGCTGCCTTTGTATTTGAGCTTTGAACCGTCTATGGGTTTGGCAATACCCTGGTCAACCCAGTCCCAGATTGCGGCTCCGGCTATGCTGGGATCTGCATATATAATGTCCCAATATTCCGTAAGATTTCCGCCGGAATTGCCCATCATATGGGCGTACTCACGCATAAAGAACGGTCTGTCTGTAACACGTTGCGCCGTCTGTTTCAACCTTGCGGGAGGAAGATAACTGTCATCATACAGGTCTGAAACCGAAAGGTCAGTATCGCTGAACACCAGACGTGTTGAATCAAGTTCATCAACCTTGGCACGCATGGCCCGCATATTCATACCTGAACCACCCTCGTTACCCAGTGACCAGAAGAGTATGGAAGGATGATTAAAGTCCCTTTTCACCAGTGATTCGGCCCTATCCACATGGGATTTCATCCACTCTGGAGTGTTGCCCATCTGGCGGTTTCGGAGTCCGAACCCGTGCGACTCCTGACAGGCCTCGTCCATAACATAGAGTCCGTAACGATCACAGAGTTCGTAAAGTATCGGTGAATCGGGATAATGTGATGTACGGAGCATGTTGATGTTGGCCTGTTTCATCAGCTTTATGTCAAGTTCTGTGGTAGCTGCATCCACATAATGTCCGGTACGCGGATGATGGTCATGACGGTTCACGCCGCGCAGTTTGACCGGCTTGTCATTTATGTACATTACCTCACCGCGGTTCTCAATACGTCTTACGCCTGTTATCTGGTTAAAGGATTCTATCACCCGGCCGCCGGCATCGACAAGAGCCAACGTGCAGTCATAAAGGTTGGGCTTTTCGGCCGACCATATGAGGGGCTTGGACAGAGTTCCCTCTAAAGTGACCGTTATCGTATCATTTGGGAACAACGGGCCGCACTCTGTAGGTGTTACAATTTGTAACAACTCCTCGTGAATGGCCATTCCATCGGTATTTTTGCCGTCTATTACGAGTTTCAATGACAGTTCATCGCTGAATGAGCCGGAAGTGGCGTTAACCACCTCTATCTGCGCATTCAGGGCTGCGCTGGAGAAATCGGGCGACGGTATGAGTGATATCCTGTAATCCGATATATGCTGCAGCGGACGTTTCCAGAGTTTGACCGAACGGAATATGCCGCTCAAACGCCAGAAATCCTGATCCTCAAGGTATGATCCGTCACACCAGCGGTACACCTCTACTGCCAGACGGTTGCGGCCCTCCTTAAGATACGGAGTCACGTCAAACTCGGCGGGTGACATGCTGTTCTGGCTGTATCCCACCTTCTGTCCGTTCACCCAGACATAAAACGCCGAACTTACGGCTTCAAACTCCAGAATCCAATTGCTTGAGGAAATATCGGCCGCATCAAAATCCGTCACGTAACTGCCCACCGGATTGCGAGCCTCGTATGCGGTCCAACTGCGATCGGGGGTATCGGTAACCTTAGGTTGGTTACGGCGGAATGGGTATCGGGAGTTGGTATAGATGGGGGTTCCGAATCCCTGCATCTGCCAGTCGCACGGTACTTGTATGTCATCCCAGCCGGTTACGTCATAATCGGCCTCAAAAAAACTTACGGGACGGCTGTCGGGATCGGGTGACCATCGGAACTTCCAAGTCCCATCCAGATATGTAATCTGAGGGTTGGTCTTATGGGTTGACGGATTGCCCAACGTGACGTGATAAGGGAGTTTGTTTATGCCTATTACATCCGGGTTCTCCCAATCCGGAAGGCTCTGTGCTGCGGCAAAAACAGGCACTAAGAGCAACAAAGGGGATAGAACTATTCTCATAATGTCACAAAGATATGACCAAAAAAAATCTCTATATTTGCACCCTTGAAATTTTACGCACACGTGCACAAATAATTAATAACACAATAAAACAGTATGCAAAACAAAGGATTCGTAAAGATTTTTGCGATAGCACTGACACTGGTTTGTCTGTTCTATCTCTCCTTTACATTCAAGACCCGCAGCATTGAGAACAAAGCTGCCCAGAGCCAGGATGAACAGGCCTATCTTGACTCTGTAATGAACAAAAAGGTCTGGCTGGGTATCTATTCATACAAAGAGTGCCGTGAGATGCAGATCGGTCTTGGTCTGGACCTTAAGGGCGGTATGAACGTTATTCTGGAGGTTTCGATACCCGATGTAGTAAAGGCTCTCGCCGCCAACAGTCAGGATCCCGTTTTCACCGAGACTCTGAACGCAGCCAAGAAGCGCGCTGTAAGCAGCCAGGACAACTTCATTGACATCTTCGCTCAGGAGTATGCCAGAATTGCCGGTGCCGATGCCAAGCTGAGCACATTCTTTGCTACCTCAAACCTCAAGGAGAAAATCAATTCACAGACTTCAAACGAGGAAATCATATCTGTTCTCAAGGAAGAGGTCAACGCTGCAGTAAGCAACTCATTCAACGTACTGCGCACACGTATCGACCGCTTCGGTGTAGCACAGCCCAACATTCAGGAACTTGCAGGAAAGCAGGGCCGTATCATGGTTGAGCTTCCCGGTATCAAGGAGCCTGAGCGTGTACGTAAGCTCCTTCAGGGTTCAGCAAACCTGGAGTTCTGGGAGACCTATAAGACTGCCGAGATTCAGGATGTCCTGAACCGCATTGACAGCCGTCTGGCTCTCAAGTATGCCGATGAGAATCCCGAGGAGGCTAAGGACGATGCAGCTTCAGAGGAGGCAGCACAGAGCGCAGAAAATGATCTGGCCGGTCAGCTTCTGGAAGGTGCCGATGCAGAGAACGATCAGGCACTTGCCGCCCAGCGTGAGGCTCTGCGCAAGAGCAATCCTCTGTTTGCCCGCCTGATGCCCTATCCCTATCAGGGTGGCGAGTGGGTTGCAGGTATTGCACACTACTCTGACACAGCCGAGATCAACCGCATGCTTGCCAGCCCCGAGGCTAAGGCTATCCTGCCCCGTGACGTAGTATTCATGTGGGGCGTTAAGCCTTTCATGGACACCGAGCAGTATTTTGAACTCTACAACATCAAGAGCGACAACAAGAACGGCCAGCCCGACCTGACCGGTGACGTAGTTACCGAATCAAAGGCTGACTTTGACCAGCACGGACGTCCCTGCGTAAGCATGACAATGAACACCGAGGGTGCACGCCGCTGGGCCAACATCACCAAGCAGAATGTAGGTCGCGGTATCGCCATCGTTCTTGACGGTTATGTATACAGTGCTCCTAACGTAAACGGCGAGATTCCCAACGGTCGTTCCGAGATTACCGGTAACTTCACCGTCGAGGATACTCAGGACCTTGCCAACGTTCTTAAGTCAGGTAAGATGCCTGCTCCCGCCAAGATCGTACAGGAGGACATCGTAGGTCCTTCACTTGGTCAGGAGTCAATCCAGAAGGGATTCACCTCATTCATCATAGCATTCATCATCCTGATGATCTATATGTGCGTCATCTACGGATTCATTCCGGGTATGGTGGCCAACGGAGCCCTGTTGCTCAACTTCTTCTTCACTCTGGGTATCCTTACCTCATTCCAGGCTGCTCTGACAATGTCAGGTATCGCCGGTATCGTACTTACCCTGGGTATGGCGGTTGATGCCAACGTGCTTATCTACGAGCGCACCAAGGAGGAGCTCAAGAGCGGCAAGAGCGTACAGTCAGCTTTGACCGACGGTTACAAGAACGCCTTCTCGGCCATCTTTGACTCCAACTTCACGTCAATCATCACAGGTATCATCCTGTTCAACTTCGGTACAGGTCCTATCCGCGGATTCGCCACAACGCTTATCATCGGTATCATCTGCTCATTCTTTACCGCTGTGTTCCTGACTCGTATCGTTTACGAGCACTTCCTTGGTAAGGGTAAGCTCCAGAACCTGACATTCACCACCAAGTTCTCCAAGAACCTCATGCAGAACACTGCAGTCAAGTTCATGGAGGCTGCAAAGAAGTCATTCGTCATCTTTGGCGTAGCTGCCATCATCTGCATTGCATTCCTTGCAACACGCGGACTGAGCAAGAGTATCGACTTTACCGGTGGCCGTAACTTCGTTGTACAGTTTGAGGAGCCCGTAGAGCCCGAGGAGGTTCGTGCAATACTTCAGGATGTGATTACCGAGGACAATGTTCAGGCAATCGCTCTGGGTACCGATCACAAGACCATCCGTATCTCTACCAACTACCGTATCGATGAGGAGTCCGAGACCATCGACTCAGAGATTGAGGAGTTCCTCTTCACATCTCTCAAGGCAGCCGGCAAGCTCAGTTCAAATCTGACACTGGCTACATTCATCGACCGTGAGAACCGTGACGGCGGCTCTATCATCAGTTCACAGAAGGTAGGTCCTTCAATCGCCGAGGATATCACACGCGGTGCTATCATCTCAGTGATCCTGGCCCTGATCGCCATCTTCCTGTACATCCTGATCCGTTTCCGCAACGTGGCTTACTCA
>CAJOJD010000037.1 GCA_905234745.1 uncultured Bacteroidaceae bacterium | reverse complement strand
ATCAAGGAGAAGCAGAAAGAGACCGGTGCCAAGCTGCTTTGGTCAACCGCTAACGTATTCGGTAACAAGCGTTACATGAACGGTGCTTCTACCAATCCTGATTTCGACGTTGTAGCACGCGCTATCGTTCAGATCAAGAACGCTATCGACGCTGGTATCGAGCTGGGTGCTGAGAACTATGTATTCTGGGGCGGCCGTGAGGGTTACATGAGCCTTCTGAACACTGACCAGAAGCGTGAGAAAGAGCACATGGCTACCATGCTGACCATGGCCCGTGACTACGCACGCAGCAAGGGATTCAAGGGTACATTCCTGATCGAGCCCAAACCATGCGAGCCTTCAAAGCACCAGTATGATGTTGACACCGAGACCGTTATCGGTTTCCTCAAGGCTCACAAGCTGGATAAGGACTTCAAGGTAAATATCGAGGTTAACCACGCTACTCTGGCTGGTCACACATTCGAGCACGAGCTGGCTTGCGCAGTTGACGCTGGCATGCTCGGTTCAATCGACGCTAACCGCGGTGACTATCAGAACGGTTGGGATACCGACCAGTTCCCCATCGACCAGTACGAGCTCGTACAGGCTTGGATGGAGATAATCCGCAACGGTGGTCTGGGCACAGGTGGTACAAACTTCGATGCTAAGACACGTCGTAACTCAACAGATCTTGAGGACATCGCTATCGCTCACATCAGCGGTATGGATGCTATGGCTCACGCTCTTGAGTCAGCTGCCAAGCTGCTTGAGGAGTCACCCTACAAGAAGATGAAGGCTGAGCGTTACGCTTCATTCGACAGCGGCCTGGGTAAGAAGTTCGAGGAGGGCAAGATGACCTTCGAGGAGGCTTACGAGTATGGCAAGAAGGTAGACGAGCCCAAGCAGACCAGCGGCAAGCAGGAGCTGTACGAGGCTATCGTTGCCATGTACGCTTAATGACACATTAGGGACGGTTCCCTCTGTGTCATTTTGAATGACAAAGGCCGGACAGTTTGAATAGCTGTCCGGCCTTTATTTTTTTTTAAGCTTCACTCACTAAAATGACACAGAAGGAACCGTCCCTATTGTGTCATAGCTCGTAGTAGGAACCGAGGATCTTATCGAACCATTTGGCTGGTAAGATTGCTTTCAGAACGACTGAGGCTTTCTGGATGAACGTAGCTATTACGTAGCGGCTGCGGGGATGTCGCTTGCGTACTATCTTTGAGATACGGCGTGCCAGACGCTCAGGCTTGAGACCCGAGTTCTCGTCAGCCTCGATGCTCTCCATAGACTGTGCATAGCTGGGGTAGGCTGCCAAAGCCTCGGGATCGCACACCTTGTTGCGCTGGGCGGTGAATCCGGTGCTGAAGTCACCGGGGTTGACCACAGTTACGTGGATGCCGAACTGGCGCAGTTCCAAGCGCAGTGCCTGGCAATAGCCTTCAATGGCAAACTTGCTGGCGGAGTACATGCCCTGATAGGGAAGTCCCATGAGTCCGCCGATGGAACTGATGCATATGATATGTCCGTGACGCTGACTGCGCATTACGGGGACTACTAGGTTAAAAAGTCTTACCATACCCATAAAGTTTACATCCATCTGCATACGGGCATCGTCCATCGGAGTGAACTCCAACGGTCCACCTATGCCCATTCCGGCATTACTTATGAGTGTGTCTATACGGCCTTCGGCCTCCAGGACCTGATTTACTGCGCTTTTCAATGAATCCTCATCGCGGACATCGGCCTTAATATAGGTTACATCTGGAATGGGATCGCTGTCACGGCGGTAGGTTCCATATACCTTGTGGCCGTCTTGTGACAGCCTTTGAGCCATGGCACGGCCAAATCCGGATGTAATGCTCTATGGTTACATTCATGTGCGGGAACTCGAACTCGAATCCCTGCTTGGGCAGCTCGGTGCAGAATGCCTTGTTGAGGTCCCACTTAAGTGCCCAGAAGTCAGCTGACTTGACCCATACGCGTGCCAGGAAGGTTACGGTACTGTCATTCAGTGAACTTACTACAGACATGGGGTCTGATGCGCCCTTGTGCTTGGAGTCAAGAACACGCTCATCGGCATGAAGTATCTTGAGAATGGCCTGAATGCACTTGTCTGCATCGGTGCCGTATGCCATATGGAGTTCTATGTCCAGACGGCGTATGGGTTTGGCTGAATAGTTGTCTATGTTGCCGTTTGAGAGGGCTCCGTTGGGGATTACGATCTCGCGGTTATCGGGAGTTACCATTTTGGTGTTAACTATCGATACCTCCTTTACTGTGCCGCTGAAACCCTGTGCGTTGATGAAATCACCAGCCTTGAAAGGTTTGAAGATGAGAATCATCAGACCACCGGCAAAATTTGATACGGTTCCGCTCAGTGCCATACCTATGGCCATACCTCCGGCAGCCAGAAGGGCTGCGAGTGATGTAGTGTTGATGCCCAGCGTACCTATGGTAACTATGATGAGCAGTACTGTCAGGGTTATGGATACCAGCGATGTTATGAATGTGGAAAGGGTGGTCTCGGTCTTACGCTTGGTAAACACCTTGCCCAGCCAGACTTTTACTTTCTTGATAAGCCATGCGCCGATTATGTAAATGGCAATGGCTGCCAGCAGTTTGAGACCGAAATCGATGGCACTCTGCAGCAGGTCCTGCAGGAATGTGTTAGGATCTTCCTTAACTTGTGAAATGAGATTACTTGTGACCGCCTTAAGCGAATCGTTCACATTGATGACCTTCTCGGGGTCAACGGTTGCTTGTAAAAAAGTCATAGTCCAAAATATTTAAGTGGTGTAAATATAGCGATTAATCCCGAAAAAGGGCTACTTTTGGCAACATATGAAAAAGTGTTGCCTGTTATTAGCCTTTTTGTCCGTTCTTGCCGGTTGCGGTCGCAGCGGAATGAACTATAATCTCAAGTCCGTAGAGAAATCATTACAGGAGAGATGCGTCGAGGTCGGAATAAACCGTGACAGCATCAATTCCGTATATCAGAATTACAACAAGAGATACCGCCTGGCTATGGGGTGGTATACGCTGGGACAGTCTTATTCTGAGCAGAAGCGGGACCCCGAGGCCATATATGCCCTTCTTAAGGCGCGTGAACTTTTTACCGATACGCTGTCGGCCGATTATGCATCGGCCCTGTACCTGTTGGGAAGCCATTATAACAACCGGGGTCTTTATGATGATGCAATAAACACATTCTCAACGTGCAGGAGGCTTTACGGGATTAGTGGGGACAAACCAAGAGTCTCCATGACCGATTTCAATCTCGGAGTGGCGTATTTCGGAAAGAAAGACTACGACAGGAGCCGTACCGTTTTTGAGAATCTGCTGAACGACAGGTTCATTGATCCCGCAAGCAGGAACTCCTGCTATCTGTACCTTGCTTACATTGAGAATGACCAGCATTACATGGAGTCTGCCGGACGTGAACTGGAACTGGCCGACAAATACCTTTCCGGTTGCAGGACAGAGGCTGAGAAGGTGCCCGGATATGCTATCAAGGGTATAGCACTCTATTATCTCCATGAGAATGATTCGGCATTCGTGTATCTGGAGAAGGCACACCGTCTGTCGGATGACCTGAATACAAAGATTCTTGCGCTGACAGGTCTGGAGTGGGTGGCCACCCAGATGAAACGGTATCAGGCTGCCTGGAATGCCGAGATATGGAGGCAACAGTATCAGGACGAGCTGAACAGGGCGTCCAACCAGTCGGAGATTACCCAGATTCAACTCAAGCATAATGACGAGATACAGAACCAGCGTTTCCGCTCAAGGGTTACCAGAGTGATTTGGATATGCATATCGCTTATAATCATTATGATTGCCGCGGCTGTCATTTACAGCATACAGCGTGACCGCAAGAGGGAGGCATACTACGTCAAGAAATACGATGACCGTATCCGTCAGCAGATGGAGGAGAAATCAAACTCCGAGGGTAACCGTCTTTTAGAGGCTTGCGAGGCATTCCGCACCGGTATCGCTTTCAATGTGGCTCTGCAGAAACGATCCTTCCGTCAGGAGGAGAGGGATGTGGTTGTTCATGACATAAATCTTTACTTTGCATCTGCCATTGCGGCTCTGCGTAACGAGGCCGGCAAACTGGGTCAGCAGGATATAAATCTGATATTCTGTACGTTGCTAGGGTTTGATGCGGATCTTACTGCAGATTTCATGTGCACGTCGCGCTCCAATATGCGCAGCATCAAGTCGCGCCTCAAGTCAAAGATATCGGCTGATACCTTCTCACTTTACTTCAAAGAGTAGCACAATAGGGTCAGACCCCTTTGTGTCATCTCGAATGACACAAAGGGGTCTGACCCTATTGTGCTACTTCATCAACGAGATGGCTCCGAAAACACCAAGGCTGGCAGCTAGCATTATTGCTGCAGCAAGCAGGAGTCCGAGCAGGATATATATTACGCTCTTTTTAAAGTTTAAGTCTAGTAAGCTGGCGGCGAGTGTGCCTGTCCAGGCGCCTGTGCCGGGCAGAGGTATTCCTACAAACAGTAAAAGGGCCACATAGAGGCCTACGCCAGCTTTCTCTTCCAACTTTTTGCCTCCCTTTTCACCTTTCTCAAGACACCAGTTGCAGAAACCTCCAATCAGTTTTTTGTTCTTACCCCAATCCAGTATTTTGCGTGCAAACAGGAAAATGAACGGCACCGGAAGCATGTTGCCTATCAGAGCCACTATGATTGAGGGTACGATGGGCAGGTCAAAACCTACGGCGTAAGGTATGGCACCGCGCAGTTCAATGAGCGGAACCATGGATATAAGGAAGACGATCAGATATTTTTTCATAAGTCTTGGGGAAGAATCGTTTGTGAGAGTTTGTTCAGGTCCTCATCATCGGGATCAAGTGCAAGGCCGTCACGCAGGAACCTTTCGGCCTGATCGGTACGTCCGGTCTTGTGCGAAGTGTCTGCCAGATAGTAGTAGAGCTCCACATACATCTCCATGGGGACGTCATTGTCAAGCATGAGCATGGCCAGAGTATCCATGAACTTGTCATATGATTCATTGTACTGCTCCATCTCATACAGGCAGCGTCCGCAGTAGTAGAGCAGGGTATATGAAGCCTGGTCATCGTCAAGCAGCGCCTTGTATATGTCGTATGCGCCTTTCCAGTCCTCCATGTTGAAGATGCAGCTGGCTTTCATCATACGGGCCGATTTGTCATCGGGCTCAATGGCCTCGATGAATTCAAAGCACTCGCGGGCCTTGGCGTAATCGTTCTTCTCGTAGTAGATGCGTCCCAGCTGGTCCCAGTAGTAGGTGTCGTAGGCAAACTCGTCAAGCAGGTGGTTGTACCATTCTATCGCAGTATCAGCCTGGCCGGTGTCAAAGAACAGGTCGGCCTGCAGCTCAATGAAGTTACGGGAGTCGGGTGACAGTACCAGCGCCATGTCCAGCCATTTCTGGCAGAGGTCATAGTTGCGGTTGTCCATGTACTTGACGATAATGTCATTGAGCATACCCGGATCGTCGTCGCTCAGACGGACGGCCTGCACGAAATAGGCATCGGCCTCATCGGGACGGTCAAATGCAAGCTCAATCTCGCCTTTAAGGTAGAGCAGTTCCTGGTTGTCGGGGTCCGATATGGATTCGGTCAGGACCCTGGCCTCGTCCTTCAATCCGCGACGCAGCAGATTGTTTGCCTTGGCTATGAGGATATCGGCATCGGTGGGGTGAAGACGAAGTCCGTACTCAACGGCCGCATCTGATTTGTCGAGTTCCCCGTTCATGGAGTAATACTCGGCAATATTGGCTATGTCCATGCTGTCAAAATAGACTGAAGAGCCTTCCATAAGCATGTCCTCATACGAAGTAATGAGTTCCGTAAACTCCTTACTGTCAAAGTATGATGCCGAGTCGTCTTTCATCAGGCTTTGTCCTTGACCTTGCTCCAGGTATCCTTGAGTGATACCGTACGGTTGAATATGAGGTGATCGGGTGTTGAGTCCTTATCGGTGCAGAAATAGCCTATGCGCTGGAACTGGAAATGGTCCATGGGCTTGGTATCGGCCAGGAACTGCTCGACATAGCAGTTCTCACGGATTTCAAGTGAATCAGGGTTCTTCATCTCCTTGAGGGCATCGATCACGTCCATGCCTTCCTCGCGCAGGCGGGCCAGCTCGTCACGGGGGTTCTCAACCTTCCAAAGGCGGTCGTACAGACGGACCTCGGCCTTGACGGCGTGGGCTGCGCTTACCCAGTGGATGGTACCCTTACACTTGCGGTTGCAGTCGGACTCACCGGTCTTGGTGTTGGGTAAGTATTCGCAGTATACCTCCTCGATTGTGCCGTCGGCAGCCTTCTTGCAACCGGTGCAGAGTACTATATAAGCGCTCTTGAGACGAACCTCACGACCCTGACTGAGGCGGAAATACTTGGCGGGAGCATCCTCCATGAAGTCCTCGCGCTCTATCCAGAGCTCACGGCTGAATGTTATTTTGTGGCTGCCGGCCTCGGGATCCTCGGGGTTGTTGATGGCCTCAAGTTCCTCGGTCTTGCCCTCGGGGTAGTTGGTCACGATCAGTTTCACGGGGTTGATTACGGCCGATACGCGTGTGGCGCGGCGGTTCAGGTCCTCGCGGATGGCAGACTCCATCAGGGCCATGTCGTTAAGGGCATCGAACTTGGTGTAGCCGATGCGGTCCACGAACATGCGGATGGATTCCGGTGTGTAGCCGCGGCGGCGGTAACCGCAGATGGTCGGCATGCGGGGATCGTCCCAACCTGATACCATACCGTTCTGAACCAATGCCAGCAGGTTACGCTTGCTGAGCAGGGTGTAGTTCAGATTGAGTTTGTTGAACTCGGTCTGACGGGGACGGTTGTCGTCCAGGTCCTGTCCCTTCTTGAGCCAGTCTATGAACAGGTCATAGAGAGGACGGTGAGGTACGAACTCCAGCGTGCAGAGAGAGTGGGTGACACCCTCAAAGAAATCGCTCTGACCGTGTGCGAAGTCATACATGGGGTATGCCTTCCACTTGGTTCCTGTGCGGTGATGCGGAGTCTTTACTATGCGGTATATGATGGGATCGCGGAACAGCATGTTGTTGTGAGCCATGTCAATCTTGGCGCGCAGCACCATTGAGCCCTCTTCAAGTTCGCCGCTGTTCATCTTGTAGAACAGGTCCAGGCTCTCCTGAACGGGACGGTCGCGGTAGGGGCTGTTGATACCGGGCTGGGTGGGGGTACCTTTCTGTGAAAGGATGGTCTCCTGATCCTGCTCGTCAACGTATGCCTTGCCCTCCTTTATGAGGTCGATGGCAAAATCCCACAGCTGCTGGAAATAGTCAGAAGCGTAGAACTCGTTGGCCCACTGGAATCCAAGCCACTGGATATCCTCCTTGATGGCATCAACGTACTCTGTATCCTCCTTGGTGGGGTTGGTGTCATCAAAACGCAGGTTGCAAATGCCTCCGTACTTCTGTGCCATACCAAAGTCCATGCAGATGGCCTTGGCGTGACCTATGTGGAGGTAACCGTTTGGTTCCGGCGGGAAACGGGTCTGGATACGGCCTCCGTTCTTACCCTCTGCCAGGTCCTTCTGGATCATCTCCTCAATAAAGTTCAGGCTCTTTTTCTCACTGTTTTCAGTTATGTTATTCTCTGCCATTATAATATCTTTTTATTAACGGGTTGCAAAATTACTATTTTTCGGCAAAAAGCCACATGAAGTCCTCAAGGAAAGTTGTGCCCGTGAGCGATAAAAAGAATTTGGTTCCTGTCGTCTCGTGGTCGTCCTTGCCGTAGGGTACGAACCTTATCTGGGCTTCAGGATGATTGGCCGAGAATTCGTAATAATTGCCGAGCGGTACCGTGGTGTCATATTTGGAATGCAGGAAAACGATCCTGTGCCTGACTTCCCATCCGCTGACAAGTGAATTCTCCCGGAGTGCGGTCAACAGATCGCGTAGGATGCCTTCCTGGGATGAAGTCGCGTCTCCGTTCCATAAATCCAGTATCCGGGGTGTGAACATATGCGACAGATCGGCTGTGACATGACAATCGGTTCCCAACAGGCTTTTGTTCCTGATGCGTTCGGGGAACAGCTCCTGCATCTGCTCGGGTGAGTAATATGTGCCGTCTGAGGCCGTATGTCCGTTTTCGGCCAACGAATAGAATTTTTCCCTTATCTGTACGGTGGTCATCTCTTTGCTGTCAATCCAATCCATGATACCCGTATCAATGAACTGCTTGGTCAGGAAATCGCTGACGGAATAGCCTTTGATGTCGGGATGGGCATGGATCAGGCCTTTTATCAGGAGAGGGAGGACCAGCGGCTCGGGCGTAGTTCCGCGTTTGTGCTGAGTCTCAACGCCGTATGACCCATCGTCTTCAAAGTAGTAGTTGAATGTCTGTAACAGGTCATAAGGGCCGTCTCCGCAGAAACTGCCTGCAAAATGCAATTCACCGTCCAATCCATGCTGCTCGATATACTGATGGGTTGCCAGGGCAACGGCTCCTCCCTGCGAGAAGCCCAGACAGATGGTTTTCCAGTCATCGTCAAACGGTTGGGCGTTTTCAAGGTTCCTGTACAGTTGCAGGCCGTATTTTACCGCATCGGCAACCTGTCTTGCCGTAAGTTCACGGGTCAGATAGGGGTGGACGCGATCCATGGATACGCCATATCCCTCATAATCGGGCAAAATCACGATACTGCGTCTGAGTTCAGGAATGGCAGACTGGTTGGGCAGTGAAGCCATGATCATGGCATCGCCGGTCTGGAAACTGCCAATAGCCGAGGTGGGGCACTCACGGTTGGATGTGATGGTGATGTGACAGCCTACGACTACGGATTTTATGGTCTCCACACTGTCCTGGTCGGTTGGTTTCCAGGCGACAAGTGCCGATGAAAGCGTGACGGGATTCCCCTTCTCGTCAATTGACGGGTATGAGTACGTGCAGGTTATGGACTTGTTGTCATAGAACCTGAGTATCTCATATTCGGGTTCCTGAACCATGACCTGGCCGTCGTCGGGTTCCTGACATGAAAACATGACGGAAGCGAGGATGATAATTGGCAGAAACTTTCTCATACAGGCTGTTTTATACAGCAAAGGTAAGTATATTTGTGACTGCAATCAAGACCCCCGATATGAATGACAGATTAATAGCTCAACTCAGGACGTCTGCCGACAGGTATGAATGCCGGTCTTTCATAGAGGGTGATCCCATCCGTTTCCCTCACAGGTACACCAATGCGCAGGACATTGAGGTGTCGGCCTTTATATCCGCGTGGATGGCATACGGGAGCCGAAAGGTTTTTCTGGGAGTGCTTGAAAGACTGCACAAGGTAATGGATGCGGCGGGCGGTCCGTACCGTTTCATCGTATCGGAATCCTGGCGCTATCTGAGCAATGAGGGCTGCCTTTACAGGTTCTACAAGTGGGCCGATTTCACCGTTCTTTGCCAGAGACTGGCAGGTGTATATTCGCGTATGGACAGCCTTGAAGAACTGTTCGTGCCGGGCGAGCCGCTTGCAAAAGGAGTCTTTAACCTGTGCAGTGAATTTGAAGGTGTGAACGGCATTCCCGTGGCCGGAAGCACATCGGCCAACAAACGTCTTTACATGTTCCTGAGGTGGATGGTACGCAAGGGGAGTCCGGTTGATTTCGGTATCTGGAACCATATCAGTCCGGCTCAGTTGCTGGTTCCGGTCGATACTCACGTCTATGCCGTAGCCAAGTCTTTGGGGCTGACATCAAGAAACTGTGCCGACCTTAAGACAAGCGTTGAAATTACCGGTGAAATGGCCGGAATATGGCCCGATGACCCCGCACGCGGCGACTTTGCGCTGTACGGCAGCCAGGTTATGTAGGATTCTCGGTCTCCTTAGGTTCCATGTGAATGGCTACATGGGTGTTTTGTCCGAATTTTTCCTTAAGTTGATTTTCTATTGAGTCGGCGTGGTCATGCGCTTTGGCCAGGGTGATGTCTCCGCTCATGAGTATGTGGAGTTCTATGGCGTAGCGGTTTCCGATGCGTCGGGTGCGCAGGTCGTGAGGGGCGATTACGTCGGGCTCTGACTGGGCTATCTGCATTATCTCATCCTCGACTTCATCGGGCAGTGAGTGCTCCAGAAGATCTCTCATTCCCTGAAGGATAAGTTCAACGGCAACCTTTACGATAAACGCGCCGACAACGATTGATGCGACCGGATCAAGTACCGCCCAGCGTTTGCCAAGCAATACGGCGCCGCCTATACCTACTGCCGTTCCTATTGACGAGAGGGCGTCGCTGCGATGGTGCCAGGCGTTGGCTTCAAGGGCGGGGGAATCCAGGTTCTTGGCCTTGTGTGTGGTGTAGCGGTAGGTCAACTCCTTGAGAAGTATCGATATGAGGGCGGCCCAGAGCGCGAGCATGCCGGGAGTATCCAACTCCTCTCCGTTAAGCCATGCGATTATGCGCTGAGCACCGTTGCTGAATATGCCGACTGCTACGATCAGCAACGCAATTCCTATTATGGTAAGGGCAAGGGTCTCATATTTGCCGTGGCCGTAATCGTGTGATTTGTCCTGCGGTTTGCCGCTTATGTGCACGAATATGAGCACGATGACATCGGTCACGAAATCAGACAGGGAGTGGACGGCATCGGCTATCATTGCGGCACTGTGTCCCAGTATTCCCGCTACGAACTTGAATGCCAGAAGTATTACATTGACAGCCCCTCCGACTAGGGTTGTTCTGTAAATATTTTTCTGTCTGTCCTTTTCGTTTTCGCCAATATTCATTGCATTAATTGTTTTATACGTCACAAAAATAATTACTTTTGCAAAACGACGTGCACTTTTAATGGAAGCATTATCGATACTTATACCGGTTTACAACTGGGACTGCACCCAGCTGATCAAGGACTTGCACTTTCAGGGCCTGACTCTGGGAATTCCCTATGAGATTATTGTAGCCGATGACTGCTCGACCGACAAGGATCTTCAGCAGAAGAGCCGTCTGGTTGCTGAGACTCATGAGAACTGCCGCTATTTCGCCCTTCCGCACAACATAGGACGTGCCGCTATCCGCAATTTCATGGCAGACCAGTCCAAATATGAGAAACTGCTGTTTCTGGATTGTGATGCAGAGGTTAAGGACAAGAAGTTCCTTAAGAATTACGTGGAGGCATCCGATAAGGCATCGGTCGTATGCGGCGGACTGACACATCCTGATGAGATCCCTATGAAAGGGCAGGAACTCCGTTATCTGTATGAGAAGAATGCGGCATACGAGCGTTCGGCCGGTTTCAGGAGCCAGAATCCTTATCTTAGATTCACGTCATTCTCTTTCATGATTGACAGGGATGTGTTCATGAAGATCAGATTTGACGAGTCATATGTACGTTACGGATATGAGGATGTGCAGTTCGGACATGAACTGGAGGCGGGCGGCGTGAGCATACTGCATATTGACAATCCTCTGGCCCATATAGGGTTGGATGACAGCGCATCGTACCTGAACAAGACCCGTCAGGCCGTACAGAATGCCTTTGACCATCAGGATGAGATAGGTGACAGCTCAAAACTGCTTACCAATTACAACAAGGTCAGGAGTCTGAGAATGAGATGGGTGTTCCGTTTCTTCTGGGCATTCTTCCAGAAAAGTATGGAGAAGAACCTTCTGGGTCCCAAACCCAAACTGCGCATATTCTCGCTTTATAAACTCTGTTACATCAGTGTCCTTTAAACCATGCAGCCGTTAGCCGAAAGAATGAGACCCAAGTCCCTGGATGATTATGTGGGACAGACACACCTGGTAGGGCCGGGTGCGGTGCTGCGCCGCATGATTGACTCCGGCAGGCTGTCGTCATTCATTCTCTGGGGCCCTCCGGGAACAGGTAAGACCACTCTGGCACAGATAGTAGCCACCAAGCTGGATTTGCCGTTCAGCACTCTGAGCGCCGTTACGGCCGGTGTCAAGGAGGTGCGTGATGTGATTGACCGTGCACGCAGCAACCCGTTGTTCCGTACCAAGGGAAGCCCCATACTCTTTATTGACGAGATACACCGTTTCAACAAGGCGCAGCAGGATTCGCTGCTGGGTGCAGTTGAGCGCGGTGACATAACCCTGATAGGTGCCACTACCGAGAATCCGTCGTTTGAGGTGATACGGCCGCTGTTGTCAAGAATGCAGGTATATGTGCTCAATTCGCTTGAGAAGGATGACCTGCTCAAATTGCTTGACCGTGCCATAAAGACCGATGTAATACTAAAGGAGCGCAATATCGAGCTTAAGGAGACCACGGTCATACTGCGTTTCTCGGGCGGTGATGCACGCAAACTGCTCAACATCCTGGAACTGGTGGTCGAGGCTGACAGTTCGGACAAGGTGGTAATTACCGATGAAATCGTGAATGAACGTCTGCAGCAGAACCCATTGGCATATGACAAGGACGGTGAGATGCACTACGATATCATATCGGCCTTCATCAAGTCCATTAGAGGAAGCGATCCGGATGCAGCCCTTTATTGGCTGGCACGTATGGTTCAGGCGGGCGAGGATCCCGCATTCATAGCACGCCGCCTGGTGATATCGGCCTCCGAGGATGTGGGTCTGGCCAATCCGAATGCATTGCTGCTGGCCAATGCCGCTTTTGATGCAGTGATGAAGATAGGGTGGCCCGAGGGACGTATTCCGCTGGCCGAGGCAACCGTATATCTGGCTACCAGCCCCAAGAGCAATTCGGCCTACATGGGTATTGCAAACGCTTTGGCTAAAGTGGGAGAGACCGGCAACCTTCCGGTACCCCTGCATCTGCGTAACGCTCCCACATCGCTTATGAAGGACTTGGGATACGGTGAGGATTACAAATACGCCCATGATTTTGCGGGGAACTTTGTGAACCAGCAGTATCTGCCCGATGAAATCAAAAATGAGCGTTTCTGGGAGCCTCAGAACAACCCCCAGGAAGAGAAAATAAAGGAGCGTATGGACGCTTTATGGAACAGACATTAAATTACTAAATACTACGGTTATGAAAAAAGCTTATTTGTATTTAACACTGATTGCGTTCGCATCATTCAGTCTGGCTGCATGCGACGATGAAAAGAATGGTATTGAGGAGGAATCGGAAATCACAGGTACTTGGGTAGGTGAAGGAGATCCGCACCATTATCCTATTGCTGTCATCAACGCTGACGGAACATATGAGTGGGAGTGGGCTGGCATTGCCCGTTTCAAGGATGTAGGTAAGTACACCTATGAAGGTAATAAGATTGTCATGAATGCCACTACATACTACGAATGGGATGAAGAGAAAGACAAATACGTTGTCAACAAGTATATTGAGGGTAATATCCCTCGCAAAATCAAGATTCTTGACCTTACTCCGGGAATGATGAGAATCAGCCTGACCGACTATTTCATGGGCGGCGGCCAGGGCCAAGGCTTTGATTTCATGCTTTTCCGTAAGGGATTTGTCCAGGATATCAAGTCAAAAGACCTTGAGGGTACCTGGGAGTCATATGATTCATTGGGAGTTTTGACTGAGCGTGTCATCATAAACGGCAGCAACTACACTGCATATGAAGTCTGGTATGTTGATTCCACCACTCTGGACGTTACGAAGTATACAGGTACTTGGAGTATTAAGAACAGCGTATTGAGCATAAAGCCGACTGCACTTTACTTCTCTAAGGACATACCCGATGGTCAGCATGAATATGTTTATTCACCGGTTGATCCCGTTACTTTGGAGGCTGAAACCTGGGCTCAGGCTTCATACTCACTTGATGAATATGATGTGAAGATTTATCTGACAGATGATAAGAAGACACTCTATGCCAAGGGCGCAGTCTTCAAGAAGAAATAAGAATCTGATTATAGATAAAAAGGGTGCCGAGATTTCGGCACCCTTTTTTATTGTTGTAAGCTAAGGGTACTGACCAGGCGGTCGTAGCGGGAACCGCGCTGACGGTAGTAGAGGAGTATCAGGTACTCGTTTTTGGTTTCATACCAGTCACCCTCGGTGGGTTTGGTCTGACCGCCGGTCTGGCCGTCAGGAACCCATATGTACTGGTAATCATATGCACCCATCTTGAGCAATAGGGTGGCCTGATATGCCTTTTCCTGGGCGTTGTACTCCATCTCATACCTGGAGATCAGGTTTCCGCCGGTGAAATGGCCCGATACATACATCTTTCCGCCGGTCATGAGATCGCTTGCCAGATTGAAGTGTACAAACAGATAATCAGCCTCGGTATCGCTGTCTGAAGCCTGGTTGTATCGTATAAGGTATCGGCCGTTATGGTCAAAATCAAAAGAGTAGGCGTGATGTCTTGTGTCCTGCATCAGCGTTGCGTGGTAGTAGGGGTCATGAAAACTGACGCGGTCCACATTCCTGAAATAATCGTACATGTTGATTATCTCAAACCTGCGGAACTCGTTTCCTGCCGGGAATATGAGTTCACGGCAGTGCTCGTAGGTAAGACGGTTACCTGAATTGTAGGTAGGTTTGGGGTCGATGACCGCGTTGTCGAAACGGCGGTTCTGCATCACTACGGTGTAAATCTCCCTGTCATGATTGGTGACGTTCAGGCCATTCAGACTGACTGTCATGTCCAGTTGCTGATGTGACTTGCGGGTGTCGATATCGGTGTTGCCATCGACCGTAGCCGACAGGTTGTGCATATTCTCGACGATCATGAACCTGAACCAGGCAACCTCCTTGCCGTCCTCCTGAATGGAAAGGCGGTAGTTGCCTGACAGTTTCAGCGATACTTCACTGTTGGGGAGGGTGAGTGTGTAATGCGTGTAGTCAAACGTGGTATTCAGAGAGTTCTCCCAATCCTCGATGGGCTGATCGTTGAAACCGTCCATATACTCTGACTCAATCAGGCTTGAAGGCTTCCATTGGGCATCACAGTGGGTGATGTGGTAAGTGAAACGGTGGTACTCGTGTGACATCTCGTCAAACGAGAACTCTATCGTCTCGTCACTGCCCAGAGTAACGATAGGCGCACGCTCCCAATCGCCGTTTGACATGGTTCTGAGAGTGTTTATCATATCGGACTTGCTGCTGAACCACTGGGCGTGGAGCATCATCGGCACAACCAGAAACAGAAAGGCCGATAGCAGTTTCCTTATGTGTGTAAAGATTCTCATTTTGCAATAAAACGTTGTGAAGATACTGCTTATTGTTTATAATACTATATTTGCATATAAGTTAAAACTGCCAAATACTAACCTTATCAATAACAACTTATGAAAAAATTTCTTACAGTAGCATTGCTGTCCGTATTGACCTTAGCGGCATCGGCACAGGAACTCAACAATTTCTCAAGAGGACGTCAGCAGGTCAAGTCACCTGAAATTAACGGTGAAAAGGTAACTTTCCGCCTCAATGCCAATTATGCCACTGTGGTAAATCTGCAGGGTAACTGGCTGGAGGGTAGTATCCCCATGCAAAAAGGACAGAACGGAGTATGGGAAGTGACGATAGACACTCCGTCTCCTGAAATCTACACCTACAACTTTGTTGTTGACGGCGTGTCCGTGAATGACCCTCAGAACTATATGGTACAGCGTGACGGAACCCGTTACCTGAATATGCTGATGGTACCCGGAGAGCGCTCCGAGAACTATTTCGAGGCTAATCAGCGCGGTACCGTGACATACCGCTGGTATGACAGCAAGATACTGGGCATCAACCGCCGTGTGACCGTTTATACTCCTTACGGCTATGAGACCAGCGGCAAGAAGTATCCGGTACTCTATCTGCTGCACGGAGCAGGCGGTGACGAGGAGGCCTGGACATCGATGGGCCGTACCGCACAGATCCTGGATAACCTGATAGAGAAGGGTCTTGCACAGCCTATGATAGTCGTAATGCCTAACGGCAACCCCGGACAGCAGGCTGCACAGCCACTTGGATTGCCCGAGAAACAGATTGACCGTCGTGATCCCGCCATGGCCGATGCATACGTGAAGAGCCTCTGCACGGAGATTGTGCCGTTCATAGAGAAGAACTTCCGCGTCATAGCAAAGCCAGAGTCACGTGCCATAGCAGGTCTGTCCATGGGTGGCGGCCATACAATCACCGCTTCAAATCTGTATCCTGCCATGTTTGACTGGATCTGCCCGCTGTCAGCAGCCGGAAGCTCAACTGCCGAGCAGATTACCGCACTTAAGAAGGCCGGTGTGAAACTGTATTTCCTGGCTTGCGGTACTGACGATTTCCTGTGGGAGACATCGGTCACACTTGACAAGACTATGACTGACTGCGGTCTGGAGCATACGTTCTACAAGTCAGACGGAGGCCACGTTTGGGCCAACTGGCGCCTTTACCTTAATACATTTGCACAACTGTTGTTCAAGTAGCCAAAAAAAAGAGTACCTTTGCACTCCGAAAAATCTTAGGATATGGCTAAAGAACTTAAAGACCTTACCAAAAGAAGCGAAAATTACTCGCAGTGGTATAATGAATTGGTTGTAAAGGCAGATCTTGCCGAGCAGGCCCCCGTACGTGGCTGCATGGTAATCAAGCCTTACGGTTATGCAATCTGGGAAAAGATACAGCGTACCCTTGACGACAAGTTCAAGGAGACCGGTCACGTGAACGCATACTTCCCGTTGCTTATCCCGAAGTCATATCTGAGCCGCGAAGCCGAGCATGTAGAAGGCTTTGCAAAGGAGTGTGCCGTAGTGACACACTACCGTCTCAAGAACGCTGAGGACGGTAGTGGGGTCATTGTGGATCCCGCAGCAAAACTTGAGGAGGAACTCATAGTCCGTCCTACATCAGAGACAATCATCTGGGCAACATACAAGAACTGGATCAAGTCATACCGTGACCTGCCTATACTGTGTAACCAGTGGGCTAACGTAATGCGCTGGGAGATGCGTCCGCGTCTGTTCCTGCGTACCGCCGAGTTCCTGTGGCAGGAGGGTCATACCGCACACGCCACCCGTGAGGAGGCTGAGCAGGAGGCTCGCCGCATGCAGCAGGTTTATGCTGATTTTGTAGAGGGCTACATGGCTGTTCCGGTAGTT
>CAJOJD010000036.1 GCA_905234745.1 uncultured Bacteroidaceae bacterium | reverse complement strand
AACCGATGAAACCGATCCGCCGCCCAGACCGATGCGGTAGTTGTCACCGCCCAGCACCACAATCTTGTTGCCCTTCTTGGGAGTGCCCTTGATGCAGTCACGCTTGGTGCCGTAGCCCACGCCGCCGGCCAGCATGATTACCTTGTCATAACCGTACTGCTCGCCGTTCTCCTGATGCTCAAAGGTAAGCAGCGAACCGCAGATAAGCGGCTGACCGAACTTGTTACCAAAGTCCGATGCACCGTTGGATGCCTTGATCAGGATCTGCTCAGGAGTCTGATAGAGCCACTTGCGCTCCTTCATGCTCTTCTCCCAGTTACGTTTCTCATCGTTGCGGGGATATGATGTCATATAGACAGCAGTACCTGCAATAGGCCATGAACCTGTACCGCCACCCATACGGTCGCGTATCTCACCGCCGGTACCGGTTGATGCACCGTTGAACGGCTCAACTGTGGTGGGGAAGTTGTGTGTTTCGGCCTTGAGTGAAATTACGGTCTCAATATTCTTGATGATGAACCAGTCTGAAGTAGAGTGATCTGCCGGAGCGAACTGCTCTACAACCGGGCCCTGTGCAAATGCAACGTTGTCCTTGTAGGCTGAAAGTATGCGGTTGGGGTTCTCCTGAGTGGTCTTCTTGATCAGACTGAACAGGGATGACTCCATCTCCTTGCCGTCAATGATGAACTTTCCGCCGAATATCTTGTGGCGGCAGTGCTCCGAGTTGATCTGTGCAAATCCGAACACCTCGCTGTCAGTCAGCTTGCGGCCCAGCTCACCCTCTACCTTGTGCAGGTAATCAATCTCCTCCTTGGAGAGTGCCAAACCCTCCTGCTCGTTGTATGAGTCCAGGTCATCGATAAAGAGAATGGGCTGAGGCTTGATATCAACAGTGAATATCTTCTGGTCAAGACCCTTGTACAGGCGCTGCAGCATGGGGTCGTAATCTGCATCGGCACCGGCTACCGGGAAATACTCCTCAATACGGCTTATTCCCTTGAGTCCCATGTTCTGGGTAATCTCAACGGCGTTGGTGCTCCAGGGGGTAATCATCTCACGGCGCGGTCCCACAAAGAAACCTTCCAGTGATTCCTGATCCAGAGCGGTGGCATTTCCATAAAGCCAGCTCAGTTTCTTTACATCCTCTGCCTGCAGTTTTGAAGCAGTCTCAGTGGCAACAATCGTGCCCGTAGGGTTCTTGAAAAAGATAATCATTTCAGTTACAAAATTTTGATGTGCAAAGGTAGTGTTTTTAAGCCTTATTTCCTTCTACACACATCTTCTATTTATCAACATATAACATTTGAAAAACGCTTCAATCAAATCATTCTAAAATTTTGTATGTTTGTGCTTATTATAAAAGGGACAACCAGGCAGTTGATCGACCTGTATTAATCCACAATTGTGGGAAAAGCCAAATAATGAAAGAGAGCATAGGAAAGATCTTAGTAAAAGCCATACGCACTGGAAAGTGGGTATATGTGACCTATGCAGGCGATGGAAATGCCAAGAAATATTTCTGGATTTCGGTCGAAGACATAGAGTTCGGCCAAGAAATACGGCTTTCCGTATCAATGTACAACCCCGACAAGAATGTTGACGATGCAATTCAAGCTAAGCTATACTTCAACAAGATTCTGACAGCAAAGATTCTGGATTTTACAGAATATGATGTTCCCGATCTGCTGTTAAACAAGCTGGAGCAGAACATGGATAAATACGAATGGTTGAAGTATGAACAAGATATCAGTTATTTGCTTGATTACTATGAAGAATGCAACTGGTTTGACAAGGATCCTTATCAAAAGGAACACATTACCATTCCGGGCATCGATTATAATGTCCTGCTCAAAGACAAATCTTTTACACTCAGCACTGAACAAAAAGCACTCCTTACCAAGTTATACAAAGGGTACGTCAGAAATGACAAATCATCTCTATTCTATGAGTTTGCCATTTCAAGACTGGCAATTTGTAAGACCAACAATAATAGGATATATATTGTCTCATACAATAACGTCTATTACAATCCCAAAGAAGGTGTTTTAAATTTGGACAAGACCCTGCGCTTCAACAAGACATTCCTGTTTAAGAAACTGACTGAAATAAGTACGATGTCAAGTGAAGCCAGAGCCACTTTGCTCCAATACACCGATATGGATGTTGACAAATTCATAGAGCAATACAAAGAGAATCCGGCTTGGGGTCAGGAGGTTATTAGGGATAATCTCAGGTTTGGCGAGATAATAGACACCATGCCGAACATGATGATTATTGAGCGCGATATGCCCGTTGATGTAAGAACGACATTTGATGCAATCCTGGACAGATACGACAATGGCAAACTGAATGTACCGCTCAAGTCATTCTTTGGCATGATAACCGGACGCGACAATCAGCGCCGCAAGGAGCCAAATATCATCATTTGCGATGACAAGATAAATGTAGACCAGACACGAGTGCTTTATAATGCGATGAAGCAACCCGTCACGTATGTACAAGGCCCTCCGGGAACAGGTAAAACACAAACTATTCTGAATGTAGTTCTCAACGGCTTCTACAACGATAGGACCATGATTGTTTGTTCATCGAACAACAAGCCCGTTGACGGAATATTGGAGAAACTGCAGATAGACTACTGGAATAGGCCCATCCCCTTCCCGTTCCTCAGGCTCGGCAACATGGACCAAGTTGACAAGGCTCTGGATAAGATCAGGGAATTATTCTCATACGAATCAAATTTTGAGCCTAACGACGAAAAAATTGATCGGATTAAAACATCCACAAATACCAAGAACGAACAACTCTGCGAGATACTTAAACGACAGGAGAAACATGTAAAGCTAGAAAGTTTCTACAAAGATGCCGTGCAGTTACAGAAGAACGTTAATACGATGGGCGTCAACAACCAGTTTTCAAGCAACATTGATAAGCATCTCCAAGAATTAAAGGCTGAATTAGACAAGAATCCTGAAGTTAAGAACGAAGAGGTTTTAAAACTTTTCACTCCATTGCAAAAGGACCCTCAGCTCATTCAATGGATGTACTTTACATCGCTTAAACACATCCGACTCTTGCAAAGACCATCATATAATGATTTGCGTGTAATTTGCGAAATCCAGGACAAAGAATCAAGAATACGCTCATTCAACGATTGGCTGGCCAACGATGACAACATGAAACGTTTCATCAAGGTCTTTCCTATCATCTTCACGACAAACATATCGGCCCAAAGACTGGGGACACCAGATTTCATGTTTGACCTGGTTGTGATGGATGAAGCTGGGCAGTGTAACGTATCACACGCATTAATCCCAGTAACAAAAGCCAATTCGTTATTGTTGGTAGGCGACCCGGAACAACTACGGCCGATAGTGGTAATAGAGGATTCAATTAACATGATGCTCAGGGAGAAGCATTCTATTCCTCAAGATTACGATTACAAGAGGAACTCTATTCTCGACGTAATGCGTAATCATGATTCCATTTCCCAATACGTCTTATTGAAATACCATTACAGATGCGGCAGATGCATCATTAACTTCTCAAACAAGAAGTACTACGAATCAAAGCTGGATTTGACTCCCATTAAAGAAAACGGAGACCTGCTACTGCTGAATGTCAAGAACGTAAACAGTGTTGTAAAGAATCAAGCATGGGAAGAAGTAGAAGCTATTATTGACTACCTGAAGAGAAACGGATATACCAACACAAAAATCATAACGCCATTTGCAAATCAACGGGAATTGATCAATACCAGACTACGTGAGGAAAACATAGATGGTATAACTTGCGAAACCGTTCACGCCATGCAAGGTGGCGAAAGCGACACTATCATTCTATCCACCGCCCTATCTGACAGCACAAGGGACAAGACTTTTGAGTGGATAAGGAACAATACTGAACTTATCAATGTTGCTGTTACAAGAGCAAAGAAGAAACTAGTATTGGCTTGTGATGAAGAAGTTCTGTCAAAATTGGCAAAAGGCGAGCACAGCGATCTTGTTGACCTTGTCCAGTATGTAAAGAGCCAAGGAAAGACTGAAGTGCCACTCAATGAGGAACTGAAAGTAGAATTAGGCAAATCCAACAACAGTTATTATGAGAAGGAATTCTACAAGACCATCTCTCAGTTCTGCTCCGTACATCAAACATTTGAAGCAAAACGCAATGTACCATTCGGCACAATCTTTGCCGAAGACAATGAACTAAGCCAATTACAATACGAGTTTGACTGTGTCCTATATGAAAAGCGATGGTTTTCACGCACCCCTATCCCAAAGATTGTGATTGAAATAAATGGAGGCGAACATTTTGGCAACAAAGCTCGCGAGGCAGCCGATAAGCGCAAATCAGATATCTGCAATAAAAAGAACATCACATTCCTGATGATACCAAACACGTTCGTCAAATCTTATGAGCAACTCCGCGAAATCATTCTTAGCTCTAAGGATTTGGCTAACACACAGTTGTCTTTGCTTGATGAGATGGAGAAGAACGGCACGTTCTGATTTTTCTCACAAAGCAATATTGGATTACTATATCTGATTTTTCAAAGCAGTCGGATCACGTCGCACATCCCAGAGATCAACAACCTCAATATGGTTTTCTGCAATCCAATAAATAATCTTGTTCAGATGATTCATCACGTAACTACGATACTCCTTTTCATAGTCTGCAAGTAATGGCTCAGGCTTACCCAAATTAGGATTCTCACCTAATAGGCGACTTACATTTCGGACCTCATTGATGAATTGGTCCCTACTCTCTTTTCCGAATTCCTTATTGATATATCTTGCTGTTTTTCTTACCTCATTTTGAGCAAATGGCATCCAGATTACTTTCATACTTTTATTGATTTGTCTTTTTCATGTCTTCTTGTGCAAACTCTTTTTCCAATTCACGTATCATATCTTCGCTGTCGATTCCGAGTCCTGCGGCAGATTCGCTTTCAGCTATTTCCAAACGCGCCCTAATCTCTTCCATGGTGTAGGGTTTTAATTGCTGTTTTTCATTTTTCCTGGCATAGTCGGTCAGCCGCTCACTCAACCATAGCATATTACTTGTGCTAAGAGTGTCGGTCAGATAATCCAACAAGCCTTGTAATGTTGCTGTACTCATTTTGCGTATCTTCTTTTAGTTATTAGATATTGCAATAATACGACTTTTACGCGAAACTTCATCTATTTAATCGTCCCTAATTGTTTATTATCTTTGCATTGAACACTTGATCCAAAGGACTATGAGAGAGTATCCACAGATAGAACTGAGCGAATGGACAAAGGTGGGTGAAGGTTTTAACGGACAGGCGTTTGTGTCCGATGCACACCCCGGCGTAATGCTTAAGCTGGTCACGAGCGATATGGGTAGCGCGCAGAAAGTTGAGCAGGAGTTTTATGCTGCTAAGACGGCCTTTGATATGGGTTTGCCCACTCCGGAGATGTATGAGATAGTTCGTAACGGGAAGGACCACGGATACCTTTGCCAGATTATTGAGGGCAAGAAATCCTTTGCACGTTTGTGTGCCGATGCCCCCGACCGCATTCCTGAATATGCAGCCATGATGGCGGAGTACGGAAAGGTGCTTCACAATACACCCATCGTTCCCAATGATTATGTGGTGCCGATGAAAACGCTGCTGCACGATGCGCTTATAGCATCGTCAATAGTTACCGATGAGCAGCGTGAGCGCTTATCGGCCTTGGTGGATGCTATGCCAGAGACTCAGAACTGCCTGCACGGCGATTTCCAGCCGGGTAATATCATACTTGCCGGCGGACAGCATTACTGGATTGATCTGGGATGGCTGTCACAGGGATGGTACATGATGGATCTGGCCCACCTTTACAAGATGACGGTTGAGGACAGTATGATTCCGCAGGTGCAGGACCTTACTCATATGACCCAGCAACAGATGGTTGACTTCTGGAATGCATTTGCAAAGGCTTATACCGGAACCGATGATGTAGAGGCGCTAAACAATGAGCTCCGTCCTTACGCCGCTCTGGATATAGTCCGCACCTGTTTCCTGCATCCGATGAACAACGCCCAATTGATTGCTTTCCTAAAAAACCGCATAATTCAGGATTTATCTTAACTTTGTCACCAAACAACAAACAATATGAAGAAATTTGTCTTGATTGCTGTGGCCGTACTGATGGTTATATCATGCGGCAACAACACCCCGAAACAAAGCACTGAAAGCAACGGAATTATGATTACAGAGACTACCCCTAACCCCCAGAACGCCCTGCGCGCTCAGCAGTTCCTCAAGGAGGCAGGAACATATTATCTGGCTACTCTTGACGGTGACCAGCCCCACGTTCGTCCGTTCGGCACAGCCGAGATTTTTGAAGGCAAACTTTATATCCAGACCGGTAAGGTCAAGAACGTATACAAGCAGCTGCTGGCCAATCCAAAGGCCGAAATCAGCGCTTTCAAGGACGGCAAGTGGATCCGCATAGTCTGTGAACTTATCCCTGATGACCGCGTAGAGGCCAAGAAGGATATGCTTGACAAGAATGAGTCACTGCGCTCCATGTACAATGAGAATGATGACAACACCATCGTGCTTTACATGCGCAACGCCACGGCCACGATCTCGTCATTCACCGCTGACCCCGAGACATTTACTTTCTGATTAACCAATTAACTCAATAACGAGAATATGAAAAGGCTATTTATCACATCTTTGGTTGCCCTCTTGACTTTGGGCGTATCGGCACAGGACAATATGGAAGCTTTCAAGCACCTTGGAGTAGGTGTCGAGGCAGGACTTCACGGATTCGGCGTAGATGTCTCCATGCCGGTATACAAGGGTTTGATAGTGAAAGCTGGCTATAACTTTGTTCCGTCAGGAGATCTGTTCAACACACAGTTCAGCATTGATACCAAGGATCTTAAGGAGGCTCAGGAGCAGTATGACCCCATCATGCATTTCCAGAACAAGTTCGGCGACGAGGCCGAAATAGATGCCGGATTGCAGCTTGGCATGTCAAACATCAAGCTTCTGCTTAACTGGTATCCTTTCCAGTCCAGCAGTTTCTATCTGGCCGGCGGATTCTACTATTCAACATGCAAGAATCCATTCATAAGCATACACGGCAACACCACCCCGAATGATTGGGCTGCCCTCCAGGAACTGCGTGAAAAGACCGGCGATGACAGTTATGAGATTGCGCTCGAGATAGCCAACCAGAAATATCCCGTCATAGAGAAGGACGGTTGCGGTTACATGCAGGGTGATTTCAAGATGGATCCGCTCAAGTATTATGTAGGTCTGGGTCTGGGACGCTGCGTTCCCAACAAGAGAGTTGGACTGCAGTTTGAACTGGGCGCACTGTTCTACACAGGCGCCAAGTTCTACCTTCAGGACAAGGAGGTTCCCATGGCCGATGCAGCCGAGCAGTTAGGTGATGCAGCCAAGACAGCCATCGGCTACATGGAGAAATTCCCCATCTACCCGCAACTTGCACTCCGCCTGAACTTCCTCGCATTCTAAAAAGAGTACCATTGGGGTCAGACCCCAATGGTATCATTTTGGTCAAAATGCATTAACTTTGCAAGTCCAAAATTGCAAAGGTGGAGAGCGACAACAATTCAATAAGAGTCAAGGGTGCAAGGGTTAACAACCTGAAGAACATATCGGTTGATATTCCCCGTGATACCTTTACCGTCATAACGGGACTTTCGGGATCGGGCAAGTCATCACTTGCCTTTGATACGCTCTATGCCGAAGGCCAGCGCCGTTATGTGGAGTCACTCTCATCATATGCCCGTCAGTTCCTGGGCCGTATGAAAAAGCCCGAGTGCGATTATATTGAGGGTCTGCCGCCCACAATAGCCATCGAGCAGCGCTCCGGCAACCGTAACCCCCGGTCAACCGTAGGCACTCAGACCGAGATTTATGAGTATCTCAAACTGCTGTTTGCCCGCATAGGCCATACCATATCACCCGTAAGCGGCAAGGAGGTACGCAAGCACAGCGTGGAGGATGTGGTCAGTTTTATGCTCTCGCAGCCCAAGGGAGTCCGCTTTACAGTTTTGGCGCCCATGCCCATGCGCGGCGGACGCAACCTGGAGGAGCAGTTGCGCACATCGCTCAAGGAGGGATTCACCCGCATTGAATATAAGGCCGATATGATCCGCATTGAGGACCTTCTGGCCGACAGCAAGCAACTGGCAGAACTCTCCAAGCATACCAAGGAGATTTACCTGCTCATAGACCGCCTCACTACCGATGATTCAAAGGAGACTCTAAGCCGATTCACAGACTCAGTGGAGACCGCATTCTTTGAGGGCGGTGGTGAATGCGCGCTGCGTTTTTATGATACACCCGATACCCAGCTCCACAAGTTCAGCAACCGCTTTGAAGCCGACGGCATCAAGTTTGAGGAGCCCACCGATAACCTGTTCTCGTTCAATTCGCCCGTAGGTGCGTGCCCCAAGTGTGAGGGATTCGGCCGTATAATAGGCATTGACGAGTCACTGGTCATCCCCAACCGCGCGCTGAGCGTATATGACGGTGCGGTGGTATGCTGGCGCGGTGACGTAATGAGCGAGTGGAAGGATGATTTTATCCTGCATGCTCAGGAGCACGATTTCCCCATATTCACTCCATACTACCAACTGACCCAGGAGCAGAAGGATTACCTGTGGCACGGAAGCGGCCGCGGCCGTGACGAGCGCGGATGGGAGGAGACCTGCATTGACACCTTCTTCCATATGCTTGAGAAGAGCCAGTACAAGATCCAGTACCGCGTGATGCTGGCCCGATATCGCGGCAAGACCATCTGCCCCGAGTGTCACGGAACACGTCTGCGCAAGGAGGCCGGTTACGTTCAGGTAGGCGGCAAGTCCATCAATCAGCTGGTGGAGATGCCCATATCGGAACTCAAGAAATATTTTGACGCGCTCACACTGCCCGAGCATGAGGCCAAGGCAGCCAAGCGCCTGCTCATAGAGATAAACAGCCGCATACAGTTCATGCTGGACGTAGGCCTGGAATATCTCACGCTTAACCGTGCATCGGCCACCCTGTCGGGCGGCGAGAGTCAGCGCATCAATCTGGTAACATCACTGGGCAGCAGCCTGATGGGATCGCTCTACGTATTGGACGAGCCCAGCATCGGCCTGCACAGCCGCGATACCGACAAACTTATCAAGGTGCTGCGCCAGTTGCAGGAGATAGGCAACACCGTAGTTGTGGTGGAGCATGACGAGGAGATTATCCGCGCATCGGACTATATCATTGATGTGGGACCGGAGGCAGGACGCCACGGCGGTGAGATAATCTATCAGGGACCCACCAGCCAGTTGGAGAAGAATTCGGATAGCTGGACCGTAAAATATCTGACCGGCGAGGAATGCATACCTGTTCCGCAGTCACGCCGCCCGTGGAACAATTATATAAAGGTGGTGGGTGCACGCCAGAACAATCTGGACGGCATAGACGTAAAGTTCCCGCTCAACGTGATGACCGTAGTAACGGGCGTGAGCGGATCGGGCAAGAGCACCCTGGTGCGTGATGTACTTTACCGCCACCTCAAGAACATCTACAGCGAATCGACCGAGCGTCCGGGCGAGTGCATGGGCATCGAGGGCGATACCGGAATGGTACGTTCCGTGGAGTTTGTAGATCAGGACCCCATAGGCAAGACCACCCGCTCCAACCCCGTCACCTACGTCAAGGCTTACGATGAGATACGCAAACTCTTTGCCGACCAGCCGCTGTCGCATCAGATGGGATATCGGCCCACACATTTCTCATTCAATTCCGAGGGCGGACGCTGCGAGGAGTGCAAGGGCGAGGGTGTTGTAACCGTATCCATGCAGTTCATGTCGGACCTCCAGATGGTATGCGAGAGCTGTCACGGCCGCCGTTTCAAGAACGATGTCCTGGAGGTAACCTATAAGGGCAAGAACATCTGGGACGTACTGGAGATGACAGTAAACCAGGCAGTAGAGTTCTTCTCGTCCGATGACCCCACGGAGCGCCGCATTGTTAAGAAACTGGAGCCGCTGCGCCAGGTAGGACTGGGTTACGTCAAACTGGGGCAATCTTCATCGACCCTGTCGGGCGGTGAGAGCCAGCGCGTAAAACTGGCCTATTTCCTGAGCCTGGAGAAGGCCGATCCCACCTTATTCATATTCGATGAACCCACTACCGGCCTGCATTTCCACGATATCCGCAAGCTGCTGGAATCATTCGACGCCCTGATACGCCGCGGTCACACCGTAATAATAATAGAGCACAACATGGATGTAATCAAATGTGCCGACCACGTAATTGACCTTGGTCCCGAAGGCGGTGAGCGCGGCGGACATCTTGTTGTCTGCGGCACCCCCGAGCAGGTTGCCCAGTGCGCAGAATCTTATACAGGTCAGTTCCTCAAGGACAAACTCTAAAAAAGGTACCATTGGGGTCAGACCCCAATGGTACACTTTTCAAGATTATTGACTATTTTTGCCATTGACTAACAGTTAATTGCTATGGCAGATAAAAAGGAAAGCAGGCTCCATGTATTCATTGAGCGTGTTAAAAAGTTCATCACAAAGGATATTTGGTCATTTGAGCTGTATCAGAAAGGGCCCATGCGCCGTGCAGTAGCCAATGTAGTAAAGGTTGTAGTAATAGCCGTACGCACATTCCTTGATGACAAGGTTATGACCAAGGCCGCAGCACTCACCTACTCCACACTATTTGCCATAGTTCCTATCCTGGCGCTGATATTCGCAGTTGCCCGCGGATTCGGATTCGAGAACATCGTAACCAGCCTGCTACAGAACGGTATCATAGGCGAAAATGAAAGCCTCAATGCTGTAATGCAGTTTATTGACGGCTACATGCAGTACGTTTCAAGCGGCGCCTTCATCGGAATAGGCCTGCTGTTCCTGCTCTTCTCGGTATATTCATTGGCCGATGGAATTGAAGGCAATCTGAATGCCATCTGGCACGTAAAGCAGTCCCGCGGAATGGGCCGAAAGATAACCGATTATTTCTCACTGATACTGCTTATACCTATAGGAATCATCTGCCTGAGCGGTCTCTCTGTCCTGGCATCATCGATTCTGTCCCGCATGCAGGGATTCCAACTTCTGGGAGGATTTGTACAATTCCTGGTATTCGCACTGCCATACCTTGTAGCCGGTCTTATCTTTACCGGATTCTACATATTCATGCCCAACACCAAGGTAAAGTTCAAATATGCCGTAATACCGGGATTCATAGCAGGCTGCCTGTTCCAGGTACTTCAGAAACTCTACTTCAGCGGCCAGTTGGCACTGTCCAGTTACAACCAGATATACGGAGGTTTCGCTGCCCTGCCGCTGTTCCTGTTCTGGCTCAATATCTCATGGTCAATCGTCCTGTTCGGCTGCCAGTTGGCATATGTAAGCCAAAACAACGACCACTTCAACTACTTTAAGGAGCCCGATAAGATAAGCCGCAAGCATGAGGATTTTTACTGCCTTATGGTAATGTCGCTCATCTGCAAGCGTTTCAACGAGCATAAGCCCGCCCTGACCCGCAAGGAACTGGCCGACCAACTGCACATTCCGCTACGTTACGTAGTGTCATCACTTGATACGCTGACCGATGCCAAACTGCTGGAAACCGTACTCAAGGGCGATGAACGCGAGCCGGCTTATGTTCCTGCCACCGATACCAAACAACTCACGGTAGTAAAGGTACTGGCTGCCATCAACAACAGCGGCTACTGCGATATAGACCATGCCTTGGACAGCAATATACGCGAGGCTCTGCTCAAGATTGACCAGGAGCGCAAGAGCCTGAGCGGTGACATTTGGTCCACTCCGCTAGCCGACCTTTGACAGCTTGTCAGATTAAAAACATAAACGCATGACATTTTGTCATGCGTTTTTTATTGGCACCACATTTGTCTCTTATACTGCGAAGGCGCCCCGAAAGGGAGCCGGATAAAACAGAATGTTTAACAATTAAAGTATAGGAGGTTACAACTATGTTACTCGCAAGAAGAAATCAGAATTACAATCAGAATTGGTTACCCAGTCTGTTCAACGATTTTATGAATGACGATTGGTTCACTACCCGCACCGCAGCCAGTGTACCGGCTCTGAACGTAATCGAGAATGAGAAGAACTACGAACTTGAGTTCGCTGTTCCGGGTCTCAAGAAAGAGGAACTGAACCTGCAGGTTGATGCCGACGGCGTAATGTCAATCTCAATGGTTCGCAAGAACGAGGACAACAAGGAGGACAAGAAACGCAACTACATCCGTCGTGAGTTCTCTTATCAGGAGTTCAACCAGAGCTACATCCTGCCTGAGGATGCTGACCGCGAGAAGATATCGGCCAAAGTCGAGAACGGTGTACTCACAATCGACGTACCCAAGTTGCCCGCCGAAAAGCAGGCTCAGGCCGTACAGAGCATCGCAATCTCATAAAAGTAGTACCATTGGGGTCTGACCCCAATGGTACTTTTTTTTAGTTCTCCCAGTTCTCCTGAGTCTTGCGGATGTAGCTCTGATAACGGAGCTTAGCCATGCGCTGTGCCTCAGCGAAGAGCTCTTCGGCCTCGTCAGGATAAGCCTTCTTGACTGAGAGGTAACGGACCTCACCCATCAGGAAGTCATGGAAGTTAGCCCAGTTAGGCTCCTTTGAGTCGAGTGAGAACGGATTCTTACCCTCCTCAGCAAGAGCGGGATTGTAACGCCACAGGTGCCAGTAACCGCACTCGACAGCCTTCTTCTCCTCGGCCTGGCTCTTACCCATACCGCCCTTGGCCTTAAGACCGTGGTTGATACAGGGAGCGTAAGCGATTACGATTGAAGGACCGTGCCAAGCCTCGGCCTCGCGGATAGCCTTGAGGCACTGTGCGTGATCGGCACCCATTGCAATCTGAGCTACATATACATAACCGTAAGTGGTGGCAATCATACCCAGATCCTTCTTGCGGATACGCTTACCCTGAGCGGCGAACTGAGCGATAGCACCCAGAGGAGTAGCCTTAGAGGCCTGACCGCCTGTATTTGAGTAAACCTCGGTATCCAGAACCAGGATGTTAACGTCCTCACCGCTGGCAATTACGTGGTCAAGACCGCCGTAACCTATATCGTATGACGCA
>CAJOJD010000035.1 GCA_905234745.1 uncultured Bacteroidaceae bacterium | reverse complement strand
CAACTCTCACTCGATGAGCTTGGCTTTGGCGGAACCGACCTTGAACTTGATGTCCATCTGCACGATTTTGCGCGCATTGTCATCGGTAATATAAATGGTAAGGATGTCGCGGAACTTGTTCTTCCCCTTCTCCATGTAAGGCTCCACAAGTTTGAATACCAAGCAGTTATACTTTTTGCCCGATAACTTCACCGTCTCCTTGCCCTGGTAAATCAGACACTCGTCCAGGATCTCGGCCGCATCCACCAGACGGAAGTCGATGTGCTGCCCCTCCTTCATGCCCGATGTGTTCATGGCGCGAGCGTAACCCATCACGCTCACCATATCGTACACCGCGGTGCGGCTGGTCTCGGTGCGCTCCTTTACGCGACCGTCCATATAGTTCTTGCGCATCTGCGCACGGCAAAGACCGTCTTGAGCATACGTGTATCGGGCCGTCTCGGTGTAAACGTCACCGCCCTCGTTGCACGATTTGCGGAAGTATACCGGGCGCACGTTATCGGCCTCCAGATATGTGGTGAGCGTATCGTTCATGCTGAAAATCTTCTCGGCAGCGCTCGTAGTGCGTGCAATCAGGTCCATCCGGACCACATTCTGCCCCTCAAAAGTAGTGTTTCGGGTAATGAATCTTGCCTCGCCCGCCTTTATGGGTCCGATATAGAGAGAATACCTCAGAGTCTCGTTCTTCCAAGTCTGCTGCCCGTAGGCCATTCCGCCCGCCATCAGCATCAAAGCCAAAACAGTAACCCACCTTTTCATAAGTCAATCATTTTAGGTTCCTACATATAAGATTCCCATTTCCCCGCAAAGTTAAAAAACTCTCCCGCATCCCCAACCCCTGACCTTAGGGAGCCGTAGCGCACGTAGGACCATTTCCTTCCCCAAGGTGAGCCGGAAATACGCCCGTACCTGCGTTACCCCCTCACCTTAGGGAACTGTAGCGCACGTGGGGCCATTTTTCTCCCTAAGGTGTGCGGGAAAATAATATTCTGCGTATCTTTACACAAAACTAAGTGACCTATGTTATTTGATAAAAAGACCTACACCAGCCGCAGATCCACGCTGAGAGAGAAAGTGGGCAGCGGCCTGATCATCCTGCTGGGCAACAACAACGCCCCCTGTAACTACCCCGCCAACGGCTACACATTCCGCCAGGACAGCTCGTTCCTGTACTTCACCGGCCAGGACCGCGACACTCTGGCGCTGGTAATCGACGCAGACAGCGGACAGGAGTGGTTGCTGGGCGATGACATTGATATTGAGGACATTATCTGGACCGGATTCGTTCCGTCAGTGGCCGATTTGGCCGCCGATTGCGGTATCAAAAACAGCGCCCCCTACGGCAAACTGAATGAAATGGTGGCCGATGCCCAAAAACGCGGCCGCAAGGTTCATTTCCTGCCGCCGTACCGTCACGACCACATGATCCTGCTGTCCGATATGCTGGGTATACATCCTTTAAAAACCCGCGCGGCTGCATCGGTCGAACTTATAAAAGCCGTTGTGAGCATGCGTTCAATCAAATCGGACGCAGAGATAGAAGAAATTGAGCGCGCAATGGCCATAGGTTACCAGATGCACACCGCCGCAATAAAGCACTGCAAACCCGGCGTTACCGAGAAGTCAATAGGTGGCATAATGGAGGGAATAGCAATGAGTTACGGTGCAAAAGTTTCATTCAGCAGCATCGTTTCAATGCACGGCGAGATATTCCACGGCGACCCGTCTCTGAAGCCGCTTGAACCCGGACGTCTGCTGTTGGTCGATGCCGGCGCCGAGACCGTCAACAACTACTGCAGCGACAATACGCGCACTATGCCTATCAGCGGCAAATTCACTCAGAAACAGCGCGATATCTACTCAATCGTCGAGGCCTGCCACGACCTTGTAATAGAAAAAGCCCGCCCCGATATGAAATGGCTCGACATGCACCTGGATGTCTGCCGCCTCATGACCGACCGCCTCAAAGACCTGGGTCTGATGAAGGGAAATACAGAAGACGCAGTTCAGGCCGGAGCGCACGCAATGTTCCTGCAGCACGGTCTGGGCCACATGATGGGAATGGACGTGCACGATATGGAAGGCCTTGGCCAGATCTACGTAGGCTTTGACGATGAGGTCCGCCCCAGCACCCAGTTCGGCACAAATTGCCTGCGCTGCGGCCGACGCCTCCAGCCCGGTTTCGTAATGACCGATGAGCCCGGAATCTACTTCATCCCCGCCCTCATCGACAAATGGAAGGCAGAGAAGATGCACACCGATTTCCTCAACTACGACAAAATCGAGCAGTACCGCGACTTTGGAGGCATCCGACTGGAGGACGACATATTAATTACTTCTACTGGATGTAGAGTGCTAGGTGCTGATATCATCCCCTACCACCCCGACGACGTAGAAGCCTTCATGAACTGAGTGATACCATTGGGGTCAGACCCCAATGGTACTATTTTTTGCAGCAGCAGTCCTTCATAGCGCAGCCGCAGCAGGAGTCTCCTTTCTTGCGTTTGTTTATTGCGCCAATCACCGCAGCTACTACAAGTGCGGTAATGACGATGATTGCGATTATTGTGGATGCATTCATAATACGGCCGATGCAATTAAGTAGCCAAGCCAGGATACTACCCAGGCAATGGCGCACTGGAAGATTACTACGTAGATGGCCCACTTGTCACCAAGCTCGCGGCGGATACTGCTGATTGCGGCAACGCAGGGAGTGTACAACAGGCTGAATATCAGCATCGGAACAGCGGTAACAACAGTCAGCGACTCGGTAACGCCCAGCACCTCCATCGTAGCAACCACGCTCTCCTTAGCCAGAAAACCGCTTACAAATGAGGTAACTATGCGCCAATCGCCAAGACCAAGCGGCCTAAATAATGGCTCCAGAACACCTGCAACCCACGCCATCATCGACCCCTCGCCGTTCTCCACCATATTGAAGCGGAAATCAAACGTCTGCAGCAGCCAAATCACGATAGTGGCCACAAAAATCACCGTGAACGCACGCTGAACAAAGTCCTTCGTCTTGTCCCAAAGCAGATGGCTCACGTTCTTGAGGCCCGGCATGCGGTAATTCGGCAGTTCCATCACAAACGGTGCAGCCACGTAATTCTTGCGGAAAAGCTTGGTCAAAAGCGCCACAATCACGCCCACAAGTATCGACAGCAAGTACAAGCCGGCCAGAATCAGACCGCCCTTGCCCGGGAAAAACGCATTGGTAAAGAAGCCGTAAATAGGAATTTTGGCGCTGCAGCTCATAAACGGAGTCAGCAGAATCGTCATTTTTCTATCACGGGCCGATGGCAACGTCCTAGTGGCCATCACCGCGGGCACAGAACAGCCAAAGCCGATGAGCAGCGGCACGATAGAACGGCCCGATAAGCCCAACTTACGCAGCAGTTTATCGGTCACGAAAGCGATTCGGGCCATATATCCGCTGTCCTCAATCAGACTCAGGAAGAAGAACAGGATGATGATGATAGGCACAAAGCTCAGCACGCTTCCCACGCCGCCAAAAATGCCATCCTCAACCAGCGAAATGATTGCGGGCGATACATCAGCACGCTCCAAACCTGCAACGCAAACGCCTGCAAGCGCCTGGATTCCCTGATCCAGCCAATCCTGCAACGGTGCGCCAAGCACGTCTATTGAGAGCCATATTACCAGGCACATCACAACCAGGAAAATTGGAATTGCTGTCCAACGTCCGGTCAGAACTCGGTCTATGCGACGGCTTCTTATATATTCTTTGCTCTTCTGCGGCTTGACCACAGTCTGTGAGCACAGGCGCTCTATAAATGAGAAACGCATATCCGCAATGGCGGCCGCGCGGTCCATTCCACGCTCCTCCTCCATCTGCAGGATAATGTGCTCCATGGTTTCTTTCTCGTTCTGTGTAAGCTGCAGAGCCTCAAGCACTTGAGCATCACCCTCCGCAAGCTTGCCGGCTGCAAATCGGCCCGGAATACCGGCCCGTTCGGTGTGATCCTCAACCAGATGCATTATGCTGTGCAGGCAGCGGTGAACAGCGCCGCCGTGATCATCCTTGGTGCAGAAATCTGTGCGCGCCGGAACCTCCTGATACTCAGCCACATGAATTGCGTGCTCCACCAACTCCTTGATGCCCTCGCCCTTTGCGGCCGATATCGGCACCACCGGAATGCCCAGGATACGCTCCATCTCGTTCACGCGGACCGATCCGCCATTACCCGTCAGCTCGTCCATCATATTGAGAGCAAGCACCATAGGTACGCCCAGCTCCATCAGCTGAACCGTAAGATAGAGGTTGCGCTCAATGTTCGTGGCATCGACGATATTGATGATGCAGTTAGGTTTCTGCTCAATAATAAACTGGCGCGAAACCGTCTCCTCCTGCGTATAAGGCGACAAAGAGTATATACCGGGAAGGTCCGTAACCAGAGTATCGGGATGACCCTTTATCTGGCCGTCCTTGCGGTCCACAGTCACGCCCGGGAAATTTCCCACGTGCTGATTCGATCCCGTCAACTGATTAAATAAGGTAGTCTTGCCGCAGTTCTGCTGACCCGCCAGCGCAAATCTCAACACCGTACCCTTGGGCAGCGCATTCTCATGAGTAGGATCATGATACTTACCAGCCTCACCCAAACCCGGATGAGAATTATGCTCGTGCAGTGAAAGATTATATCCAAAATCGGTACCATTGGGGTCAGACCCCATTGGTACATTTTCCAAAAGAGTACCATTGGGGTCTGACCCCAATGGTACCATTTTTATCTTTGAAGCCTCTTCAAGACGCAGAGAGAGTGTATACCCGCGAACCAAAAGCTCCATAGGATCGCCCATCGGCGCAAATTTCAAGAGCTTAACCTCAACGCCCGGCAGCAGACCCATATCCAGGAAATGCTGACGCAGCGCTCCCTCACCACCAACTGCGGTCACAACCGCACTCTCACCAATCTTCAGTTCGCGTAATGTCATACCTCGCTAATTTTGCCCGCAAAATTACTTCGAAACCTCAACCCAATCAATACCAACAAATAAGTAAAAAGGGCAAAAAAAGAACCGTCCCTTTTTTGCCCTTTCAGGTATTTACTCCCACTCGATTGTGCCGGTTGGTTTCGGAGTGAGATCATACAACACTCTATTAACTCCCGGAACCTCGGTGATGATGCGCTGGGTGATGTGGTGTAACAATTTATACGGAATCTCCTCAATGGTGGCAGTCATTGCGTCGCGGGTATTGACGGCGCGGATTATTACCGGCCAATCCCAAGAGCGCTTGTTGTCCTTAACACCAGTTGATTTGTAATCCGGAACAATGGTAAAGTACTGCCAAACCTTGCCCTCCAGGCCATTCTTAGCAAACTCCTCGCGCAGAATAGCATCGCTCTCACGCAGAGCCTCCAGCCTGTCGCGTGTAATTGCACCGGTGCAACGTACGCCCAGACCCGGGCCCGGGAACGGCTGGCGGTACACCATATTATCGGGCAGACCCAGCTCCTTACCGACCACGCGAACCTCGTCCTTGAACAGCAGCTTAATCGGCTCCACAAGCTCAAATTTCAGATCCTCAGGCAGACCGCCCACATTATGATGCGACTTCACGGGACCCGACTCCACGATATCGGGATAAATGGTACCCTGAGCTAAAAAGCTTATACCGGACAGCTTCCGAGCCTCCTCCTCAAACACGCGAATAAATTCGGCGCCGATGATCTTACGCTTCTGCTCCGGATCGGCCACACCAGCCAATTTGTCCAGGAATCGGTCAACTGCATCGACATAAATCAGGTTAGCGTGCAATTCATCACGGAAAACCTTAACCACCTGCTCGGGCTCACCCTTGCGCAGCAAACCATGGTTAACGTGCACAGAAACAAGCTGTTGCCCAACAGCCTTAATCAGCAAAGCCGCTACAACCGATGAATCCACACCGCCGGACAGCGCCAGCAGCACCTTCTTGTCACCAATCTGAGCACGCAGCTCCTTAATCTGCTCATCAATGAATTTCTTGGCCAGAGCCGGAGTCGTGATGCGCTCCATATCGGCCGGACGTACATTACCTTGTGTCATAATATATTATCTGAAATAAATAAACTCCCTACTAATCACATACTTAATAGGCTCCGAGTACTCAGGCTTCTGAATCTGCTCCACGCGCGACGTCCAGTTATTCTCATCGTCATAAACGTACTGCGGATAACTCTCAACCGTAATGCCAGTAGACCCGTTGTACTTCACCTTACGCTCAACCAAATCGCGGTTCTGATTGTACACACACGCATAATAATCAATCTGGTGAGGCGCATCCGATGGCCCGGTATATTGATATGACTCAACCGCCATCCGCTGCGCATTATCCAGAAAATCAAACGATTCGGTGTTAGTACGCATCAACCTGAGCATACCGTTCTGATAATAAGTGCTGTTAGTCACGTTTCCGCGGCTGGTAGCCGGCAGCGACAGCCCGCAACTGTTATAATACTGGTAAGAAACCCTGGAAGTATCGCTCCCCAGCTCAACACGCAGACCACCCTCAACCTTAGACCGCTCGCTCACGATAATCAGCCTGGTGTCATTCTCAAAAACGTAAGTGCGCTTCTCCTCATATTCCACATCACCCACAATGCTGGTCTTGTATACGGCCGATAAATCCGGCACGATCATGCCCTCCATATCCTCGGCCAGCGGATCCGGATCGGTCCAACCCTTGGCCGAATAGGCCACCAGCTTGCCCAGATTGGCATATTCGTAACGCCATTTGCGCACCTCAGTGCCGCCTTTATCCTCGGTCACGCTGCACCTGATCCGATGATTCACGTCGTCATAGACAAACGTACGCGTAGTATCAAAATGGTTCTTGTCAATCTTCTGATTACTAAGCAGATTGCCCTGCCTGTCAAACGTATAGGTGGTCGATTCCTCCTTGAATCGGTTATCGGTCACAATCATCTTCTCCACCCGTCCGTGCAGACCCAGACGCTGAGCCGCAGTCCTGTGCCAATACGGTATGTCGTGCCAGTTCTCGGACGCCATCTGCGAAATCTTGAACACCTCGAGCAGATTGCCCGCCTCGACCACAATCGATGTCTGACGCGCCTTAGTCTCGGTATTTTCGGCCACATAAATGCGTATCGTATCCCTGCCCTTAGGCCCGTCGTGCTTTGAAATCGTGCACCAGTCGCACCCCTTGGCCACATCAGCGTGCCAGGGCGCAGTGGCGTTAATCACCAGCTGGGTCGAATCGGGCATACTGCCCATCACACGCACCGACGTAGAATCAATCACGGTAACCTTACCGCCATCATCATAATTAACCTCCCTGTTCAGCAGATCGCAACTGCTAGCAATTAAGCCGATTACGGCCGATGCCAATATCGCGGGTAAAACAGATAACCTCATAAATCGCGTATTTATTCTCACAAACTTACTAAATTTTTTTAAAATGACACAGAAGGGTCAGACCCCTTTGTGTTATTTTTTAATTTTGCAGTCAACTTAAACACAACCTATGAAATACTACATCCTTTTCGGCCCTCCCGGGGCAGGCAAAGGCACACAGGCCGGCGCCATATCGGCAAAATACAACCTCAAGCACATCAGCACAGGCGAGATGCTGCGTAACGAAATAGCTGCAGGCACAGAACTCGGCAAGCAGGCCAAAGAGTTGATCGATGCCGGCAACCTGGTCCCCGACAGCGTAGTCGAGGGCATGATTGAGAGCACATTCAACAACAACAAGGACGTAGCCGGATTCCTGCTGGACGGATTCCCCCGCACCCTTGGCCAGGCCGTTGACCTGGACGAGATGCTGGCCCGCCGCGGCGAGAAAGTCAATGCCGTCATCTCCATCATGATCAAGGATGATACCATCAAGCAGCGCATCCAGCACCGCGCCGAGATTGAGGGCCGGGCCGATGACGCCAATGAGGAGACCATCAAGAACCGCATAGCAACCTACCACAAGCAGACCGAGCCCCTTATCACCTATTATAAGAACGCCGGCAAATACCAGGAGGTCGATGGCGAGTGCGGCGGAATTGAGGACGTACGCAAGGCAATGTTCCGCGTGTTCAAGGGCATCGACCGCAAGTTCATGGAGCGTCAGGTGGTACTTGATGACTCACTGCTCGATAAGGTCCAGATGCTGGCCCAGGAGTCACCCCGTCTGCGTATGAATTATGACCTGCGCAACAGTGAGGATGACCAGAGTCAGCGTATGCTCAACGTGATGCTGCCCGGCACCCACACCACCATCCACAAGCACAACCTCTCCAGCGAGACCGTGATGCTTATGCGCGGCCGCATGGATACCGTATTCTATAATAACAAGGGCGTTGAGATGCAGCGCATCCACATGGGTGGCGATACCGGCGTCTTTGGCGTCAACATCCCCAAGGGCCAGTGGCACACCTTCGAGGTCTTTGAGCTCAGCATCATCTTCATGGCGCAGGACGGACCCTGGTCTCCCCTCGCCAAAGAGAACATGCTATAAAAAAGAGTACCATTGGGGTCAGACCCCAATGGTATCACTTTTCAAAAAAGTACCATTGGGGTCTGACCCCAATGGTACTCTTTTTATGCTTTAAACTGTTCTTTAAGTTTCGGCCAGTAGCCGCGAGCCAGAACAATTCCACAACCCAGGATGCCACCAAAGAACGTCCAGACAATCAGGGTTTTGGCGCGGCTGTTGGACGGACGGTCCGGAACGGTCACGGGCTGGATAACGGTCAGCACCGGAGTATCGCGCTTAACCTGCAGTTTGGCCTGCTCCAGCTGCTTGGAAAGCTCACTGTAAATGCTGTTTGCAGTATTGTACTTGGACTGGATGCGGTCATGCTCAATACGGTCCTTGGTAGTAGTCACGTTCTGAGTCTTATCGGTAATACGCGCCAGCTGCTCCTGATATGACTCCGCCTCGGCCTTCATCTCATCATAACGCGCCTGGATATACTCCAGCTCGCTCTGAGACTTCTCAATGCGGAACCGGGTAATCTCCTCCTGCAGCAACTGCTGAGCCTTCATTGCCAGTTCGGCCGTCTGTATGGGTTCTGATCCCACCACGTTCAGAGTAATGTAACCCTCCTTCTTATCGACCGCAAGCGACACGCTCTCACTCACAGCCTTGAGCACCTTGACCTCATCCTTGGTCAGCACCAGCGGCTTGGGAGTGCCATCGGCCCCAGAAGAAGGCAACACGATATCAGGTTTCTCCTTACGCAAAGCACCCAGAATTACGCCCGGAAGGCCGATGGTGTACTTCTTGATTGTGCCCATAACGGTAGGCTTGGCAATCTCGGTGGCGTATGTGAACATACTCACCGCCGTATCCACCTTTGCGTAGTGTACCGGCGTGTACATCAGCTCTTTACGGAACGGAACGCTGTTAACAATCTGCGGATAGATAAGCGGTGAAAGTTCCGATCCGCTGGCCGATGAACTCAAGTCAATGCCTGCCAGCGATGCCAGACTGCTCAGTGAACTGGACTTGGAACCACCCACCTGCGGCACCATGACAGTGCTAACCGAGTAGGTACGCTTCATAGTCAGCGCAGCCACAAATCCCAGCACAATGAACGCGCACGTCCAGATGATAATGGTCTTGCGGCCGTCCCACAGCTGCTTAACCAGCGCCATTATGTCTATGCCCTCCTCATCGTCCATCAGGGGGGCGTTGTTCATATCTTCCTGCATATTACTTAAGTCTGTCTATGAGCAATATCAATGATACAACCGATGTCAGAGTAGCAACTGACTGGCTCATCGTATTGCCCCAGTTAACCTTCTCCTTGGGAGTATCCAGTTTCTCGCGCTTCTCGCGGTCGATGCTTACGGTAACCACGCTACCCGGCTGAACGGTCGGATATCGGCGAATACCAAACAGGCCGCGCTTGGTGCCATCGGTCTGATAGTTAGGCATGGTCACGGTCACGCTGTTCTTGTTGGCCACCTTCTGGAAACCGCCGGCGTAATGACGTATGTACCAGGCAGCGTTGTGATTGCCCTGATAAACCATAGTCTTGCTTGCGGCACTGAACTCCTCCGGAACGTACTGTCCCATACGTGTACCAATCTCGCGTATAACCACAATGTTCTCCTGACGCACAATATTAACCACATCGCCGTCCATCAGAATCAGATCGGCCGCAACCTTACCCTTGTTGCTCTTGGCATCCTTAAGGTTTATGCCGATGCTACCGCGTGCGTTCAGAGTGCGGAACACGCGTGCGTACGGATCGGCATCATCCAGAAGACCGCCGGCCATCTCAATTACCTCCCAGAGTTGTGTCTTGTTGTCATCCAGCAGATACACGCCCGGGTATTTGACTCGGCCGTTAATCTCAACAGTGCGGCCGGTAGTGAAATCGGGAGTCATGCGCACCACGATCTGGTCAAACGGCTGCAACTGGAAATCAGTCTTGGGGTTGTAATCCTCATCCACCTCAAGGGTCAGCACATCGAATGACGACTGCTTGTCCGATACGTTCAGGCGGAACACCTCAACGCGGTCATAAGCGGCACCCACCTCAAAGCCGCCTGCCATTGTGAGCAGGTCATGAACGGTGAGCGACGGGTCATATGTTGTGCCGAACGGGCTCTTTACGGCACCGTTCACACGCACTTCGCCGGCGTTGGTATATGTGGTGTTATCGTAAACGTTCAGTTGGTCGCCCGGCTGGAGTTCCTTATCCAGGTCACTGTCAAGCGAAATCGTGATGTACTCCATCTTGGCGGGGTTCTCCAGATCCTTGCGGAAAATGTAAGCCACAGGATAAACGCTCGGCTTAAGTCCGCCTGCGTACTCAATGGCCTGACCCACTGTCATGCGGTCGTTAAGGCCGAATGTGCGGCTGAAAGGCTCACGCACCTGACCGTTCACGCTGATAGTCTCAACATCGCGGTATGTGGACTGTGCCAGAACCCTTACAACATCACGTGCCTGGAGTTCAAAATCGGGGTTGCCGTCCACGCCCGGGAACGGAACTGTCAAAATCTCAACGGTCTCATCGGGCTTGGTGCGCTCCACAAACACGAAATCGGTCTTGGCTGTATATCTGGGCTTTGCCTTCTCAATCAATGCCTGCAAGCTGCTGTTGCCCTCCAGGTCATAATTGCCGCCATAGTATACATCGCCGTTAATGGCCACGTAATTCTCCATCGGCACATTTGACTGATGGATACGGACCGCATCACCATTGTGCAGGTCAACCTTCTGCTTGCCGCTCATTACATCGGCCAGGTTGAACTCCAGGTACTTGCGCTCACCGTTCTCATAACGCTCCACCTGAACGTAGTCCATGTAGGCGTTGTAAACCAGACCGCCGGCGTACTGGATCAGTTCCTTAAGGCCCTCGCCCTTGACCATCTCATAACGCATGGGGCGGTTAACGGCACCGCTTATGCTCACAATATTCTGAGCCACAGGAACATACAGCACATCACCGTTCTGGATGTCGTACTGAATCTTCTGGTCGGGCTTGGTCATGTAGGTGTAAAGGTCCAATTTGGTGTTCTTACCGCCGCGGCTCAGTTGGATTTCACGGACCGAACCCATCTCAAGCGGGCCGCCTGCAGCAGCAAGGGCGTTGAAAACAGAGTTCAAGGCTGAGAGTGTGAAACCGCCCTGAACGCCCACCTCACCGTAGATGCTCACCTGGACGGTACGTGCGGTAGTGATTGTAACCGCAATCTGATCCTCGCGGAATGAGTAGTGACTGGCCAGTTTTGACTGAATAGCCTTGCGAGCCTGCGCCATAGTCATACCCTTAAGGAATATCTTGCTCGAACCTGCCGGCTGGATTGAACCGTCGGCAGCGATACGCTGATGAATCTCAGTCTGTGACGATCCGAATATCGAGATGTGCACCTCATCGCCCTCTCCCAGCACATATGTGTCGGGGGCCTGGGCACCGTCGGTTGTGCGGAACACCTCCAGAGACTTGCCGGTAAACAGCGAGTGGCCGTAGATGTCGTTTCCTTCAGTGGCCGATACGCCATTCTCTGCCAACGCGGTTTCCAGGGCTTGCTCGGCAGCAGCCTCACCGTTGGTTGACTGCGGGGCGTCTATTGCGGCAGTAACTGTCTCGGCACCACCTGTAGCGGCAGCAGCTGGGTTTGTATCGGCCGCAGCCTTCTCGGCCTGCATCTTATTCAGGATAGCCAACACACGGTCCTGATAGTTAGCATATTCTGTGGGAGCAATGTTGTCCACGTCAATACCCTCCTCCATGAGTCGGGTGCGGACCTCAGTCTCGTTAAGTCCTCTCTTCTGCAACTCGGCCTGAGCCATTGCCATCATCGACGCGCTTTGTGCAAAAGCCAACATAGGCAACATCGCAAACAAAACAGCCAAAACTTTCTTCATATAGTCTTTAATTAAATTATCACTAGTATAAAACGGCCTAAACAACCATTTCGCGCCACAAAAGTACTAATAAATATTAAAACCCGCGCATACACGACCCAGAAACTGCAAAAGAGTACCATTGGGGTCAGACCCCATTGGTACCTTTTTTTCGAATTCATCAAAAATGGTACCATTGGGGTCAGACCCCAATGGTACTCATTTTTCGAGGCGACGGATTACTCCGCGACATATGCCGGTAACGCGCGAAATCTGCCTCACATTCCTGCAAAACTCCAGCAGCTTCTTAACGATTTCATCCCGTTCCTTCTTCTCAAGATGCTGAATAGCAGACACTTCGGTAATCCCAAACTCCGCCTTGATATATTCACGCAACCGGTCATCGGTCACACGCATCCCGGTATCGCTATCAAAATCCAGCACTCTCTGCGTTTTAGGCAGCGGCGTATAGACCAAATCCTTCAGCTCATCGAACGTTATTTTAGTGTAGACCGATGTCGTCGCGCATATCGGAATAACACTAACCATCTTTGGATCATACTCGCGCCAACTGCTCCACCGATAATAACTCACATCATTCACCAGACCTCCAGCCACCGGATTCTGATGAATGTAACGCATCAAAGTCAGAAAATACTCCCAATCATTCACCACCTCGCTCCTGAAACGGTCCTGAAAGAGGTGCCCCACGTGCTCGTACTTTAGATTGAAATAGCCCGCATAAGTACCTGAAATCCATTTGATTGCGTCCGATATCAACAACCCCGGCCGCTCCCTGACCAGCAGATGCACGTGATTAGGCATCAGACAATAAGCA
>CAJOJD010000034.1 GCA_905234745.1 uncultured Bacteroidaceae bacterium | reverse complement strand
CCGTATGCGGCCTTGTGTATGCGGCGCAGGAAATGGCGCTGCGGTCCGTTGGGGAACATGGTCTCGTCATCTATCTGGTCAAAAGTAAGCAGTTTCTGCGAGAAGAATTTAATCTTGTGCAGTACGTATGGACGGTCATAACGGGCCTTGGAAGGTATGATGAACGCCATGACCACACCTGACATGGTAGCGTGAATGCCTGAATAATAGAACAGAATCCAAACTACAACCGCCAGCATCAGATATACCCAGATATGTTTCTGACCAAGGTCCTTCAATAACCAGGCCACGAATATCACTATTACTGACATGCCCAGCAGCATGAAATTTATCTGTCCGCCATAGAACAGCGCTACCACCAAAATGGCAATCAGGTCATCGGCAATAGCCAATGCCGTAAGGAATACCTTGAGCGATACGGGAACCCTGTCACCCAAGACAGACAGTATGCATACTGCGAAAGCTATATCAGTCGCCGTAGGAATACCCCAACCTGAAGCAGCAACAGTGCCGCGATTGACCAGAGTATAGAGAACTGCCGGCATGATTACGCCACCGAATGCGGCGATAACCGGAAGCAACGCCTTCTTGACCGATGAAAGTTCACCGTGTGCAACCTCACGCTTGATTTCAAGACCAACGGTGAAGAAGAAAAACACCATCAGGATATCGTTGATGAGCTTCTCGATGGTCATGCCATGCGGGAAAAGCCAATCAACACTGCCCTCGGGGCTCTGCATGTGAATCTGGATGCTGGTCTCAAGGAAAGCATGGTAATAGTGGCGTGTTGCGGGCAGGTTTGCCAGCAGCATGGCTATTATTACGCAAAGCAGGAGCAGGACGCCCTGAAACCAGGGCTGACGTGTAATACGGTCTCTTTTACGGTTAAATTCAAGGACACTGCGGTTCCAGGTATATATAGGGATTAGTTTCATATTATGAAAAAAGAACAACCGACGGCCATCTTTCAGGCCGTCGGCTATGATTTAATAGTCAGTCGTTTACTTGATAAGGGCCCATGATGGTAAGGATTGACGGAGCCACATCGGCCAGTACTCCGTTCTCAACCTTTGCGTCCTTGCGCGGGGTAACGTAGATTACCGGAACAGGATTCAGTGAGTGAGCTGTATTGGGAGTTCCGTCACTGTTTACTGCGTTATCGGCATTACCGTGATCGGCAATGATGATAGCCTCGTAACCGTGAGCCTTTGCAGCCTCAATAACATCATGTACGCATGCATCGACAGCAACTACAGCCTTCTCGATTGCCTCATAGACGCCGGTATGACCAACCATATCACCGTTTGCAAAGTTCACGACAATGAAGTCATACTTATCTGTACCTATGGCCTCGACCAGTTTGTCACGAACGATGTAAGCGCTCATCTCAGGCTGCAGGTCATATGTGGCAACCTTGGGTGACGGAACCAGAATGCGGTCCTCGCCCTCAAACGGAAGCTCGCGGCCGCCGTTCAGGAAGAATGTAACGTGAGCGTACTTCTCAGTCTCGGCAATATGCAGCTGCTTGAGATTCTTTGATGAGATATACTCACCCAGAGTATTGGTAACGTTCTCCTTGTCAAACAGGATGTGAACTCCGGTGAATGAAGCATCATACGGAGTGAGGCAGTAGTACTGCAGACCGGGAATGGTATGCATACCCTCAGCGTCCATATCCTTCTGTGTGAGAACAATTGTGAGTTCCTTGGCGCGGTCGTTGCGGAAGTTGAAGAAGATGATTGCATCACCCTCCTCAATGCGGCTGTCATAAGCCTCATTCACGATAGGCTTCATGAACTCATCGGTCACGCCCTCGGCATATGACTCCTCAACAGCCTGAACCATATCGCTGACCTTACGGCCCTCACCTGATACCAGCTGGTCATAAGCGATCTTTACACGCTCCCAACGCTTGTCACGGTCCATTGCATAATAACGGCCGATGATTGTGGCAACCTTGTCACCGCGCTTTACAAGCTGGTCGATGAAACCCTTGCCGCTCTTGGGGTCGGTATCACGACCGTCCATGAAGCAGTGTACGTATGCATTGTCGATGCCGTACTCGCGGGCAATATCGGTCAGGCAGAACAGATGCTCCAGTGAACTGTGAACGCCGCCGTCCGATACCAGACCCATAAAGTGAAGCTTCTTGCCGCTCTGCTTGGCGTAACTGTAAGCCGATACGATCTCCTTGTTCTGACGGATGCTGCCGTCTGCAATTGCACGGTTAACCTTAACCAGGTCCTGATAAACCACGCGACCGGCACCGATATTCAGGTGACCTACCTCCGAGTTACCCATCTGACCGTCGGGAAGACCAACGTTCTCACCGCTTGCCAGAAGCTGAGCGTGCGGATAATTGGCGTTCAGATAATCCATGTAAGGAGTGGGAGTGTTGTAAATCACGTCGGCCTTGGAGCGGTTTCCGATGCCCCAGCCGTCAAGAATCATAAGGAGTGCTTTCTGTTTCATATATAGTGTATTTTTATCCTCTTTTGAAATCGGGCGCAAATTTACTCATTTTTAGGTCTTTTAAGTACTTAAAAATGTGTAAAAATGAGGGGTGGCCGCTTGGTGCAGTCACCCCTCATTATTGCGATTGTCTCAATTACTCCTCGTCAGACTGCAACTCGGCCAGAATCGGGCCGAAGGCCTGCAGGAACTTGTCTGTAATAGTCTGGGTAAAGGTAGTAACGTCAATCTTGCCGAAGTACTCCTTCATCTCAACCTCAATCTCGTTGCCATCCTCGTCATGAGCAATCAGAACGGGATATGCACCGGTCTTGGCAAACAGCTCGCCGATTGCTTCCAGAGGATTCTCACCATCCTCATCGTCGTCATCGACACTACCCTTTGTACCGGACTCGGGGTCTTTGTATACCAGCTTGAACTTTGCCTGAGCATCCTTGTAGCCCTTGAAGTAGAAGCCGGCGGTGATAATGCCGTTGAGCTTCTCGACAGTCTGTGCGGCTTTCTCCTGGCTGATGGTTGCACCGGGAACCATAAGGCTGCGCAGTGTTGTGGCAAGCTCCTCATCCTTGAACGGACTTGTCATGGTGCCCTTGAACTCTACCTGACCGCCTGCCAATGAAGCATTCAGGCTGATTGACTTGAGCATCTCAGGATTCTGAGCCCATACCAGGATAGCGGTTGTATCCTGAATATCCAGACCCTCAAATACGGCATCCAGCTTTGCATTTGCTGCAAGCAGCTCAGTGGTGCCATATTTTACTGTCATATTACCCTCTATGCCTTTCTTCTCGTCATAAGTGAAACCTCCGCCGAGTGAATAGCTTGCAAGAGTGACACTGCCTGAAACAGACAGCTTTGATCCCTCAACCTTTACGATGTCGTCTCCATCCTTTACATCCTCAACGTAGATCTGAAGATCTGACTGGTACTGACCATTCAGAGAAGCCAGGAGCTGACCGTCCAAACCGACTGAAAGGATAAGCGTCTTGGGAAGAACCACATTCCTGGTAGCCTTCTCATCCTTTATGGTAAGAATGTTCTCACCAGCCAGCATGTTTGCCTGGAGTGTAATCTCATGCTCGTCGACAAAGACATTCAGCTTGAAACAATTAACGTCATGCTTTATGTTGCAGAGAGTGAACACTGTCTGATAGGTAGTATCAACATATGTGCCGACGCCTCCGCCTTCACCCGCAAAACTGATGGTGTCAATCAGCACGGTATCCCTGATCAAGAGGTCTACTTCCATATGATACGGAGTAAGATCGGCAATGATAGTATCTCCATAAAACATCATCAAAGCCTGTGACAACTTAGCCTGGAACAGGGAATCCTCCAGAATTTCAGGACTGTTGGAAAGAATGGAATAAATAGCTTCCTTTCCTATCTCTCTGCCCATGATACCTGTAACGACATCCATTGCGTTTGCGAACTCAGTGAACTGGACAGCGTCTGCTATACCTTCAAGAGAGCTCTGAATAGCCTGCTGCTGCTGGGGAACTGTAAGGAATGAACCCTTGGGAGCCTTTCCGTCATTTCCTTCGTTATCAATCTTTTCATCATCGCATGACATGAATGCGAATGCGCCTAATGCCAATGCAAAAACGCTAAAAAATAGTCTCTTCATAATTATCCTTTTGGTTAAAAATTGGTTTCAAAAACGGGTCAAAGGTAAGCATTATAACTATACGTTATACCTTGAAATGTGAAAAAAGTTTAAAACATCGCCCTCACGCGCTCTATTCCGGCCTTCAAAGCATCTATCTCAGCCTTTGTATTGTAGAATGAGAACGATGCGCGTACGGTACCGGGAATACCCATGCGGTCCATAAGCGGCTCGGCGCAATGGTGGCCTGTACGTACCGCTATGCCCAGACGGTCCAGCAGTGTACCCATATCCGAGGGATGAATGTTTCCGACCAGGAATGAGATGACGGCACTGCGCTCAGGAGCATTGCCTATAAACCTCATTCCGGGAATCTCTCCCAGAAGGCTCAAGGCATATGCACAGAGTTCCTTTTCATATGCGGCAATCTGTTCCATACCTATCTCCTGAACGTAATCAAGAGCAGTACCCAATGCAATGGAACCTACGTAGTCAGGTGTTCCAGCCTCAAACCTGTAGGGGAGTTCGTTGTAAGTCGTTTTTTCAAAAGTGACGCGCTTTATCATCTCACCTCCGCCCTGATATGGAGGCATTTTCTCCATCAGTTCCTTGCGACCGTACAGCACGCCTATGCCTGTAGGACCGTATATCTTGTGTCCGCTGAAAGCGTAAAAATCGGCCCCGAGTTCCTGAACGTTCACTTTTATGTGCGGAACGGACTGGGCTCCGTCCACTGCTACGGGAATTCCGTGCGAATGGGCCAGACCGATAATTCCGGAAACGGGATTCACAGTACCTAAGACATTGGAAACATGTGTAATGCTCACCAGTTTTGTCTTGGGGTTCAGAAGTGCCCTGAAAGCATCCATATCCAGTTCTCCAAGGTCTGTTACAGGTATGATTCTTATCTTGAAACCGTACCTCTGTGCCTGGATCTGCCAGGGAACTATGTTGCTGTGATGCTCCATTCCCGAGATAATAATCTCATCACCCTCTTTCAGGAATGCAGCGGCAAACGAACTTGCCAGCAGATTCATGCTCTCGGTGGTACCGCGGGTAAAGATTATCTCTTCAGTGCTGCCGGCACCTATAAACTGACGAACCTTCTCACGGGCGGCTTCCATCATATCGGTAGCCTGCTGTGACAGGAAATGAATGCCGCGATGTACGTTGGCATTCTCGTTGCAGTATGCCTCACTTATGGCATCAATGACGCACTGAGGCTTCTGGGTAGTTGCCGCATTATCCAGATAGACAAGCGGTTTGCCGTAAACCTCACGTCCCAGAATGGGGAAATCCTTTCTTATGCGCTCTATAGAAATCATAGTTCCCGATCATTTAAAGGCCAAGGCCAATGCCAAAGCCAAAGTCAACTTATCATCTGCAAGCACGGCAACCCTCACATTGGGTGAGTTCACCGCGGAAACGTTTCTCTACAAGTCGGTTCAGACGGTCACGGAGCGGCTCCAGCGATACACGTCCTATAACCTCACCTACAAAGGCCTGCATGAGCATCATGCGTGCCTCGGCCTCGGGTATGCCGCGCTGACGCATGTAGAACATGGCCTTGTCGTCAAGCTGACCCACCGTTGCACCGTGTGAGCACTTTACGTCATCGGCATAAATCTCCAGCTGGGGCTGTGTGAACATTCGTGCCTGGCGCGTAAGGCAGATATTACGGTTAGTCTGCTGAGACTCAGTGTGCTGTGCGCCGTGACGGACCAGGACCTTTCCTGCGAATGCCCCGCTCGCGCTGTCGTCAAGGACATACTTGAACAGTTCGTTGCTGGTGCAGTCCGATACCCGATGGTCAACAAACGTCATATTATCAACGTGTTGTTCCTTGTCAACGGTTGCTATGCCATTGAGCGAGAGATTTGAGCCGCGACCTGCAAAAGTTGAGAAGACGGTATTGCGTGTCTGTCCGTTGTGCAGTGTCACATAGTCAATCTCAACGTTACTGTCGGCCTCCTGATTTACGTAAAGCTCTGACGTACGCCTGTTTGCGTAATGAGTCTCCTCCAGGTCATAAAGCTCGAAAGTGGAACCGGGGCCTGCGAATAACTCGACCACCTGAGTCGTCAAATATTGATTCGCAGCAAGAGCATGGTCACAAAGCAGCAGTTTTGCCTGTGCGCCGCGTCCCAGGACTACCAGAATCCTGCGGTTAACCATAAGGTCAACCTTTGAACTCAAAAGGGTTATGAGTTGTAATGGTTTTTCAATAACAACACCGTCCGGGACATACAGGATGAAACCATCCTGGGCAAACAGAGTGTTGATTGCCGCGATTCCCGGCTTCTCCATATCGGCCAACCTGCCGTAGAACTTTGCAACCAGTTCAGGATGCTGAGCGGCGGCCTCCTTGAGACTGCCGGCAATCACACCCTCGGGAAGCAGGTTCTTTGCGGCTGTATCGGAACTTGCAAAAGTATCGTTTGCCAGGAAGTATAGCTGGGTACTCAGATTGGGTACGCTGCACTTGAAAGCCTGGGCAAAGTCTACCGGCATATCCAGACGGGCCAGGTTCATGCCCCAGTCGGGCTCGAACCACTTGGACACATCGGTATGCAGATACTCCTCCAAGCCGTTATGCGGCAGGCCGTACTGCTCAAGGCTGCTCAGAGCGGCATCACGCAGTGAGTTCAGGACTTCGGCCGATCCGCGATCCACCAATGCCCTGTTCTCCCTGAACAGATCTATGTAATTCTGCGCCGACTTCATTTCTGAGAATCCTCAAACTCCTTAATAACCCAGTCGTAACCACGCTCCTCAAGCTCAAGTGCAAGTTCAGGACCGGCAGTCTTGATGATACGTCCCTGATACAGCACATGAACTATATCGGGCTTGATATAGTCAAGCAGACGCTGATAGTGGGTAATGACGATGACCGATGTCTCCGGGCTCTTAAGACGGTTCACACCGTCGGCCACGATACGCAGTGCATCGATGTCAAGACCAGAATCAGTCTCGTCAAGTATGCTGAGTGACGGCTCAAGCATGGCCATCTGGAAAATCTCGTTACGTTTCTTCTCACCGCCGCTGAATCCCTCGTTGACCGAGCGGTTCATGAACTTGGCGTCAAGTTTCACAAGGTCACGCTTCTCCTTGATCAGTTTCAGGAAATCGGTCGGTGACATGGGCTGCAGGCCCAGATACTTGCGCTTCTCGTTGATGGCGGTACGCATAAAGTTGGTCATGCTCACACCCGGTATCTCAACGGGATACTGGAAAGACATGAACAGGCCCTCATGGCTGCGGTCCTCGGCCGGCATATCCAGCAGGTTCTTTCCCTTGAAAGTAACGCTACCCTCGGTGACCTGGTAAGAAGGATGGCCCACAAGCACGTTGCTCATGGTACTCTTGCCCGATCCGTTGGGACCCATAATGGCATGAACCTGGCCGGCACCAACCTCAAGGTTAATGCCTTTCAATATCTCTTTGCCGTCTATACCGGCATGAAGGTTTTCAATATTCAGCATCATAATTATCCAACCGTATTTTCAAGTGACACCGACAGAAGGCGCTGGGCCTCGACCGCAAACTCCATAGGCAGTTTGTTGAGCACCTCCTTGGCGTAACCGTTAACAATAAGGCCGATGGCCTGTTCCATAGGTATGCCACGCTGGTTGCAGTAGAACAACTGGTCCTCGGATATCTTTGAGGTAGTTGCCTCGTGCTCCACGATGGCAGTCTCGTTCTTTACATCCATATAAGGGAATGTATGTGCGCCGCAGTCGCTTCCCAGCAGCAGTGAGTCACACTGGCTGTAGTTACGTGCACCGTCGGCATGAGGGCCCACCTTGATCAGACCCCTGTATGAGTTCTGACTGTGTCCGGCCGATATACCCTTGCTTATGACCGTACTCTTTGTGTTACGGCCTATATGTATCATCTTGGTACCCGTATCGGCCTGCTGCCAGTTATTGGTAAGGGCCACCGAGTAGAACTCACCCTGTGATCCGTCACCCTGCAGCACGCAACTGGGGTATTTCCATGTTATGGCCGATCCGGTCTCCACCTGGGTCCACGACAGCTTGCTGTCAACACCCTTCAGGAGTCCGCGCTTGGTCACAAAGTTATATACACCGCCCTTGCCGTTCTCATCGCCCGGATACCAGTTCTGAACGGTGCTGTACTTGACCTCGGCGCGGTCCAGCACCACAATCTCAACGATAGCGGCATGCAGCTGGTTCTCATCGCGCATAGGTGCGGTGCAACCCTCCAGATAGGATACGTAACTGTCGTCATCGGCCACAATCAGCGTACGCTCAAACTGGCCGGTTCCGGCGGCGTTTATGCGGAAGTATGTGGACAGTTCCATGGGGCAGCGCACACCCTTGGGTATGTAAACGAATGATCCGTCACTGAATACGGCGCTGTTCAGGGCGGCAAAGAAATTGTCACGGTAATTGACCACGCTGCCCAGATACTGCTTTATCAGGTCAGGATGGTTCTTTACAGCTTCACCCATTGAGCAGAATATGATACCCTTCTCGGCCAGGGTCTGCTTGAAGGTGGTCTTGACCGATACGGAATCCATCACCGCATCGACAGCCACACCGCCGCTCAGAGCCAGACGCTCCTCAAGGGGTATACCCAGCTTGTCAAAGGTCTTCATGACCTGCGGATCAATCTCCTCCAGGTTCTTGGGACCCTCCTTCTTCTTTGCTGTGGGATCAGCGTAATATGATATGTTCTGATAGTCTATCTCGGGGATATCCAGATGTGCCCAATGCGGCATCTCCATGGTAAGCCAGTGACGGTACGCCTTTAGACGAAACTCCAGCATCCACTCCGGTTCGCCTTTACGCTCTGAGATGAGCCTTACGGTATCCTCGGTCAGACCGCGGTCTATTATATCGGTGTGGACATCGGTAGTGAAACCGTACCTGTACTTCTCGGCACTGATCTCCCTTATCAGACTGTTGTCCTGTGTCTCGGTATTCAACTTATCAAACCTTTTTTTGGTCTTTCTTGTCTTTGTTTTCTTCTTTCTTATAGTCAGGAATCAGATCCTCGGCATTCTCCTTGACCTTGTTCCAGGTCCACTGCAGGCAGAAACCGGAAAAATCGCTCACCGGCACGTAAAGCTGTGACTGCTTCTTCTCCTCCTTCTTGACAATCTTGTCCGATACGCCCGTCATATCCAGAACCATTATTACCAGTCCCATGATGAGCACCACCTTGAAAAGTCCGAAAACAGCACCCAGCACCCTGTCAATGAAGCCCAGGTTGGCGGCATGCACCAGTTTGGAAAGAGCCTTTCCAAGCAACCCGCATACCAGGGGTACCACAAGAAGAATTATCACGAAAGCCACAATACGGGCAGTCTGATCAGACATCCTGAATATGCTCAGAAGCAGACCTGCAAACGGCTCATAAAGCAGAGTACCCAATATGATACCCAGTATAAGACCTCCCAAGCTGAATATCTGCTGGATGACACCCTTGATGATGCCGCTAATCAGCCCCACCAGCATGACGGCTATGATAATCCAATCCAATACCATAATCTGTCTTGATTAAAGAGTCTGTTTTACCTCAATCTGGGTGAATGTCTCAATGATGTCACCCTCCTTGATGTCATTGTATGATACAAGACTCATACCGCACTCCATACCTGCCTGAACCTCCTTGACATCGTCCTTGAAACGCTTCAGGGCCTGGATGTCGCCGGTGTGGATAACGATACCGTCACGGATCACGCGGGCCTTGTCGTTACGTGCAACCTTACCCTCACGTACACGGCAACCGGCTACCATACCGACCTTTGAGATATGGAACACCTCCATAACCTCGACGGTAGCGGTAACCTCCTCCTTGACCTTGGGTGCAAGCAGACCTTCCATAGCTGACTTGACCTCGTCAATGGCATCATATATGATTGAGTAGATACGTATGTCAACATCATTCTGCTCAGCCAGACGCTTGGCGGCACCCGACGGACGTACATCGAAACCGATGATGATGGCGTTCGATGCCGATGCCAGGCTGACATCACTCTCAGAGATGGCACCCACAGCCTTGTGAATCACGTTGACCTGGATATTCGGAGTAGAGAGCTTTATGAGTGAATCGCTCAGAGCCTCTACGGATCCGTCCACATCGGCCTTTACGATAAGGTTCAGCTCGTGGAAATCGCCCATCTTGATACGACGGCCCAGCTCATCAAGAGTCAGAGTCTGTGCGGTACGTACACCCTGCTCACGCTGCAGCTGCTCGCGCTTTCCGGTAATCTCACGGGCCTCACGCTCGCTGTCCACAACGTGGAAGCTTACACCTGCCTGAGGAGCACCGTTCAGACCCAGAATCAGCACAGGCTCTGCGGGAGCGGCCGATTTCATCTTCTGGTTACGCTCGTTGAACATAGCCTTAACCTTACCCCACGATGTTCCGGCAATCACGATGTCACCCATCTTAAGGGTACCGTTCGATACCAGCACGGTAGCCACATAACCGCGGCCCTTGTCCAGTGAAGACTCGATGATGGTACCGGTAGCCTTACGGTTGGGGTTAGCCTTGAGGTCAAGCATCTCGGCCTCCAACAGCACCTTCTCCATAAGTTCGGGAACACCCGTACCCTTCTTGGCCGATATGTCCTGGCTCTGGTACTTGCCTCCCCAGTCCTCGACCAGGAAGTTCATCTGTGCCAGCTCCTGCTTGATACGCTCGGGATCGGCTGCAGGTTTATCAACCTTGTTGATTGCGAATACTATAGGTACACCGGCTGCGGTGGCGTGTGCGATAGCCTCCTTGGTCTGGGGCATCACGTTGTCATCGGCAGCAACAATAATGATTGCAATATCAGTAACCTGAGCACCACGGGCACGCATGGCGGTAAATGCCTCGTGACCCGGAGTATCCAGGAACGTAATGTGACGTCCGTCCTCAAGCTTGACGTTGTAGGCACCGATGTGCTGTGTGATACCACCGGCCTCACCGGCAATAACGTTTGACTTGCGGATATAGTCAAGCAGAGAGGTCTTACCGTGATCTACGTGACCCATAACGGTTACGATAGGTGCGCGCGGTACCAGATCCTCCTCCTTATCGGCCTCCTCGCTGATCTGCTGGGCAACCTCGGCGCTCACGAAATCGGTGCTGAAACCGTACTCATCGGCCACGATATTGATTGTCTCGGCATCCAGACGCTGGTTGATTGACACCATCATACCTACGTTCATACAGGTTGCTATAACCTGGGTAACGGGTATGTTCATCATGGTGGCCAGCTCGTTGGCTGTCACGAACTCGGTAAGCTTAAGTACCTTGCTCTCGGCCATCTCCTGCTCCAGAGCCTCCATCTGACGCTGCTGAACCTGCTCGCGCTTGTCCTTGCGGTACTTTGAAGACTTGGTCTTACCCTTCTGGAACGATGAGAATGTGTCGCGGATCTGACGGTTTACTTCCTCGTTTGAGAACTCAGCCTTATCGGCCTTGTTGAAACGGTGATCCTTGTTGTTGCGGCCACCGCCCTTCTGTGCATCCTTACCGCCGCGACCCTCATTATTCTGTGACTGACCGTAGCTGTCGGCCTTGGACAGGTCAACCTTCTCGCCGCCAATGCGGACGCGGTTCTTCTTGCGCGGTGCATCACCGTCCTGAGAGCGCTCTCCGGGCTTGATCTCCTTCATGAGAGACTCCTTGAACTGCTGGCGCTGCTGCTGACGCTGAAGCTCCTTGGCCTCACGCTCCTTCTTCTTCTCCTCCTTGGACTTCTTCTTGGGACGGGTTGACTGATTGATGGCTGTCAGGTCAATCTTTCCCACGGTCTTGATGTTAAGACCTCCGTTCTGGGGTGAAGAGAGCTTGAATACCTCCTCGGGAACTTCCTTCTCAGGCTCGGGCACAACAGCCTTGGGTGCCTCGGGCTCGGGAGCGGGCTCCTGAACCACAGGCTTGGCCGGCTCGGCAGGCTTTGCAGCCTCCTTCTTAGGCTCCTTCTTGGGTTCCTTCTTAGGCTCCGGCTTAGGCTCCTCCTTTGGCTCCGGCTTGGGTTCCTCCTTAGGCTCCGGCTTGGGCTCCTCCTTAGCCTCAGGCTTGGGAGTCTCAAGATTTATCTTACCTACGGTCTTGAACTTGATAACCGGCTCCTCAGGGACTACGGTCTCTATCACCTCGGGCTCTTTCTTGGCCGGCTTCTCCTCATGTACAGGTTCCTCGGGGGCCGATTTACGGCTCATGCGGTCCTGAAGGAAACGGGTGGCCTCCTCGCGGATAGACTTGTCCTGACTGTACTCAGCCACCAGCAGGTTGTACTGCTCGTCGGTAAGTTTCTGGTTCAGGTCCTCGGTTATATCGGCAAAACCCTTCTTATGCAGGAAATCCACCAGCGTGGAAACTCCCACATTCAACTCTCTTGTTGCTTTACTTATTCTTATCGCCATCTATAAAAATACTTTCTTTTGGTTGTCAGGGCCTTGCCCCGATTAATCTTTATTCTTATTCTTTTATGAATTTCCGGAACTCCTCCTCATCGGCAAACTCACGTGCCAGAATATCCAGAATCTCGTCTACCTGCTCCTCCTCAAGGTCAACTGACTCAGTCAGGATCTCGCGGTCTGCACGCAGAACGGCCTTGGCGGTCTCAAAGCCTGCATCATGCAGAGCATCGACAACCCAATCCTCTATATCGCCACGGAAATCGTCCAGATAGATATCCTCCTCGGACTGCTCCTGCTCAAGCTCACGGTATACATCGATCGTATACTCGGTCAGCATGCTGGCCAGCTTGATGTTCAGACCGCTCTTACCGATAGCCAGTGAAACCTGATCCTGCTTGAGATAAACCTCTGCACGACGGGCCTCGGTATCCAGATTGAGTTCCGATATCTTGGCGGGGCTCAGGGCACGCTTTATGAAGAGCTCTATGTTTGTGGTGTAGTTGATAACGTCAATGTTCTCGTTACGCAGCTCGCGAACGATACCGTGAATACGTGAACCCTTCACACCTACGCAGGCGCCAACGGGATCGATACGGTCATCATAAGACTCAACGGCAATCTTGGCGCGCTCGCCCGGAATGCGTACGATCTTCTTGATGGTGATCAGGCCGTCTGCAATCTCAGGAACCTCCTGCTCCAGCAGGCGCTGCAGGAACACGGGTGATGTGCGGCTCAGCATGATCTTGGGGTTGTTCACGTTGTCAACGCGGTCAACGACGGCGCGGACTGTCTCACCCTTACGGAAGAAATCACTGGGAATCTGGTCTGTCTTGGCCAGCAGCAACTCATTACCCTCTTCATCCAGAAGCAGGATCTCCTTCTTCCAGATCTGATAAACCTCACCGGTAACGATTGTACCGATTTTCTCAACATACTTGTTGTAGAGACTGTCCTTTTCAAGCTCCAGAATCTTTGAAGCCAGAGTCTGGCGCAGGTTCAGGATGGCGCGGCGGCCGAACTTGCTGAAATCGACCTGCTCCGAAACCTCCTCGCCTACCTCGAAGTCCTCGTCAATCTGACGGGCCTCAGAGAGTGAAATCTGAGTGTTTGAATCCTCAAGGTCCTTGTCCTCGACCACGATACGTGAACGCTGGATCTCGCAGTCACCCTTGTCGGGGTTAACGATTACAGAGTAGTTCTCATCGGTTCCGAACATCTTTGAGATTACACTGCGGAAACTCTCCTCAAGGACTGAGACCAGCGTCATGCGGTCAATGTTCTTCAGTTCCTTGAACTCCTGAAAGGTATCGATCAATGAGATCGTCTCTTCTTTCTTAGTAGCCATTTTACTTTAAACTTATTACGTATTTTACATATTTCACTTCATCGTGGCCAAAGGGCATCTCCACCTCAACAGTCTTGGGGCGCTTGCTTCCTTCAACCTTCTCCTTACGGGTGGTCTTGATGGAAAAGCCCTTTTCATCGGCGGATACGAGAATGCCCTTGATCTTGGCACCGCTCTTGGGCAGGACCTCAACCTCCTGGCCTATATGATTGATGTACTGCTGCAGAACCTTGAACGGCTGACCTATGCCGGCCGATCCTACCTCCAACTCATAATCCTCGACATCACGGTCCAGTGAGGACTCGATGAAACGGCTCAGATCTACGCAATCGTCAATCCAGACACCTTCGGCCTGGTCAATCTCAACCACGATACGGTTGTCGGGGGTAACGTCTACATCCACAAGAAAATAGCCCTCCTTAGTGTTGAGCCATTTCTCAGCAATACTGATAACTTGTTGTTTGTCAATCATATAAAAATAAAACTTGTTCCTGATAAGTAACCGTATGGCAACAAAAAAGAGGCCCTCGGCCTCTCCACACATCATCTTATCGGGTGCAAAGATAGTTCAAATCCCTTTCACCTCCAAACAAAACGCTAAAAAATCACGGGGGGACGGTTCTTTTTTTGCCCCTGAAGGAGCGAAAAAAGAACCGTCCCCTGTTAGATCGCTGGCTTTATCAGTATCCCAGGTAGCCGAGCATTCTGGCGGCATAACGGCGACCGAACTCGCGCAGACCCTTGCAGTTGAAATGCAGATGGTCACGACCGCAAGCGCATCCGTATGCGGGAACCACCATTGCCTGCGGCAGAGTCTCGGGCAGAGTAGCCATCACCTTGTTGTGATCGGCGCATACACCACCCTGATCGGCGGGAACAACCTCACCAGAGAGCAGAGGAATTGAACCGGCCTCCAGACCCAGGTCAGCCAGGATGTCGTCATAAACCTTCTTTACGTTAGCCGGCCACTGCGGATCATTGGTATTGGTCTCACCCTGATGCAGCAGGATACCCTTGATTACGCCATCCTGCTGAGCCTTCTTGCAGAGCTCAATCAGACGGTTGTAGGGGTTGCCGCCGTACTCCTTGCAGATATTCTGCATCCAGCCGGCCTGCTTGGGGATATACTCCTCACACTTGTCCTTGTCAAACAGATCGATGGAGCAACCTGCAACAGCCACCATAACGATACCTATCTTTACATCCTCGGGCATATTCTGAACCATTGTACGGCCAAAATAGTCGACAGGAGTAAGACCTGTTGAAGGACGTGCCAAAGGCGGAACGGCAGTACGCCACTCACCCATCTTGCTGTCGGGAAAATCAACGGCGTTCATCGTAACGAAACGGGGGCTTACATTCTCCTTGTCAATCTGCTCGGGACGGGGGTTACCCTCCATGTTTGACTGACCGATGCAAATGTAAATGTGGAAATTGGGGTCCGGCTCAGCCAGAACCTTAAACGGAGCCAGCATCAATGCTGCCAGCAGAATGATTCCTGATTTCTTCATAATAAAGTATGTTAGGTTAATTCAGTTAGTGATGCAATTTTCGGAATTTTAAGTGACTTCTACAAGAAAAACCGGTAGCTTTGTGACAAAATCATCCTTATGAAAAGAAGATCCATCCGCTCCAACAACAACTTCCTGTTAGGGTCACTCGTAATGATTGTGGCAGTACTCGTTATAGTAGTGCTGTTCCTCTACCTCTCATTCAGACTCTCCAGTCATTGAGGCGACGCCAGGATCGAATCGTAACGCTTGCGGTCACCCAGCAGGCTAACGGCCTCATCCAGGAACCTGTCACGTGACATATTGTACACCACCACTCCGCGCTGGTAGTAATAGCGAATAATAATCTCCATAGCAATTACACGCTCCAGGTCACTTCGGAACACATCCAAATCATTTCTAAGATCATACTGAAGCTTGCTCTCCAGTGACTTAAACTCATCCTGTGCCTTATCGGCCAGACCCTCTCTCTCTGCAATCTTAATGAGTGATGCCAGCGCCTTGCCGCTGTTGCTCTCATACTTGAAGTCGCTGTTGCATACAAACTCCTTGAAGGCATTGTAATCATCGTCCGTAAGTACGAACTTATCGGCCGGAGCAATGGTCTCGTGCCTGGAACTCCACTCGTTCACAAAGTCAAACAGCACCACGTTCTGGGATATGTAATATAGAATGTCGGGCATAGTGTCCTGCTTGCACACCACATCGGGACGTATTCCGCCGCCGTCACGGACCGGACGGCCCGCAGCGGTGTAGAACACCTTGGTAAGACTGTCGGGAATATGCTGCGCCTGACCTTTGTCATTACGTTTTGAGTAGTCAATCTCCTGAATGCAACGGCCGCTGGGAATGTAGTACTTGGCTGTGGTAACCTTAAGCGTTCCGTTGAACGGCAGCATACGGGTGGTCTGCACCAGACCCTTGCCGAACGTACGAACGCCAACCACCACCGCACGGTCCAGATCCTGCAGGCTTCCGGCCACGATCTCGGAGGCCGATGCCGACTGGTCATCGGTCATAACCACCAGCGGGATGTTCTCGTCTATAGGATTGCGTTGGGTATAGTATGTCGTTGCGGCCTGCGGAACCTTGCCCCGAGTCTCGACCAGCTTGGTGCCCTTGGGAACAAACAGGCCCACAATCTCGACCGCCTCGTTAAGCAGTCCGCCGCCGTTTCCGCGCAGATCCAGGATAATACCCTTGGCACCCTGCTCCTTCAGCTCCACCAGAGCCTTCATCACGCTCTTGGAGCAGTTCTCGGTGAATTGCTCAAGCAGGATATATCCGTAGCCCTTGTACATACCGTAATAAGGTACTGCCGGCAGTGCAATCACGCTGCGGACCACCTCGATGCTCAGCGAATCGGGCACACCCGGGCGGCGTACCGTAACGGTCAGCTTAGAATCGGCCTCACCGCGCAAATGGTCACTTACGTATGATGACGGCTTGCCCTTCATGCTCTCGCCGTTTATGCTCAGAATCTCATCGCCCGCCTTAAGTCCGTAACGTGCAGCAGGCATACCCTCGTAGGGCTCATCGATATAAATGTAATCGCGACCCGTGTACTGACGTATCACCGCACCTATTCCGGCATACTTTCCGGTGGTGATCATCTTAAGGTCCATCATGTCATTCTCAGGGAAGTACTCGGTATACGGGTCAATGCTGCTCAACATAGCCTGGATACCCTTCTCAATGGTCTGCTTGGGGTTGATGGTATCCACATAGAAACGGTCCAGTTCGCTCACAATCTCATGGAACACCTCCAGATTCTTGGCAATCTCAAAGTTGTGGTCATTATTGTTTTGGGCCGATGACAACGCAGGCGCCAATCCCAGTATGGCAAAAAGGGCAACGCCCTTAAGAAATCTCTTCATAGCAATTGATGTTTCCGCGAAGATAGGCATTTTGAGGGTGACAAAAAAAAATCAGTCCCAATTTCTTGGAACTGATTGCGCTCCTTCTAGGACTTGACTGCGAAGCTTGTTGAGGCCCGAAGGGCCGAAAAACCTAGGACCACGGGGCTAGGTCAAGTCCTGTACTAAAAAACATGAGTCCGATTTACTCGGACTCATCTGGCGCTCCTTCTAGGACTTGAACCTAGGACCCCCTGATTAACAGTCAGATGCTCTAACCAACTGAGCTAAAGAAGCATTATGTCACATTTGGAGCACTGCTGCTCTCAAACGCGGTGCAAATTTACCGCCTTTTTTGATATTTCCAACATCTGCGGGCAAAAAAAACAACTAATCGCTCATTTTTCTACGATGTTTTGGAAATCCTTCCAGTATTCGGCCGACTGATAGGCTTGTTTGGAGCCTTTGGGTACATATAGAGTCGCCTTGGCGCAGGAACTGCCAAACGAGTTTTCAAAAACAAGAGGAGGCGTAGGATTGTTACAGGTTACCGATGTCAGAGCGCCACATCCCATGAATGCCTCTGCCTGTATTCTGGTAAGGGCGGCAGGGAGCACTACCGATGTCAAACTGCTGCAATCCTTGAACGTCCATGGGCCGATGGCGTTGATACTGTCAGGCAATGTGACCGATTCCAATCCGCTGCACTCTCTAAAGGCTCCGTTGCCCAGGAACTTGACACTGCCGGGAATTGAAACCGTTTTTATTTCACTGCATTTATAAAATGCATTATCCAAAATGTATGTAACGCCCTCCGGGATAATGACCGATGTCGGATCGTCGTAGTTATAAAAGTCATGCGGCGGTTCGGGAACTTTTATGTTATAGGGTTCCCACATAACATCGTCAACATCAACGTATCCTATTATTCCGTCAACATTGGCTCTGAACCAACCGTGATACAATCCCCATTTATCACTGTTTCTTACGGTCCAATAGCCCAGGCACTCATATGAATCCGGAATATCTATCGCAACATCAATGACCTGTATTACATCAGCATCAAACTTGGGTGACAACCTCACATAAACAGGCTTCCTGATTTTTGAAGTGATGCATCCCTGGCCATCCTTTGCACTGCGTTTTTCTATATGACCTTTTGATTTGTCAATCCATCCGTAATCCGATGCCACTATAAAGTAACGGGTTTCATCTTCGGCCACATAGACGCATTCAACACCGGCCTCATCATCCACGACAATGGTACCCCCTGTCGCATAACGGAAATCCGGCATTATGTAATCCGCAGGATATATGGTAATATTCCTGGAAGGGACAAAATCCGTTGAGTGCCACTCAAGCGCCTTATCGGGATTCAAATCAGCAAGCATGAAATGTTCCACCTTGCCTCCATGCAAGGCATAGGGATTATCATGGTAAAAGAAATACTGGTAGGAATTGATATCCCAAGGTTTTCCCATAAACAGGGAATCAACCATACATATCTCTTCTCCATATCTTTCAGATTTAATCCTGAGGGTAAAATCACCTATCTTGCCACCCGCCCATCGGGCCGCAGGCGTAAGCCAATAATCAATCACATAATTGGCATACATATTCTGGTTCATGCGATACCTGTACGTATGATGTACAGTGTTCACCCCCTTCTTGAAATTGGCGGTAAAGAAATAGCAGTATGAGAAAGGGACGTACTTGTCTTGCTTCTCATCATATACGTAATCACCATCCGGCATTCCATCCTCATCCTCTTCATCCGGATCGGTTAAGGGTGTATAATCTGTCGGCTTTCCGTACTCACTTTCTATCAATGCATTCTCAAACGGCAGAGAGCTACCGTTCATCTGGACCGTGAAATCCTTGATAAAAGGATGAGTTCCGTCCCTGTGAATCGGGCCATAACTCGGAGCCATAGCCTCAAATGCCATGGTTACAGTCTTTGATTTCTTCGGGTTGTAAAACTCATAGTAAACATCAACCGTAGCATAATCATCTTTACCGACCGTGATGGTGAGAATCTCCTTTGATATGGAAATATCGGTTTCCTTTATGGGCACCAGTGTAGCGCCGCTCATATAGAATACGGCATCATTCGCTTTGATTGACGTGGCAAAAAGCAATGCCAGCAAAACAGGAAGAATCTTTTTCATTTTTTGGAACGTTTCAGACTATTACGGAAAAGGATAGACAGAATTACGCAAATTCCCACAGCAAAAGGATAATAGAGATAAGGAATTATCTGCGTGGTAGCCAGACCGGTAAGGCCTGCAGCCATAAGCAGTTGGGCGCCGTAAGGAATGATTCCCTGTACAAAACAGCTGAACACATCCATCAGGCTGGCAGCCCTGCGTTTGGGAATATCATATCTCTCAGAGATATCATTCACTATACTGCCCACCGTGATGATAGCGATGGTATTGTTGGCCGTACAGAGATTAGCCAAAGCCGTAAGGAGGCCGATGCCCAACTCCGCGCCCCTGCGTCCGTGCACGTGACGCGATATACCCTTTATGATGTACTCCAGTCCGCCGTTATGACGAATGATTCCCAGCATTCCGCCGGCCAGCAGAGTCACGATCACCAGATCGCCCATTCCGGCAATTCCGCTGCCTATTGCGCCCAGCAGTTCATACCAGTCAATAGACCCTGTGCCGAATCCCACCACAGCGTTGAGCAGAATGCCTATGACCAGCACCAGCGTCACATCCAGTCCGAACAGAGCCAGCACTATGACAGACAGATAGGGAATCAGTTTGAGCCACTCAATGGCATCGGTATTGGAAACCGAACTTATATTCAGCCCCCTGTAGATGTAAATGCCCGTAACCACCAGCACCGCCGGCAGCACGATCATCAGGTTGGCCCGGAACTTTTCATGCATGGCGCAGCCCACAGCCCGAGTTGCCGCGATGGTGGTATCGGATATAAACGACAGATTATCGCCAAAGAAAGAGCCGCCCACCACAAGTGCAGCCATCATGGCCGGATTGAGTCCGGTCTCATCGGCAATACCCACCGCAATGGGAACCAGCGCCACGATAGTGCCCACGCTGGTACCTATGGCCAGTGACACGAAACAGGCCGTAAGGAACAGCCCCGCCAGCAGCGCCTTTGCCGGTACTATGCTCAACGTAAAGTTTACCGTAGCCTCAATGGATCCTATCTCCTTGGCCGACCCTGCGAACGCGCCCGCCAGCATAAAGATCCACACCATCAGCATGATGTTCCAGTGGCCCGCGCTCTCCGAGAAAATGTTCACGCGCCTGCTTATCGGCCCCGGGGTAATGGCAACCGCATAGACCGATGCCACCAGGAAGGCCGATGAAACCGGCACCCTGTAAAAGTCGCCCGCCAGAAGTGACGACACCAGATAAACTACCAGAAAAACAATAATGGGGCTCAATGCCAAGAGCCCCGGCATCTTTGCCCCTTTACTCATTCAGGAGTACTTTTCGCCATACTTGAGCATGGCGTCATTAATATATTTCTTAAAGTCCGTCTCGTTGTTGCGGCGGCAAATCACCAGCACGTCATCGGTATCAACCACCAGGAACTCACTCAGGTCATCAATCACCACCAGTTTCTTCTCCTTGTTGCACAGGAACATACTGTTGTTGCAGTTGTAAACCTGGTAATTGTACATACCCAGCACGTTGCCGTCGGCATCCTTGGCGCAATAGTCGTACAGAAGGTCCCAGCTCTCGATGTCGTTCCAGCTGAAATCACCTATGGCCATGCAGACCTTATCGGTCTTTTCCAGGATTCCGTAGTCGATAGAGATATGCGGGAACGCCTCATAGACCGAGTAGAGCAGACTGCGGCGCTCGTCGCGGTTATGCTTGGTATCATAGATTCGGTTAAACTGCGATATCATCTCCGGCAGATGCGTCTTGGCAATCTCAATGTAAGTATTCACGTTCCACATCAGGATACCCGAGTTCCAGTAGAACTCACCGCTGTCCACAAACACCTTTGCGAATGACTCCTCAGGCTTCTCGGTAAACGTGCGCACGCTGTAAATGCCATCGGCCTTCTTCTCGTCAATCTGTATGTAGCCGAAACGAGTCTCAGGGCGTGTAGGCTTGATGCCAACGGTCAGTATGCAGTTGTTGTCGCTTACAAAAGACATACCCCGCTCAATCACATCCATATAGGGAGCCTCATCCTTTATTACAAGGTCCGATGGAACCACCAGCATGTTTGCATTGGGATTGATGTCACGGATATGGTACGATGCCAGCGTGATGCTGGGCGCAGTACCCTTCATGACCGGCTCGCACAACACCTGCTTGGGATTCAGGTCCGGCAGTTGGTTGCACACATCCTCATAAAAATCAAGGTTGGTTGAAACTATAATGTTCTCCTCGGGGAAAATACGTCTCATTCTCTCAACAGTCTCCTTAAGCAACGTGCGGCCGTTGTTATTGAAGTCCAGAAACTGTTTAGGCATTCCTTTGCGGCTCAAAGGCCAAAGTCGCGTTCCGAATCCGCCTGCCAGTACAACGCAGAAATTATCTTGTCCTAACATAGTACCTTTTTTACGTCTGCTACGAAGATATCGCTTATTTGGAAACAAACAACCTTTTAGGCCCTAAAAACAGCGTCCACTAAAAAAAATAGGCACATTCCCCTATGTTTCATCAAATTGTTGTACCTTCGCGGCGGTTTTAGACCAAGCCCAGATGGCGGAATCGGTAGACGCGCTGGTCTCAAACACCAGTGGGGCAACCCGTGCCGGTTCGACCCCGGCTCTGGGTACNNTGGGGACAGTCCCCAATTGCACGCTTTCCCGCTATAGCATACATGCCCAGCCAAACTTGCGGGCAATCTCAAGCAGGAGGTTGTGGTCACGTACGGGGATAACAACCGGAATTGTCTCACGCTGGTTGTCCCTTTTGGCAATATCGGCCATATCCAGGTCATAATTTGTCTGCATATTCATCCAGATATCAGCAGGTATATCAAACGACTTCTCAAGAGCAACAGCCATATTAAGTGAAATGCTGCGCTTACCGTTAATAGTTTCACTCAAGACAGAAGGCTTAATGCCTGTAGCCTCAGCAAGTTGTTTCTGAGTCATGCCACGCTCAATAAGTTCGTCCTTTATCATCTCCCCGGGATGTGTGGCCTCAAACGGGGTAATTCTTTTCTTACTCATAATGCTTTGAAATATCTGTCAATAATGCATTTACAACAATTCCACTCTCATCGGGTGAACTATGGAACAAAAGCCTGTACTGAGCATTGATCCATACCGCCTCAACATCTTTCAGGTCACATTTCTTCTTTTCATAATGCAACGACTTAATAAGATAGAGATCCTCAATTCTACGAGCAGCCTTAAGATAGTTCACAGTTTTTACATAACGTTTAATGATATCTTCTGGAAGCCGTTTATATCTTTTATCAAGAGTAGTCCCGCTTGAATAAAGCTCTTCTAAAGCCGTTGAATCAAATTCAATATTCATAGTGTCAGATTCATATTTTGGTGCAAATATAACAATAACAAAATGAATAATTCACATTTTTGCGAATTTTTATCGGATTAGTTGGTAACAATTTGTAACCAACTCAAATGTAATTATCTGTATTACGGGCAGACGGGACGCACGGAATAACCGTAGAAACGGCGGTAGCATAAGTTTGTGTAGATATTGGCGCTAAAGCCGAAAGTAAGGTAATTCGCATCACGCACAACGCTCTTGTTGATAGAACTGGACCAGTAGTAGCCTGAGGAAAAAATAGGGTCAAAATCCTTTTTGTTGTTATACTCGGTCACCGGGAGGAAAATGGAGCGGTCTGTGTAACCCTCCTTCTTACCAGTCACTTTGAAACCGGCCACTCCGCCAAACTCTGAGTTACCACTCTTATACCAGGTCCATGTGCAGTTTTCGCTGAGTTCAACGAATTCTTCATGGGTGGGCATTCGCCAACTTCCGCCCCACTTTACGTGGGCAACGTCATCCTCCGGATCAAGAGAGGTCTTTTTATCATCGCTATTGTATTTAGATAATTCACCCAAATGATTGAACTTATAGTTACTCCAAGTGTATTCGTCCTTGATCTCAACCTCACCCCATGCATAATGATCGCCGGCGTTTTCGGGCTTATCGGCCCCCACGTTACAGGTGGCCCATTTTACACTAAGCCCTAAGTCTACGTATTCATGCTGTATTACAGGTCCTCTGTTTGTATGTATTGTTCGGGGAATTCCCGGATCAGTGGTATTGATTGATATATCCAAATGATTCCAGCCAGCTATTTCTTTTATATCTTGTAATTCACGGGAATCCAAAGGTGCAAAATCCTCCCAACTTACTGGCGGTAAAGACTTGTCTTCCTCCATCCTGATTTCAAAGTAGGCCTTATCTATAGGGAGAACTATCTTTTCTTTACGATAATAGCTGAATTGAATCCTGTCCTTTGGATTAACCAGACTGAATGAGAATTCGCCCTTCAGATCAGTATAAGCATATGCTACTGCACGGCTTGCCGAATCCAGTTCTGTGATATATACTGCCATTAAAGGGCTGACGCTATCGGTAACAACTCCCTGAATAAGATCACCGGCCTTTGGCTTATCCTGCGCAAACACGGAGACAGAAGCTGCTTGTATAAGCAACATTACAGAAAGAACACAAAGGGGTCTGATCCTACTGTGTGCTTTATTTGAGGAGTTGCAAATCATCTTCAAGTTTGCTCTCTTTCTTTAATTTGCGGTACTGCTCCTTTGTCAGTATCTCAAGTACGCCATAAAATCCCTGGCGGCCCCAGATGGTCATTGCCTTAGGATTCTCCACAAATCTTACGGCTTTAAGGCTACTCTTTTCTACGCCCAGCAGTCCGGCCATGCTCTTGCGGTTGAAGAAGTTCTCAAAAACAAATGATTCCAGTTTTGCGTCATCAATCCTCTTTATCTTAGAGTCAAGTACCACAAGCGGTTTTTCAATATCAGCTCCATCAATTCTTTTCATCAGGGAACGGACTGGAGGTCCGTACGCCAGGTCACCGGAATTAAATACAATATCCAAGCCTGGAATCACCCCATCTAAAGCCTCATCGATAGTTATAAGATTAGTCGTATCAACGATTATCGGCCCGAATTCGCTCTTACTCTCACCAGCTGCAAATGCTGCAGATACTTCATGTACTTCATTCCCCGGTAATTCATTAAGTCTAATCTCGTAATACTGTTTGTTGATAGGGAGAGCAACAGGTTCATATCCCAGGTATGTCACTTTAATTGTGTTGCCGGGATTGAGCAGAGGGAAAGTGAACTTACCTTCCCTGTCAGTAATGCTTTGCGCAACTATACGGTCCAGGGAATCCCGTTGTGTCACGTTGACCAACGCCATAGGACCCTCTTTATCTGAGACAACACCGCTTATCATATCACCCGCCTTCTGGGCTGATGCATGATTGCAGACAACTGACAACAATGAGAATGACACAAAGCATACCACCTTGCACCACCCCTTGGCCAACAAAACCTTTATTCTGCGTATTTTCATAACTGCGTTCGCTATCTGCAAGCAAAAGTAATTCTCAAATCAACTAACACCAAGCATTAGGCGTTGCAAAACTGTTGCAATCACTTTACGGCCTTATACTTCGCTGCCAGTCTGCACAGTACATCCAGCTCTTCTATAAGTCTGGTTCGAAAACAGGGATCCTTCGGGGTACAAGAAAAGGGAGGTTTTCGGACCTCCCTTTTCTTATACCCGCCGCCGGGGCCGAACCCGTTCCTTTTTTTTGCCAAAGTGTCCCACACTCACCCCCGCGAGAGTTCCCTCTGACGCAGGTGCGTGTGTTACATACCCCCTTCCAAGGGGGTGTGTCCCACACCAACCCCACTCACAAGCCCCACAGGGCCGATGCGCGTGGGACACTTTGGCGGATTACGGGCAGACGGGGCGAACGGATTGTCCGTGGGCGCGAAAGGTTATTTTCACAGCCGCGTAACCGGAACCGATGGCAAGAACGCCTACGTTATAGCTTGATTGATCCTTATTCACTGAGTTTGACCAGTAGTGTCCCCAGGTACCGGCACTTTTGTTGGAGGTCTCAAAACCGTATTTCCCGGTTGCCGGCAGAAATATGGAGCGGTCGGTGTAACCTGGCCTGTTACTTGTTACCAGACAACCGTTTACTCCGTTCAGAGTAGTCCAGGTCCAGGTGCAGCTGTCAATAAGTTCATTCATCTCTTCATTGGTGGGAAGACGCCAATCTCCTCCCCACTTTACATGGGCTACATCATCCTCCAGGTCAAGCTGAGTCTTGTCATCTGCAATAAAAAATCTATTGTCTTCATCGAGCATGGAGGTGTAATACAAAGAAGTGTATTTGGAGAGTTTTACGGTACCTTCATCGTCACCGCTGGTACGGAAACGATAGTTCTCCCACGTGTAGCTTTCCTTGGGTGTCAACTCCCCCCAGGCATAATAGTCACCGTAGTCTTCGGGCTTATCGGCCCCCACATTACACGTGGCCCACCTTACACTTAAGCCCAGGTCAACGTATTCGTGTTGCATTTCAGGTTCCCCGCTTATATGTATTGTTTGGGGGAATCCGGGATCTGTGGTATTGAAAGAAACATCCAAAGGACCTTTATCCGCTCTTTCTGCCATATCACGCGAATCCAAAGGCTTAAAATCCTCCCAACTTACAGGCGGCAAATCCTTATCATCCTCCATCCTGATTCCAAAATAGGCCTTATCTATGGGGAGAATTATCCGTTCTTTCCGATAAAAACTGAATTGAATCCTGTTCTTAGGATTGACCAGAGGGAATGAAAATTCACCCTTCAGATCAGTATATGCGTATGCTACAACACGGTCTGCCGAATCCAGTTCTGTGATATATACCGCCATTAAAGGATTGACGCTATCAGTAACAATCCCGGAAATAATATCACCGGCATTGGGCTTTTGCTGTGCAAATACGGACACAACAGCTGTTTGTACAAGCAACACCGCAGAAAGTAAAACCAAATGCTTTTTCATATCCTTTGTTGTTTCTGCGGCAAATGTAAACATTGGCAGTATATCAAACCAACAAAAAGGCGCTGCAAAACTGTTGCAATTACAAGCTTGCTAAGCCTTGACAAGGTTGATTTCTTTGATTATCTTTGTAGAAACCAATTTTAATTATGAGATAACAGTATGGAACAGAGTAAAATCTTAATTTACCAGACAGACGATGGACACACACAAATTGATGTACGTCTTGAGAATGATACCGTATGGCTTACACAAACTCAAATGGCCGATCTATTCAAGTCCTCCAGAACAAACATCATTGAACACATTCAAAATATCTATAAGGATGGAGAATTGAATGAAAAATCAACATGTCGGAAAATCCGACAGGTTCGGCAAGAAGGTAAACGTACTGTTAACCGTGAGATTACTATGTTTAATCTCGATATGATCATTTCGGTTGGTTATAAAGTCAACTCCAAACGAGGAGTAAGATTCCGCCAGTGGGCCAATGAAGTATTGAAACAATATCTCATCAAGGGTTATGCCGTTAACGAGCGCATGCGCCGTGAACAGATTGCCGAACTACGCCAACTGGTGGGTATGCTTGGACGTACAATCCAGAATCAGCCCCTAATTTCAACCGATGAGACCAACGCCCTGTTCGAAGTAGTAACTGACTACACATACGCACTGGATACGCTTGATAACTACGACTATCAGCGTTTGACAATTAGCCAAACCACCCAAGAGGAACGTTTCCATGCTACCTATGAAAACGCTATGGAAGAGATCGTAAAGCTACGCAACCGGTTTGGTGGCTCTACCCTGTTCGGTAATGAGAAAGATGATTCTTTCAAGAGCAGCATCGGACAAATCTACCAGACATTTGGAGGAGAAGAGCTCTACCCCAGTGTGGAGGAGAAGGCCGCTATGCTACTTTATCTGGTAACCAAGAACCACTCTTTCAGTGACGGCAACAAGCGCATTGCTGCAACATTGTTCCTTTGGTTCCTCAATGAGAACCGTATCCTTTACAGACCCGATGGCTCTAAACGTTTACCCGATAACACACTGGTTGCTCTTACATTGATGATTGCCGAAAGCCGACCTGAAGAAAAGGATATCATGGTTAAAGTTGTGGTTAACCTTATTAACCAAAACAACTAACAGAATCGCTTATACTTCGCTGATAATTTGCACAGCACATCCAACTCTTCTATAAGTCTGGTTCGAAAACAGGTATCCTTCAGGGTACAGGAAAGGGAGGTTTTCGGACCTCCCTTTTCTTGTACCCGCCACCTTTTTTTTTCCAGTTAAAATCCAAATAAAATTGGATTGAAATTTTTGATTATTTTTCTATTCTATTGATACACAGATAAATATCTTTTATATCAAATTCGGATTAAAACATACTCCTTAAACGGCCTTCGTCAGAAGGTCGTTTTTGTTGTAGTAATAAATCCTTCGGTAAACAGACTTTCCATAGCGGACATCCTGATGGCGCCGCAAGTATTTTGATTAGTTTACAAAGGTGGGAAGGGCAATCTAGTTACAGCGGACTCCAAAGCCGCAAAAAAAAGGTAGGATTCTTCCCATGAAAAGTCTGTTTATCCGAAAGGATATTTTGTTATGCAACAATGCTGTTGACATATTCCTGTTCATGCTTCATTACATAATATATTCGGTTGACCAATTTACGCGCTACTTTTACTATAGCCATTTGTGGTTTCATTCGTTTACAGTATGCAGCATAGGCAAACTGCATTGCTGGATCCTGTCTGGCAGCAGTCCAAGCAGCTTCGATTAGTAGAGGCCTTAATTTACTATGCTTCCTGATCGTGATGTCGCCTATACCTTCGTGATCACCACTGGCATGACACATGGGGATCATGCCGATATATGAGGCAAGGTTATCGGCACTCTTAAAACGCTTTATATCATCAATTTCAGCTATTAATGCCATACCTGTAAGTTGACCGATGCCAGGAACACTCATTATCAATCTTAACGGTTCAGCAAATCGGTCTGATTTGTACAGAGTTCGAAGTCTAGCCAAAAGTTCCAGACGCTGTTTCCTAAGTGTCTCGAGCTGGTTGATCATTATATCCAACGCCTCTCTTCCACAGGTAGTCTTCATACTAACTTCTTTGAGCCATGTGATAAACCTACTGCTCCAATGAGATGTTGAGAAGGTAGGCTCTTCAATACCGTGGAGGAATAAAAATGACCTGATACGATTCTTTTGTCGAATCTGGTCTTTTGTCATAGAGTCTTTCAGTCTTATCAAAGAACGTATTTCAAGCGATACGTTGTCAGGAACGTATATTGCTTTAAGATCACCGGATCTCAGACTGCGTGCCAGCTTGTTGCTGTCAATCGCATCTGTTTTCCTTATCTTTTCTCCAGCCGTTGTCGGTACATCGGCCGGATTTACAACAATGTTATGTATCCCCAGTTCCGTCAGACGATAGTGAATCCAGAATCCACAGAAACCTGCCTCATATACCGAGTAGTATGTCGCTCCAGGATAGTTCCTAACGAGATGGGCATATAACACATCCGGTGAGGGATCCTGGCTGTATTTTTTCAACACCAACACATCGGACAGAATTGTTACGGACCAACTTTTCTTATGTACATCCAATCCGATGTAAATGTTTTGACCTTCAAAATTTAATTCTTTTCTTTGTCCTGTCATAAGCTACTTTGTTTTAGGTTTTTGAATATTGTGGTGATATAAAAATAACCAAAAACTTAGTAGCTTTCTTTTTTTCAACTTAATACCATGAAAAACACAAACCACCTTGAGCCCGATAGGGCTCTTCCAATTTTATTTGGATTTCAAACATAAGTACTAGTT
>CAJOJD010000033.1 GCA_905234745.1 uncultured Bacteroidaceae bacterium | reverse complement strand
TCAACAAGCCTGTCACGCCTGGACCAGTACAACCCTTCAGTAGCGTCGTCATCATATCCCGAACCGAAACGCGCCCTTGCTTCAGGGATGAATATATAACTGCGTTTATAGCCCTTCTTCTTGCTCTGGACCTTATAGCCTTGCACTCCTTTCATGGTCGTCCATGTCCAGGTGCAGTTGTTCTCATCGGCCAACTCCTCAATCTCCGCTATTGTAGGATACCGCCAGCTGCCTCCCCACTTTACCCGTGCCACATCATCGGCCGCAAGAAGTGTAGTCAGATTGTCAACATTTCCGTGATTCTGTTTTGTATTGTATCTGGACAACTGGACATCATATATCGTATCTCCCTCTACACGGTAACGGTAAGACACCCAGTCATAGACTTCCTTGGGCTCCAACTCGCCCCAGGCATAATAAGAACCGGTATCCTGGGGAGCAGCTGCATCGACATTCATTGTCGCCCACTTGACACTGAGGCCCAGGTCAACGTACTCATGGCCGTTCTCATATCCGATATGACGCAGACTGCTGCAAGATGTGACTGCAAATACAAGGATTGTTGCAAAAAGGACTTTGAATCTTCTCATAAACAACACTTTTTTTATATCTGCAAAGAAAGGTATTTTTTGCGTTAAACTTTCAACATGCAGCAATACGTCAGGGACGGCGATTTTATCATGCCATTCCTGGACAACTCCACATACATCCAGAAAGAGGTCAACGTAAGCGCATCACTCAGAGAGGGCCGCACCGTAATCGGGCAGACCCTTAACGAAAACGGGATGGGCGTTGAGTTGCTGGTGTTTGACTATGAGGGCAATTATATTCGGGGAGTCAAGTTGGATCGGAATTTTCTTAGTTACTCCTGGGATCCTGAGAGTAAGATTCTTTATGCGGCGGAGATTGTATCTGAGGTGATATTTACTTATGATCTTTCAGACTTTCTCTAAAAGGGTACCATTATCAGATTGTCAAATAAATCGGCTCCGCAAAAAGGCATAATTTTGCACCCGCTTAACAGCAATTAGAGGTAGATCCGCTAGCTCAGCAGGTAGAGCACATCCCTTTTAAGGATGGGGTCTCGGGTTCGAACCCCGAGCGGATCACCAACAAAAAAGAAACTCAGAATCATCTGAAAGCTTGCTTTCAAGGGAGTCTGAGTTTCTTTTTTGTTGGAATGATGGCCCGTGGCAGGACCAGGGGTCATCATTCCAAGCACTTTCCCCAGAAAGTGCTTGGTGATAACTCCGAGTGACGCAAAGGGGTCGTTTAACAATGCGTCAATGACGCAAAGGGGTCGTTTAACAATGCGTCAATGACGCAAAGGGGTCGTTTAACAATGCGTCAATGACGCAAAGGGGTCGTTTAACAATGCGTCAGTTTGAGGTAGTTGCAGGAGAGAAGGGAGCCCGCAGAGTCGCGCAGGTGCATGGCGCCGCCTTGGCAGTAACGCCAGGCCTTGCAGTCGGCACACTCATCGGTCTTCATCCACTTGCGGTCGCGGTACGGTTTGAAACCGTTCTCCCAAAGATCCCAGAAGTTGTCTGTATGGATGTTGCCCTGGTCGTAGTTGCTGCGGATGCTCAGGCAGCCGGAGATTGCGCCGTCGTAACGGATTGAGGCAACCGATACCCCTGCTATACAGCGGAACACATGGTCACGGGCCACACCTTCATATGGTCCCAGGAAACCTTCACATGAGTAGTTGAGACGGATTCTGCCCTCACGGCGGACGGCGGCGATGTAATTCATAAGCTGCACATACTGCTCGTTGGAGAGCATAAGTTCAGGCTCACTTACGGCCCTACCCATAGGAGCTATGGTAAAGATTCGCCACTGCCTGACATCGCGGCTTATCAGATACTCCTTGAACTTATCCAGATAGGCGAAATTGCGCCGGTTCACGCAGGTGATAATGTCCCATGTCAGTTCCGGATGCTCATTGAACCAGTCTATGGCGGCATCGGCACGCTTGAAACTCAGGTCGCTGCCACGCATCCAGTTATGTTCCTCCTCAAATCCGTCAAAGCTCATTCCTATGGTGTCAAGGCCTGTCCGGACAAGCTCACTCACAGCTTCACGGGTCAGAAGCATGCCGTTTGATACCATACCCCACAGGAAACCGCGCTTCTTTATCTCGGCCCCGACCTGCATGATATCCTTGCGTACCATAGGTTCACCGCCGGTTGTAATGATCACGCATCGGCCACGGTCAAAACCGTCCGGACAGTTGTCCAATACACCCAACAGGTCACTCAGAGGGGGATCCTCCATGCCTGCTGTCTTGCGGCAGTCACTGCCGCAGTGACGGCAGCTCAGATTACAGCGCAGGGTACACTCCCAGAAGAGCTGAGTTAACTTATGCTCCAGCACCTGGGTTCTGTTTGCTGCCCGACCTGCTTCCAGGACTAACCTCTTGGGAAAGGTCAGTTTACAATCCATCCTATTTCTGACGGGATTTGTTGATTTCGTTTGACAGAGAGTCTATCTGTGCTCTCATCTGCCTGTTCTCCTCGGCACGGCGCTGCATAACTTCGGGCGGTCCGTAAATGACCGAGTTCATACGGTCCGACAGCTCTTTCTTGAGAGTATTGACCTGCTGGATCATTGCCTTTGTCTCCTTGGAATCTCCAGACAATTCAGCTATGGGTACCATATCGGTTCTGGACCTTGAAACGAGTGTCTCGTCCAAAGCCTCCTCTAAAGGCACATCTTCATTGAAGTCCTCCTGAACCGTTTTGTTTGCTTTCTTGCTTCGGCATCCTGTAATGGCCAGGACAACCACTGAAAGTGAACATACAATCAGGGCCCATCCTTTAGACAATGCTATCTTGAATCTTTTGTATGCCATATCATTAATCATTAAGGTTTATACTGTACCTGCTCTGTCTTTACCTTGCTGTACATTGCAGCTGTTTCACGGGCATTGTATATCTCTGGTATAGCGTAAAGCTCGGGAAGGTTAAAAGATTTGAGCGTTGTTACATATCTGTCGGGGTCTTTCTGCGGAAGCAGGAAAGGTTTGCCCGCTGTTCCGTCCGGACTTATGTATGCAATGTAGGGACGACCATAGACCAGATCGTCACGCTTGGATGCGAATACCACCCAGCGGCTGTTGCTGCTCCAACTGTGATAGGTATCGGCGCCATAGGCATTTACCTTGGGCAGAGTTTCAATATTGCCGGTCTGCAGGTCAATGAGCCACAGTTCACTCTCCTTGTGCCAGACTGGGAATGTTCCGTACTGGGCAGCCGTAACCATGAGCCACTGTCCGTCGGGTGATGCCTTAAGATGGCTGAATGAGAACTTTTCACCGGCGGGAACGATGGTTATCACCTTGTCTCCCATCTTGCCGGTCTCAGGATCAAACTCTACTACGGCAATGTCATAATGCATGTCCGATATGCTGTCGGGCTGATTGTGATGTGCTGCGCGGCAGAAGAATATGGTACGCCCGTCGGCTGAGAAACAGGGGAATGTCTCCTGGAATTCATCGCCGCTTGTGGCCGGGCTGTCAGTTACGGTCAGATTATCAAAGTCCAGCACAACCAGGTCGCTACGTTTGTCATACACCTCCATCTTCATGTCGACACGGCTGTGAATGGCGAATGTTATATCGGCGGTAGTGAAAACTCCGTAACGGCCGTCGGCCGATATGTCGCCGTACACCGTATTGCCGGTTTTGTCTGTGCGGGTGTTCAGTTTAAGGAGTTTGCCGTTGCGGTTAAGTATGGTTCCGCCCTTGGCTCCGCGCAGATGCATGAACGATGTCCCGTTGCGGTTGGATGTGTGGCAGTTCATGCAGCAGAGCTCGGCATTGCGGTTATCGCCCAGCAGGACAGTACGGAAAGACTCCATATCACGCTGCTCAACCTGGATTCCGCTCCAGACCTCATATGCAGGTTCAATGAGACGGTAACTCATGTATTTGTCAATGGGATCAGGGATAACGGTCCAGGTGAAAGCATCGGCCTTTCCGTTATATTCAACATTGACACTGAGCGTATTGCCCTTCTCGCTCTCAAGCATTGCGTGCCACTTGCCTACGGGAAACTTGACCAATCCCTTGCGCCCGGTAAACTTATACTCACCAGCACTTCCCTTAACGGTGACCGATATCTTTCCGGCACCGGCAATCCTGAAATTCAGAGGAGCGATATTGCAGGGTATCGTTACGTCACTGTAATCCGGAAACATTCCGTTGCCGGTTGAGGCGGTCCGATGTGCACAACCGGTAAGCAGCAATATGATTGAGGCAAATATGATTATCCTGTTTTTCATTTCTGATCAGCGTTATTGAATCTTGTAAGCATTATGTACTCCCAGTATGTCCCCATGGCATCCTGACTCAGAACTGTATGAGGATTGGAGTCTTTGGATCTGATTTCCATAAGATTCATGAATTTGTTCACTACTTTCTCCGAGAGATTGTACTTCTGAACGGTTTCCATCAGTGACTCCCTTGAGTCCACGTTTACCAGCAATGCCTCCTGATACAGTTCAGGGACTCTTACTATCCGGTCCAGACTATTCAGGTAGTATCTGTCATAAAGGCTTACGAATGTGTTGACGTTCTTGTCAAGCAGGTACGAGCAGAGCAGATAATCTACTGCAACCCTGTTGTAAGGTGACTCGGAAGCGATGATTGACAACGATGACCTGATGTCGCCCTGATGGAAGAAGTGGTCGTTGGAGGCTGTCCTTGAACGCCATTTCAGATACTGTTCGGGAATCTTGTCTTTTGCTATGTCATCCATAAGTTCCTGCGCCCATTTACGATGGTTACGGGTACGCAACAGGATATTCAGGTACTTGTCAGCAACGCCGTAATCACCCGCCACCACCGCGATCTCTGCCAAGCGTCTGAGCATACGGGTTGAATAATGACCTGGCATTACCGTCTGGGCCAGGAGAGCGCAGTCAGTTGCCTGTGATACATCGCCTATCTCCAGCAGTGCATCGGTAAAGTACATCATCGAGAAGTACGGGTCACCCTTGGTCGTTGACAGGAACAGGATGTCCGATGACCGGCCCCATCCGCCCCTTAGCAGTTCATCGGCCAAACGGCCTTCACGGGCATTGCATACGTTCCAATAGTAATTCTTGTAGAAATTGCCTTTGTATTTGAATGAAGAAGCCATCTCCTTGACCTCCTTCCATTCATTCCTGTATGCCAGTGTACCTATCTTGACGGTACGTTCCAGTTCATCGTTCTTAAATGCACCGGACACCGATGTACCGAAGATGATTATCAGAGGATACAATGTTCTCATCCAACGGGCGTCCATGACTCTTTCATAAAAGAGCGCCAGGATCATCACTGCCAGAACCAGCCACGGCATAAGCAGAATCAAAGCCTTATGCGGATTGATGTAACCGGGCCAAACCGGCCAGAGGAAAGTCTGCAGCAGGGTGAGATTATACAATCGTCCGCATATGATCATGATTACGACACCGATTGCTATTGCCAGCATATGTCCGATGCCGTCCTTACGCTTAAGGAACGCAAGCAGAAGTGTCATAGTGAATGCGTGTGCTCCCACAATGACAAACATCACGGGTACCGACAATCCATAAATCAGGAAACTCAATTTGGAATCCTTGAGGCTTGCCAGTCCCACCGCAGCCCATACCGATATTGCCAGCCCGACGGTTGATGATACGGGATAGTTGGGGAATGTAATGAAGTATCCCTCCAGCAGGACAGGAAAAGTCATCAGTACCAGGCAGTCAGGGCGTTTGGGCTCTGCCTTGCGGAAAAATCCTGTAAGGCCGATGATTATCGCTGCAAAAAGAATGACACTCAGCGTCGGACCCATAAACCTGGAGGTGTAGAACTGTGTCAACCAGTCACCTGCAATGGATGATACAACAGCCGGATTGGAAAGATACCAACTGAAACGGTCTGCATCCAGAAGGAATATGCTTATCTGCTCCTTGAAGTCCAAACGGTACGGAGCATCGGCAAAAAGCATGATCCACGACAAGATCACCACTCCAGCCGCAAAACAATAATCTTCAACTCTGTTCTTTCTGCCCATGATTCATATCTGTTGTAAATGCAAACTTACGCAAAAAAAGCGTCGGTTACGGGGATTTTGACTACTTTTGTGTCTTACAACGCACGCGCGCACACGAAATGGCAGGAAAACTCTATCTGGTACCCACTCCGGTGGGAAATCTTGAGGACATAACCTTGAGGGCGTTACGCATCCTCAAGGAGGTTGACCTTATTCTGGCCGAGGACACCCGGACCAGTTCAGTCCTGCTTAACCACTTTGACATCCATAAGCCGCTGCAGTCACACCACAAGTTCAACGAGCATGAGACATCGGCCCAGATGGCCCGACGCATCCAGGCGGGCGAGTCTGTGGCACTTATCAGCGACGCCGGCACTCCGGGAATATCGGACCCCGGTTTCATGCTGGTAAGGGAATGCGTCCAGCAGGGTGTCGATGTAGAGTGCCTGCCCGGTCCTACTGCATTCGTACCCGCACTGATTGACTCCGGCCTGCCCTGTGACCGTTTCCTGTTTGAGGGATTCCTGCCGCAAAAGAAGGGCCGCCAGACACGCATCAACGCACTAAAGGACGAGCCCCGCACCATAGTGTTCTACGAGTCGCCGTTCCGTCTGGTCAAGGCGCTGGAGCAGTTCATTGAGGCGTATGGACCTGACCGCCCGGTAGCCGTCTGCCGCGAGATTTCAAAGGTGCATGAGGAGTGCGTGCGCGGATCATTAACTGATGTACTTGCTCACTTCAAGGCCCACGAGCCCAAAGGTGAGATCGTAATAGTATTGGGAGGAGCAGATAAATGAAAGAGGAGTTCCAGGTCATAACCGAGAAGAAGGCCGAAACCGCCATACTGGTGGGTATCATTACGCAGGATCAGGACGAGCGCAAGACAACAGAGTATCTTGACGAGCTTGAGTTCCTGGCCGATACCTCCGGAGTGCGTGTGATGCGCCGTTTCACGCAGAAGATACCCCAGGCTCTTGCCGCCACATACGTGGGCAAGGGTAAGCTGGAAGAGATGCGTGATTACATAAAGCGCATGGAGGATATGGAGAATGAGGTGGGTATGGCAATCTTTGACGATGAGCTCACAGCCAAGCAGATGTCGGCCATAGAGAGCGTGCTGGGCGTAAAGGTCCTGGACCGCACATCCCTGATTCTGGATATATTCGCCATGCGTGCACAGACAGCCCACGCCAAGACTCAGGTGGAGCTGGCGCAGTACCGCTATCTGCTGCCCCGCTTGCAGCGAATGTGGACCCACCTGGAACGTCAGGGCGGTGGTTCCGGCGCCGGCGGCGGTAAGGGTACCGTAGGTCTTCGCGGACCTGGTGAGACCCAGCTTGAGATGGACCGCCGAATCATCACCAAACGCATAAGCTGGCTCAAGGAGCAATTGGCCGACATAGACCGCCAGAAATCCACCATGCGCAAGAACCGCGGCCGTCTTATCCGCGTTGCCCTGGTAGGTTACACCAACGTAGGCAAATCCACCCTTATGAACCTGCTCTCCAAGAGCGACGTCTTTGCCGAGAACAAGCTTTTTGCAACCCTTGATACAACCGTGCGTAAGGTCGTTGTGGACAACCTGCCGTTCCTGCTGTCGGACACAGTAGGATTCATCCGCAAGCTGCCCACAGACCTTGTGGAGTCATTCAAATCCACGCTTGATGAGGTACGTGAGGCTGACCTGCTCATACACGTGGTGGATATATCGCACCCCGACTTTGAGGACCAGATGAAGGTGGTCGATAAGACCCTGGCCGACCTTGGCGCCGGCGACAAACCCACCATCGTACTCTTTAACAAGACCGATGCCTACACCTGGGTTGAGAAGGAGGCCGATGACCTTACCCCCGCCACGCGTGAGAACATCACGATGGATGAGTTGCAGCGCACTTGGATGGGCCGCCTTAACGGCGAATGCCTGTTTGTATCGGCCCTCAAGAAAACGGGTATTGAGAATATGAGAAAAGTACTGTATGATAGAGTAAAGCAGTTGCACGTACAGAAGTACCCCTACAATGATTTCCTCTATCCGGATATGGAATGAATTAATAATTAACTTTGGCGTTGGCATTGGCGTTGGCTTCAAAGCGGCCTATAGGCCGAAAGCCACACGCCGGATGAAAGCCAATGCCAAAGCCAAAGCCAAAGTGTGAATGTGAAACTGAAAATTAAAAATTAAATAAATAGCAAAATGGCAAATTTTAAGTATGCGCCCATGTTCCAGCTGGGCAAGGACGAGACAGAGTATTATCTGCTCACCAAGGATTACGTAAGTGTAAGCGAGTTTGAAGGCACACCCATTCTGAAGGTTCAGAAAGAGGGTCTGACCAAGATGGCCAACGCCGCATTCCGCGATGTAAGTTTCCTGCTGCGCCGCTCACACAACGAGCAGGTTGCCAAGATACTTCGTGACCCTGAGGCATCAGACAACGATAAATATGTAGCACTTACATTCCTGCGTAACGCCGAGGTATCGGCCAAGGGCAAGCTGCCTCTGTGCCAGGATACCGGTACCGCTATCATCCATGGCGAGAAGGGCCAGCAGGTATGGACCGGATTCTGCGATGAGGAGGCTCTTTCAGAGGGCGTTTACAAGACTTATACCGAGGAGAACCTGCGCTACAGCCAGAACGCTCCGCTGGATATGTACAATGAGGTCAATACCAAGTGCAACCTGCCCGCACAGATTGACATCGAGGCAACCGAGGGTATGGAGTATCGCTTCCTGATGGTTACCAAGGGCGGCGGATCGGCCAACAAGACATACCTGTATCAGGAGACCAAGGCCCGCATCCAGAATCCCGGCACTCTGATTCCTTTCCTGGTTGAGAAGATGAAGAGCCTGGGTACAGCAGCCTGCCCTCCCTACCACATTGCATTCGTGATTGGCGGTACCAGCGCTGAGAAGAACCTTCTTACCGTTAAGCTGGCATCGACCCATTACTATGACAGTCTGCCCACCACCGGTGATGAGACCGGCCGCGCATTCCGTGACGTAGAGCTTGAGAAACAGCTCCTGCAGGAGGCTTACAAGATTGGTCTGGGCGCACAGTTCGGCGGCAAGTATATGGCTCACGATGTACGCGTAATCCGTCTGCCGCGCCACGGTGCAAGCTGCCCCATAGGTCTGGGCGTAAGCTGCAGTGCCGACCGCAACATCAAGGCCAAGATAAACAAGGACGGTATCTGGATTGAGAAGATGGATGACAAACCATATGAGTTGATCCCCGAGGAACTCCGTCAGGCAGGTGAAGGCGATGCCGTAAAGGTTGACCTGAACCGCCCCATGGCCGAGGTCTGCAAGCAGCTCTCACAGTATCCCGTAAGCACTCGTCTGAGCCTTAACGGCACAATCATAGTAGGTCGTGACATAGCACATGCCAAGATCAAGGCACGCCTTGATGCTGGCGAGCCCATGCCTCAGTACCTTAAGGAGCACCCCATCTACTACGCAGGTCCCGCCAAGACACCTGCCGGAATGGCTTGCGGATCAATGGGCCCCACCACTGCAGGACGTATGGATCCCTATGTGGATGAGTTCCAGGACAACGGCGGTTCAATGATCATGCTGGCCAAGGGTAACCGCTCACAGGCCGTTACCGATGCCTGCAAGAAGCACGGCGGATTCTACCTGGGTTCAATTGGCGGCCCCGCTGCCATCCTGGCTCAGAACAACATCAAGTCAATTGAGTGCGTTGAGTATCCCGAGCTTGGCATGGAGGCCATCTGGAAGATTGAAGTAGAAGATTTCCCCGCCTTTATCCTTGTAGACGATAAGGGTAACGATTTCTTCAAACAACTCAAACCCTGCACAGGTTGCAGCATTTTGTAATAAACGTTGGCGTTGGCATTGGCGTTGGCTACAAAGCGGCCTTTAGGCCGAAAGCCACACGCCGGATGGCCAACGCCAAAGCCAAAGCCAATGTACTTTAAGGACATAATAGGACAGCAGGAGGTGATTGAGCGTCTCGTAAAGGACGCTCAGCAAGGAACTGTGCCCCACGCTCTGCTGTTCTGTGGTCCAGAAGGTGTAGGCAAACTGCAAACAGCAATTGCTTTTGCCCGCTATCTGCTCTGCCGCGACAAGGGTAACGCCACAGATTCATGCGGCACCTGCCCGGCTTGCGTAAAGATGGACAAACTGGTCCACCCCGACCTGCACTTTGTGTTCCCCGTAATAAACAAGAGCAAGACCGCAGGCCGATCGACCGTATCGGACGATGAGATAACGACCTGGCGTGAGACCGTACTGGAGCAACAGTATTTTGGCTTTGAGGATTGGCTATCGGCCATTGATGCCGATAACAAGCAGGCCAGCATATTCGTAACTGAGAGCGAGTCAATAAACTCCAAACTCTCACTCAAATCAGTCGAGGGCGGTTACAAGATCATGATTATCTGGCACGCCGAGAAGATGAACCAGCAGTGCGCCAACTCCCTGCTGAAACTGCTTGAGGAGCCGCCTGCCGGGACCATTTTCATCCTTACCACCGATACCCCCGAGCAGATGCTTGAGACCATACTGAGCCGCACCCAGCGCATTGATTTCCGTCGCATCCCCGAGCAGGAGATAGCACAGCGCCTGCAAGGTCCCGGATACCAGCTTGACCCGGAAACGGCACAAAAGATAGCCCACCTGAGCGGAGGCAGTTGGCTAAAGGCAATAAGCACCCTGCGCATCAACACAGAAAGCGAGGAGTTCTTTGATTACTTCACCCAGCTGATGCGTCTGGCATACGGTCGCAAACTGAAAGACCTGAAACTATGGTCAGAAAGTATAGCCGGCGGCGGACGCGAGTGGCAGAAACGGTTCCTTGCCTACTGCCAGCGCATGATACGCGAGAACTTTATCAGCAACTTCCACATCCCCGAGCTCAATTACATGACTGAGCAGGAGCAGCAGTTCTCGGTAAGGTTCGCCCCGTACGTGAATGAGAACAATATCATCGGACTCATGGAGGTGTTGTCCGATGCCCAACGAGATATAGAACAGAACGTTAATTCCAAGATGGTATTCTTTGACATGTCACTCAAGACCATCATGCTAATGAAGCAATAATATGGATCAGGATTTCATACTAAATAACGGCAGCGGAGGCATATGCTGCAAGGGTTGCGGCCGCGGAATGGGCCAGCTCCACTCTTTTGACTATCTGGCCGGCGTGCCGGGGGCCGATGAGGGCGACTACGTTGAGGTTCAGTTCAAGAACACCCGCAAGGGATTCTTCATCAACTCCAACAAACTACCCTTGGAGAAAGGTGACATCGTTGCCGTGGAATCCAATCCCGGCCACGATATAGGTACCGTCACCATGACCGGCCGTCTGGTACAGCTCCAGATGAAAAAGGCCAACCTGCGCCCCGACATAGAGATCAAGCGCGTCTACCGTAAGGCCCGCGAGGTCGATATGGAGAAGTATGCCGAGGCCAAGGCCCGCGAGCATGACACCATGATACGCTCCCGCCAGATTGCCAAGGACCTGGGTCTGGAGATGAAAATTGGTGATGTGGAGTACCAGGGAGACGGCCTCAAGGCCATCTTCTACTACATTGCCGACGGCCGTGTGGATTTCCGCCAGCTCATCAAGGTGCTGGCCGATGCGTTCCACGTTCGTATTGAGATGAAGCAGATCGGTGCACGCCAGGAGGCAGGCCGCATCGGTGGCATCGGCCCCTGCGGACGTGAATTGTGCTGCACCACCTGGATGACCAGTTTTGTATCGGTCTCAACCGGTGCCGCACGATTCCAGGACCTCTCCATGAACCCGCAGAAACTGGCCGGCCAGTGCGCCAAACTAAAGTGCTGCCTCAACTATGAGGTCGATGCTTATGTCGAGGCCCAGAAGGGATTCCCCTCACGCGACATTCCGCTTGAGACCAAGGACAGCACATACTACTTCTTCAAGGCCGATATCCTGAACGGTCAGATATCGTACTCAACCGATAAGGTGTTCGCCGCCAACGTGGAGACCATCACACCGGAGCGTGCTCTTGAGATAATAGCACTGAACCGCAAGGGTCAAAAGCCCCTAAGTCTTGACGAGAACGCAGTCCATACCGATTCCCGCATAGAGAACGACATCCTGACCGACGGCGATCTGTCACGTTTCGACAAAAAGAAAAAGAAGAAAAAGCACCACCGTCCCAACCGCGGTCCCCGTCCCGACAATCAATGACACAATGGGGTCAGACCCCTTTGTGTCATTAATCAATACTATTGACCTTGCCGGCAAACAATATTGTGCCAGTACTGGTTTCCCTAATCACATACATGAAAGGCTTGTTCACTTTAACGAAAAGAGGTGTGGGTGGAACATAATCCTCGCCTGCGCTCATGGCCATTCCCGCGTATGTTACTGCTGCGGCTTCGGTTCCCGACTCGGTTACCTTTATGACAGACTGCTGTTTTATAAGATTGACATAGATATCAATCAGGGACATTCTGCCAAAATCAGCGTTTTGTGAGTCAAATATCTGGGATATGCCAATAGATGAAAGAGTCTGGCGTGCATCAAGTGAAAACTCTGTTTCAAACTTGGGCATTGACAATGCAATCAATGTGCTCCTCATCTCTCTTACTATGCCATCCAAATTGCGGATAACCGCTCCAGCGCAATCCATGACTGTCTGGCCCTGCTCCGGGATTGCCACAAACATGCTGTATGCCTTGTTTCCGTACGGGAGTTCCACAATCTGATAACTGTCAGTCTTGAGATAACGGTAATTGGTTGTCTGTTCCATGAAATCAACCTTCCGCTTATTACCTTCAGAATCCGTGAAATCATCCTCTACTGTCATTTCGGTTGAGAACAGGTTCTCCCACTGACCTTTAAAGTAGAGCGCATCGGCCAGCAGCATTACCCATTCCTTATTTATCTCAGTATCCAGACGCTCAATCAAACCTTCGGTACTCCGCTTGCACCAGTCATTGATTACCGCAGCGGCAGTGTCCGATGCAAAATCAATATTTGCAAAATCAGCCTGCAGGAAACGCCTGTTTATGGCTGTATAATTGTCTAATACTGGGAAACCGGTCTGTACCCAGACCGAATTGGCTGTCTTAAATGTGGTTGAGTTGTCCACATCGGCCAGCTTGGCACACAGGTTCCCAATAAAAGCAGCCAACGAGTCCGGACTGTATCCATCGCAGTTCAGCGCTGTCATCAATTCCTCCAGAGTGGAATTATCGGCACCATTGACCAACATGCTGAGCAGGATATTCATTCCTAAAGGAGAAATCACCACATTTTCATTGGCCGATGCAAACGCAGCCGTAGCATACTCAGCATCAAACTCCTTTACTGCCTCGTTTATCTCGGCCTCAAGAGATGTAAGCCGGATATCTGCTCTTACCTTTGGAACTATATACTCATAGGTAGAATCATCATCGTTAGATTCATTGCCATTCTGGATGTTTTGCTGTGTGCTGTTGCTCTCATTCGTTATTTTAGACTCATTAGAACACGACACCAACAAAACCAGCCCTAACATATAAAAAGCTAATCTCTTCATAAAAATCAATAATTAGAATGATGTACAAATGTAATTAAAAACTTTAATGATATATTGCCGAATAATTTAAATTGTATTTAAAATTATAAGAACCATTGAAACTCAAGTTATAATCATATTCCAATTCATTGGTAATAGAGAAAACTCCATCCAGGAAGTAGCCATTCGCCTTGCCATTCCAACCCCAGTTGATGTGGTTATAAGTATATGTTTCTGTATAATAAACTGGCTCTAATCCATTGTTATCAAGATATAATACTCTCAATTGTTTGTAGCCATCCACGACCCAAGAGTGACCTTGGTTTCCATTAGACATAGCCGAACCGTTCATTAGAAGAAGTCTATTATTATTTAACTGTGTAACTGAGGCACCAGAAGTATAAGATATATATGACGTGTAGTTATAACCTAAGTTATTAATAGAAATAAATTGATTATATGTCGATGTTGATGTGCTATTTGTATTTGTGGTATCATTGCTCAGGTTCCATAATCCTATCTGTCTAACCAATTTACTTATAGCAGTATGAGCGCTACTGTTGGCAGTACAGTCATAACAAGAATTGTTATAAGTTCTCTTATGCTTTTTTATCTCACTCCATTGCAAAGAAACATTCTCATTCGTCCCGTTCTCAGAATATACAATTGATGATGGATACATGTAATATGTCAATATTTGAGCTATCGCAGTATTCGTACAACCCGATATGCCATTGTAGAAAAGATTACCCTCAGGATAATTTTGTCCCCAAGCCACAGATATTCTTGGCCCGTCTGATTGAATTAATGTTGTGTCAATTGGTTCTATCACAGGATTAAAGTTTCCACGGGTCAGATACTCTTTTGCTAGCTCCATCATAAAAGAAAAGGCCGGATTCTCCTTTAATGAAGATTGATAATCACCTTCTTCAGTAACTGCAATCAGTCCCTCTGTTGTACTGAGAGCAGAAACTACGGCAAAGCCATTCTTTCCAGTAAAATTGAACACATAAAACAATGTGTCCGGTAATGATGCCGTTGAGCGAGTTTTTTTGTCATTTTTGATTACAAATGAATTAGATTCATCTATAATCTTATTAACATCACCACGAGTATTGGGGAAAAACGACAATGAAGATGATGCTATAGACAACGCTTCTTCATAAGATCTTGTTTCAGCATTTTGAGTACGATCTCGTCCTGAATCCAATACCGTTTTTATTGATTCTTTCTCACAAGCAGTAAGAAGCAAAACACTTACAATTAAACAAACTATCTTCTTCATAATTAGTCATTTTTGTATATAAAAAACATTATTCAATAACAAAATTACCATACCACCAGTCATCCATTACATATACATAAATGGTATAACTGCCAACAGGCAATGACGTAAGGTTTGCCTGCACACTATATGCTGATGCATAAGTTTGGTCAAAAACTATCAGGTTTGCAGAGCTCTTCACAACGATCTGTGATGCCACCAGCTCGCTATATGACACGGTTACCACTTGGCCATAAATTGATGCCGTTACTTCAAACTCAATGGAACGAGGTTCAGTTGGTTCT
>CAJOJD010000032.1:12683-38542 GCA_905234745.1 uncultured Bacteroidaceae bacterium | reverse complement strand
CCGGGTTCTTGAGCTCCAGCGAGCCTATCTTAGTGTTTAATTGAACCATTTCAGTCTCTCTATATTGAATACCGGACCCTCTTTACATACACACACGTTGCCCTCATCGGCCGTATCCTCAACGCAGCACACGCAAGCGCCTATTCCGCAAGCCATACGGTGCTCCAGCGATACCTCACAGGCCGTTTCATGCTCTTTTGCCCATTTGGCCACGGCCTTGAGCATAGGCGTAGGACCGCAGGCATAGATGCGGTCAAACGACTCGCTGTCCATAAGCAGGCTGTGATTGGTAACAAAACCCTTCTCGCCGGCCGATCCGTCCTCGGTGGTCATGAACAGGTCACCATACTTCTGGAACTCCTCCTTGCGCAGGATAAGGCTTTCAGTACGGCCTCCAAACAGGAATGTGGGGCGTATTCCGTGAGCCGATAACTCCTGACCCAGGAAAAGCAGCGGTGCCACACCCACTCCGCCGCCGATCAGCAACGGACGGGCCACATGAGTTGTGCGGTAACTGAAACCGTTTCCAAGCGGCAGAAGGACATTAACCTTATCGCCCTGCTTGAGTTCAGCGAGCGATTGGGTACCTTCACCTACAATCTGGATAAGGAACTCCACAAGGTTCCTTTCACGGTCTATGGCATGAATGGAGATAGGCCTGCGCAACAGCACCTTGGCGCTTGGAACCTGCAGTTCCGCAAACTGTCCGGCTGCCATCTCAGGCAACTCTCCGGGATATTGCAATGTCAGAAGCGTGGCACAAGGACCGACCAGTCGGTTATCGGCCACAACCATATCTGTCTGGAATTTCTTCATACTTCGTTAAATAGCACTGCGAAGGTACAAAAAAAGGTGCAACCCGAAAAGGCTGCACCCGGTTAGTTATAGGTCAAATATAATTAGTACTCCTGAACGTTCTTGAAGTCACGCCATTCCAGACGGCGCTTGTAGTTCATCACCTGGCCTCTGGGCACGTAAAGCTTGGCGTTCTGCTTTGCAGCATCATCAAACACATTCGGGCAGTGTGCAGGCCACATGCCGTGAGCGTTTACAAGCATCAGCTTGGGGCAGTTCTTGAATGATTCGGCACCGATAATTCTTACATTACCTCCCAATTCAACCTCCTCAAGTGCAGAGCAGTTCTTGAATGAGTTGTCGCTGATGGCGGTAACAAAGTTTCCTACAGATACTTTCCTGAGGAATGCATTGTCCATGAATGCCTCTGTACATATGATTGCAACCTCCTCTGATATAACATACTCGGCAGTTTCCTTCTGTGCAGGATACTTGATGAGCATCTTGTTGTCCTTGCTGAACAGTACGCCGTCTATATCCTTATAAGACTGGTTGTTTTCATTTACAGTGAATTTCTTTATACCTGAGCATCCTTTGAATGCGCCGTCCACAATACGAAGGACGCTATACGGAATATCGACCGATGTTACTTCGGTGCAGCCGTAGAACGCATTGGCATCGATCTCCATTACACGGAATGTGAAATCATCATTCTCACCTGTAGTAATAAAGGAAGGAATACTGATATCGCCCTTGTAAGCACTTGGACCGTCATCAAAGTTCTTGCGGCCGTTTGTTCTGTCCCATGTCAGGGTTACATTGCCGAAGTTATCAAGGATCTTGTAGCAAAGAGTGGTACCGTTGTTGTATTTTACGGTAATAATCTGGTCGTCAATCTGCGCGTCAAGCTGTTTTACCAGCAATGTCTGCCAAACCTCATTGTTAGCCCTTTCCTTTTTGGCTTGTTTGCTGCTACTGCAACCTGCCAGCGTGAATGCTACGATAGCTAAAACAAATAGATATTTTTTCATAGCTGTAATTGGTTTAATCTTGTATCAGCAAATATATACACCAAATTCTAAAAAATCAAAAAATCCGTATTATTTTTTTAAATCCGGCGAAAATTTCTGATATGTTCCGTCTGCAAAGAACACCACAACCTCTTTAATAGCCTTGTTTCCGCCATTTTCGGCAGTAAGAATATCAGACCTTACATCCTTATTACCACGCGACTTACGTGGCTTTGGAGCCTTTTCTTCCCCTCCAGGATTCAAAATTTCGGGAGTTTTCCGCCCATCAGCCGGAAAAAACGCACTCTCCATGCCTGGAAGGAAGGGATAATCCGGCTCTGCAGGCTCATTCTGAGCCAATCCGGGTATGGCCGAACCCTTTCCGTTCAGCAGCCATTCCAGCTCAACATCGGGGAATGCGGTATGTATAGCCATGATTATCTTGAGGCTTGCCTCATTACGGCCGCTGAGAATATGCTGCAACGTAGCGCGCTGAACACCTATAGCGTTTGCGAACTGTGTCGGATTCAGGTTCAACAGTTCCATCAATTCTTCCAGTCTTTCTCTCATACTCAAATATGCGTTTTATGTATCCGATACAAATGTAACTTGCATTTTTGACATTTGCAAGACAACTTTTGTATCATACATTTGTAGACAACATTTGTAAATATCACAAGCCAGGTTATTTGCATCAGGAGATTTGCATGTATCAAGACTACTGTCCGTCCCTCCAGTTGGAAATTACTTTATGTATTTGACGCAAATGTTTGAAATTAAATATAATATCAGCGGAACTTGACGTAAAATCAGCCCCTTTTTGAGCAATTGCATACTGCCGGCAAAAACCTTACCAAACAAGTCCAACTAACTACATATAATATATGTGATTTCTAGCGAGTTATGCAAATATGATTAATTTGTATACCGTTTTGCATAATGCTTCCGGCCAGATATGATTCAGCGCTCCCCTATCATAAGCCGTTTTCGGACCATTGGCGAAAATGGTCAAAAATTGACATATTACATTTGTAAAATTGACACACTTTTGCACAAATGTAATAGTTAATAAAGATTAAAGGCCATCTTCTGGATGGCCTCAATTATACATATGTTCTGAGATTTCAAAATTTGGAGCAAATCTGTACTCTTCCCCGAAATATTGAAATTTTGAAAAAGTAGTACCATTGGGGTCAGACCCCATTGGTACCTTTTAGTGAAGTATCAGATAAAGCAACTCTTTCAGGAGTCCCTCCCCTGTATTGGCGGTTGCGTCTACGCCTTTTGACTTTGCATCATATCTGCGGATTGCATTTATTATCTGCATTGTCTGGGTTGCAGTATAATTACGCATGCCTGTGGTATAGTCCCTCACCCCCCAGGTACTCTTAAGGTCAAGCTGATCGGCAATTCCGCGATCTGTCTTGTCCGGAGCATAAAATGCCAGCATCAGATTTGAGAAATACGGGAAAATCGCAGCTGTAACCAGTTGTATCGGGTATGTCTTGGGGTTACTCTCATAATATGCGGCAATCTTGTTTGCCTTCATTATGTTCTTGTTGATTATGGCATCGCGGAACTCGAATATATTATAGTCCTTGCTCACACCAACATGCTCCTCAATGAATTCCGGAGTAATCTCTGCTGTCCCCTCAGGAAGCGCTGTGACCAGTTTTTCAAGCTCTCCGTTCATGCGGCTCAGGTCTGCTCCCACGAACTCGCTCATCATTGAAATGCCCTTAGGAGACATCTTAAGCCCGTGTTCCTTAAGGAATTCCTCAATAAACTCGGGCAGAGCATCGTCCTTGACCTTCTTGGATTCAAACAGCAGACCGGCCTTCTCAATCATCGCCACAATCTTCTTGCGTCTGTCAAGAGAACCGTTCTTATGGCAGAACACCAGAATTGTACTGGGCTGCGGCTTCTGAAGATATGCGGCAAGTATATCCGATGCGCTTCCAACGGACTCTGAGTCCTTTTTCATTAGGTTCTGAGCCTCCTTTACTATGATTACCTGCCTATCGGCCCCCATAGGATATGCTCTGGCGCGCTGTATCACCTCATTCATGGTGGTCTCATTGCCGTACAGGACTATCTGGTTGAAGTCACGGGCCTCCTCAGGGAGCGCATGATCCCTGATGTAGTCCGATATGGAATCGATAAAGAACGGTTCATCGCCCATCAGATAATAGACAGGCTTGTAGTTACCTTTCTCAAGTTCCTTCAGAACCTGACGATGCGCTGTTCCGGATGTTGCCATTTCAAATCCTATTTATTAAATTCGCTCAGTTTTACAAAGATATGATTGATAATTTGAATTTACCACCTTTTGAGCCGAAAATATCCGAACAGGCAGGCAAAACCAACGTTTGGGACCCCGTTCGCAAGCTCTGGACACCCCTCACCCCAGAGGAACAGGTCCGACAGGCATTCGTATCATATCTTATTAATTACAAAGGATATCCGGCATCACATATAGCAAACGAGCAGGCAATAGCACTAAACGGAATGAGCCGCCGCTGTGACAGTGTTGTCTATGATAAGGCCGGTGTCCCCAAGGTAATAGTAGAATACAAACGCACAACCGTACCTATAACCCAGAAAGTATTTGATCAGATCGTGCGTTACAATCTGGTTCTACACGTAGACTATCTCATAGTCAGCAACGGTCTCAAACACTACTGCGTCCAAATGGACTACAACGCAGGTAAATACACATTTCTCCAAGACATTCCCCAATACGCAGAACTCTCCCAATGACGCAATAGGGACAGCCCCCTTTGTGTCATTTCAATGGAATAAAGATTTATATATACAACAAGGCCAGACAGCATATTAAACTGTCTGGCCTTAACTTGTCTAAAATGACACAAAGGGGTCTGTCCCTATTGCGTCATTCCTCGTCGGCAGCAACCTTGCGGGTACGGCGCTTGGGAGCCTCAACCTGCTTGGGCTCCTCCTTTACACCTGCCAGCTCAGGATCAATCATGATACGTCCGCAGTACTCGCAAACGATGATTTTCTTGCGCATGCGGATATCCAGCTGACGCTGAGGCGGAATCTTGTTGAAGCAACCGCCGCATGACTCACGCTGTACATAAACGATACCCAGACCGTTGCGTGTGTTGTTGCGGATACGCTTGAATGACTGGAGCAGACGGGGCTCGATGTTGAGCTCCAGGTTCTTGCACTTCTCGCGCAGACGCTCCTCCTCCTGGCGGTTCTCCTCGATGATCTCCTGCAGCTCAGACTTCTTGACCTCAAGATCCTGCTGCTTCTCTGCAACCAGAGCGCGGTTGCTCTCAATCTCCTCCTTCTTGGCGGTGATTGCGTTTGTGAACTCACGGATACGCTTCTCGGCCAGCTCAATCTCCAGGTTCTTGAACTCAATCTCCTTGTTCAGAGAGTCAAACTCACGGTTATTGCTGACATGATCCTGCTGCTCCTGATACTTGGCTACAGCCTGCTTTGAAACCTCGATGGTATTCTTGTTCTCGGCTACGCCCTTGCTCATCTCAACAACATCGGCACTTGCTTTCTCAATACGAGTGGTCAGACCGGCAATCTCGTCCTCAAGGTCCTGAACCTCAAGAGGCAGCTCGCCGCGCAGTGTCTTGATCTTGTCAATCTCGGTCAGCATGGTCTGCAGCTGATACAGTGACTGGAGTTTCTCCTCTACGGAGTACTCTGACGGGTCTTTCTTAATGTCTTTTGTTGCCATAGTTATATGTAATAATTTATCGGATTCGTCTTGTTTGTGGTCTTAAGCACCCTAAGTCCAGGGAATGACTCCTTCAGGATATCGGCAATCAGGTCAACCGTGAACTGCTCGCTCTCAAAATGGCCGGCCTCAATCAGTTTGATCGTGCCGTCATATCCAAAGAACCGATGATATCCAATCTCACCGGTCATGAATGCATCGGCCCCCTGCTCGACCGCCTTGTCGGTCAGGAACGCGCCGGCACCTCCACATACAGCCATACGCTTTATCGGTCTGCCCAGCTCACCGTTATGTCTGATGCAAGTTACGCCAAACTTCTCCTTAACCAGAGCCAGCAACTGATTCTCGGTCATAGCTTTTGGGAATCGGCCGATAATACCGGCGCCGTTACCGTCGGGCTGCTCATCGAGCGGCTTGACATCGGTCAGTCCCAGAACGTTTGCGATGCGCATGTTCACGCCCTTGTAAGCGTTGTCCAGATTGGTGTGGCTTGCGTAGATGGTTATACCAACGCGAACGGCACTCATAACGATGCTGCCTATGCTGTCATCAGTAAGCCGTTTGAGTGGACGGAACAGCAGCGGATGGTGTGAAATGATCATATTGCATCCGTTGTTTATGGCCTCGTCAACAACCTGACGGGTCACGTCCAGACACAATAAAACCCCTGAAACTTCGGTCTCTGTAGTTCCAACCTGCAAGCCTGAATTGTCATAATCATCCTGCAGTGGCAGAGGCGCGAATCTCTCAAGGGCATCAATTATTTCCCTGATGTTCATCACCTTTTGCTAAGTGTGCTGCAAAGGTAATAAAAAAAAGCGAATGTGTCACTTTTTCTTCATTGTGATAATTTCGCCAAAGTGTCCCACAGCAGTGTGGCTCCTGAGCGCCTCTGGGGCCGATGAGCGTGGGACACACCCCCTAGATAAGGCTGTGTCCCACACGCACCCTATCGAGAATACGCTCTTACGCGGGTTAATGTGGGACACTTTGGCGAAAAAGTGAAATTGGCCTCAAATCAAGCCCAATATCACTTTGTAAGAATGTACCTCATCGGGATCGCCAAGTTCCTTGCCCGGGGTGTCGGACAGTTTTACGCAGCGATAGACGTGCTGGCGGGGGTTGACCTGGAAGGTCTTGAGTTTCATTACGATGTTGAGCGGATCAACTGTGCCTACATCGTTGGTCAGGTTTGTGCCGATACCGAACGACACCTTGATACGGCCCTCAAAGTACTTCTGGATGGCCAGGGCGCGATCAAAGTCAAGGGCGTCGCTGAACACTATTGACTTGGTCATGGGGTCTATGTGGTATGACTCGTACTTGGCTATGATCTTGTCACCGAACTCAAACGGATCGCCGCTGTCGTGACGTACGCCGTCATACAGTTTGGCCATATCGAGCGAGAAATTACGCAGGAACACGCGTGTGGTGAAGCAGTCCGGCAGCATTGTACCCATGTTTCCGCCGAATATCTGAGCCCAGTTGCGCATAACGTAGTAGTTAGCCTCCTTGGGTCCCATGAATGCGGCAGTTGCCATCATAAGCTCGTGAGCCATAGTGCCGATAGGCTTCAGGTCCGGACGGATTGACTGGTATTTCATTGCGAAATATACGGTCGATGAGCCGATGAAATACTTGGCGTGGCGTGTCAGATACTCGGTTACATGATCCTCAACCTCACGTGAGTAGCGGCGGCGCATACCAAAGTTTGCAAACTTGAGCTTATTCTCGTTTGATATTGCAACCTTCTTTTCCAGATGGCTGTCTATGTATGCCCAGTCCGGCTCGGTTTTTTCATATATCTTATAATATACCTCCGATACCGTACTCAGAATGGGGATTTCATACAGAGTGACCTTGTAGATAAGGTCTTTTGCCTCAATGTGCAGGTGGCCCTCCTCATCAAGCGATATGTCGATTATATCGGCATTGAACCTGAAGCCTTTGAGCCACTCAAAATAGCACTGAGGTATGAAATAGATATTGGAGAGGCACCATTTGAACTCCTCATCGGTCAGGGCAAGCGTCTCCAGTTTCTTGAACTCCTTGCGCAACAGGTCCACAAACTCCGGCGTGAACTTCATGCCGTTGCGGTCATTGAAACTGAATGTGCCTATTCCCTCGGGAGTAGTCCGTTGGTAATAGTATGACATGGAGAATTTGTATAGGTCATTCTCCAGCACGCTCTTTACGATAGTGCTCTCCATAAAATCCTTATTTATAAATCTTTATGTTGTTCTCGTTCATGTAGGTTACCAACGGATCGACAGTCTCGATCGATGCTACGCCCTCCAGATATACAGAGAGCTCGAAACCTACCTCCTTGCTAAGGCGAACCAGATTCTTAAGGGTCTCCAGAACGCAGTACTCGGCAGCGATACCGCATACTACAACCTTGTCACCCTTTACAAAGAGATCCTGATCATCGGCCTTGGTGTTCTCAAACTGACCGTACTCCTCCTTGTCCTGAGCCTGGCCCTTGGGCAGGAAACGTACGTTATTGATATCCAGGTTATCCAGAATTCCGTCAGGCAGAGCGGCGCCTACAGTGTAGCGTACGCAGTGCTGAGGCCAGATACCTCCGTTTGCCTTGAATGAGCAGTGATTCCATGGGTGCCAGTCAAGGGTAAAATAAACCTTGTCAAACTTGGTAAGGACACTCTTTACGGGCTCCACGACGCGTGTGCCGTCGGTAGCGGGCAGGTTTCCGTCAATGAAATCCTTCTGAAGGTCAACCACTACCATAATGTTTGCGGGTTCACGGTTTGTCATAGCTTTCTCTTTTTTGTTACCTGTGCAGGCAACCATTGCAATTACTGCAACTGCTGCAGCAAAAAACTTAAATTCTTTCATTTCAATAACTAAATAACAATCATTTCGGGTTGCAAAGTTAGTGATAATAATGAATTGTTTTGGTAACTTTACCCAACAAAAAAGCATTATATGAAGGACTTGTCCGTACGTTTTCCCCTATCTTTATTAATTGGCTGCCTGTGTCTTCTTGCATCCTGCGGCAATGATAATACAGACATTGAAGAAGATGAAATCATTGATGTGGAGCCTACAGGACCCGAAGAAATATTCTCAGTGGTTACACTGAACGTTGACGGACTCCCTAAAAGCTTAAGCATCATGGGATTATATACAGTCACCGTCAATGAGGATGGCCCCGGTGCCCAATATACCCCCGTTATAAGCCGATATCTGGCAAACATGAATTACGATTTCATATCCGTTCAGGAGAACTTCAGTTATGATTCCCAATTATATTCTTCTCTCTCAGCCAATTATGACAGAGACCCTTGGTCAGGAGGACTGAATATGAATAAGATGACATCCGATGTCCGTTTCATGTCCGACGGTTTGAATGCCTTCTGGAAAAAAGACATGACCGCCGTCATGGCCGACAGCGTCAGTTGGACAGCCAGTTACGGTAAGTACAATCATGCCTGGGACGCTATCGTCACCAAGGGATTCCGCCGTTATGACGTAAAACTTGCCGAAGGCAGTGAGGTTGTAATCTACAACATGCACATGGATGCAGGCGATGATCAGGATGAGGCCAAGGGCCTGGATGGACCTGACTGCCGCGCCAGGATGGTACAATGGCGTCAACTCAGAGATTACATCCTGAAGCATCTGGACAAACGTCCCGTAATAATCATGGGTGACCTGAACAGTTGGTATGAGCGTGACAGCATCAAGATACAGTTCATTGATGAGATTAAAAGAACCGGCCTGGCCACGGCAAGTGACGCGTGGATAGAACTTGTCAAAAACGGCCGATATCCCGAAATATATGACGGGATAGTGACCAAGGATCCCGGTACCATAGACTGGAGCCGCAACGGCGAATTGCTTGATAAAATCCTGTATATCAATCCCAAAGGCGGAGCCAAGTTGTATCCTATGAGCATCTTCATCGACCATGAGGGTTATCAGAAGGACGACGGCACCCCATTGGGCGACCACAGTCCGTTGGCTGTCACGTTCAAGATTAGGAATCAAGCCCGATAAACCCCTTTGCGTTACGGGAGGAAAATGGTATTTTTGCCGAACAAACCATCTATTATGAATAAAACAATAATTGCAGCTGCAATGGCAGCCGTTACATTTATGTCTTGCAGTGAGAATAGAACCAATCCGCTCTTGGAGGAGAGCAAGTTGCCGTATGGCGCAGTAGAGTTTGACAGAATCCAGTCATCAGATTATATGCCCGCCTTTGAGGAGGGTTTCCGCCAGTTCAAGGCCAATGTTGACGCTATTGCTGCATGTACCGATGCCCCCACGTTCCAGAACACCATAGAACCTCTGGAATCATGTGACGAGCTCTTTGGAAACGTAGGCAGAATATTCTACAATCTTATGGAGACCGATGCAGACGACATCATGCACGAGACCGAGGAGAAGGTAATCCCCATGGAAAACGAGGCCAACTCATATGTTTTCATGAACGAGGCCATATTCAAGAGAGTCAAAGAGTTATATGACAACAAGGATAACATCGGACTTACTACCGAGCAGATAGAGGTACTCAAGAAATACTATCGCCGATTCGTGACCGGCGGTGCCCTGCTTGATGAGAAGGCCAAGACCCGTTTCGTGGAGATCCAGAACCGTCTGGGTGAGCTCCGCGTAAAGTTTGCCAAGAACAATCTGGACGAGAGCAACGCCTACGTGCTTAACGTAACCGATATCAACCGTCTGAAAGGTCTGCCTCAGGACCAGCTTGAGGCAGCAGCCACACGTGCAAAGGAGAAAGGCCTTGAAGGCTGGGCATTCAACGTACAGAAACCCTGCTGGATACCTTTCCTGCAGTACTGCCAGGACCGCGACCTGCGTGAGCAGATGTACAACGCATACTACACCCGCGGCAACAACAATAACGAATATGACAACAAGGCCATCATAAAGGAGACCCTTCAGCTGCGTCTTGAACTGGCCAATCTGCTTGGTTATGAGACATTTGCCGACTTTATGCTCGAAGACCGCATGGCCAAGACCCCGCAGGCGGCATACGACCTGCTCATGGAGATCTGGAAATACGCCGTTCCCCAGGCCAAGCGCGAGCGTGACGAGATGCAGAAGATCATCGATGCCGAGGGCGGCAAGTTCAAACTGGCCGCATGGGACTGGTGGTACTACGCCGAGAAACTGCGCAAGCAGAAATATGACCTGGACGAGTCACAGCTCATGCCCTACTTCAGTCTTGACAACGTACGCAAGGGCTCGTTCATGGTAGCCGAGACCCTGTTCGGCATCAAGTTCAGGAAGGTTGACAACCTGCCCGTTTACAACCCGTCTGTAGAGACTTGGGAGTGCCTGGATGCCGACGGCAGCCACCTGGCATACTTCTACACCGACTGCTTTGTACGCCCCACCAAGCGTCAGGGTGCCTGGATGACCAATTTCACGATTGCTTACAACTATGCAGGAAAGAGCCAGCGTCCCACCATCGTGAACGTCTGCAACTACTCAGTGCCTACTGATACGCTGCCCTGCCTGCTTTCAATCGATGATACCCGCACCGTATTCCACGAGTTCGGACACGCCCTGCACGGCATGCTCACACAGTGCCACTATCCTACTGTCAGCGGTACAGCTACCCCCAATGACTTTGTCGAGATGTGCTCACAGATTATGGAGCACTGGGCTATCGACCCCGCAATACTCAAGCAGTACGCATTCCATTACAAGACCGGTGAGCCCATCCCCGACAACCTGATTGAGAAGATGCAGAACGCCGGTCATTTCAACACCGGATTCGAGACCGTAGAGCTTGTAGGAGCTGCCCTGCTTGATATGGAATATCACATGCTCAAGGATTACACAGGCTTCGATGACCAGAAGTTTGAGGATGAGATATCGGCCAAACTGGGCATGATTCCCGAGATTGAATACCGTTACCGCGGCACATTCTTCAACCACATATTCAACAACGACTACTGCGCAGGCTACTACAGCTATCTCTGGGCCGAAGTCCTGGACTGCGACGCTTACCAGTGCTTTGTCGAGGAGGGTCTGCTCAACAAGGAGACCGGCAAACGCTATCGTCAGAACATACTTGAGAAAGGCGGCAGCGATGACCTCATGAAGCTGTACCGCCAGTTCCGCGGCCACGATCCCGAGACCGCAGCCATGTTACGTAACCGTGGATTAATCAAATAAAAAGGACAAACATATGACAGGTATTATTTTTCTGATCATTGCGACCGTCTGCGCCGCAATGTTCTCCATCTCATTCAAGATATTCCAACGCTTCAACATTGACTCTCATCAGGCCATATTCTTCAACTATATGACCGCATTCATACTGGGAGTCCTGTTCTCGCTCAACGGTGAGATGGTGGTCAACCCCATAAAGGCCGATTGGTTCATCCCTGTAATCTTCCTGGGACTGATTTTCATGGCCGGAATGGTGATACTCTCCGACTCAACCCGCCGCGTAGGTGTCGCAATATCAACGGTTTGCAGCCGTGCATCGATGGTAATACCCATTATCATCACATACCTGTTGATTGAAGGAAGCGCCAAGCCCAAATGGCTTATCATAGCCCTTGTACTGGTTGCCATGAGCATGACCATCTGGAAAGGCAAGTCCGACGGCGCCGGCCACAAACTGTCCCTGCGCGACATACTTGCTCCCGTAATAGTTTTCATAGCATTTGGCTTGAGCAATTCGGCCATGAAGGTACTCCAGTACCATATAACCACATCCAACGCCGGACGCCCTGAGCATGACATAAACAGCGAGATATCACTTGCTACTGCAGGCGTATTCTTCTTTGCAATGCTCATCTGCAGCTACGCTTTCTTCAAAAAGGGGGCCGATGGCAAGAGAGTCCCGGTTACATTCAAGAATCTCCTGGGAGGCGCCTCGCTGGGTATTATAAACTACGGTTGCACCTATACCCTGATGCTCTCCATGAAGACCATAGACTCCTCGCTCCTGTTCCCCATCCACAACATCGGAATAGTAGCCATAGGAGCTATCGTAGGCTGGCTTGCATACGGTGAAAAACTGAAGCCGCACCAGGTACTTGGTATCGTACTCGCTGCGGCCTCAATAGCATTGCTCTGTATTTAGTTCTTCTGAAGGCTGAAATATCGGTCCAGAACCATCAGTGAAATGACCCTTTCCCTACTGCGGTTGCGGAATTGGTCAACGTATTCATGTGCATGGCGGATAATCTCCTGGGCCTCATCCGGGTGTGCTATATAGTATTCCAACCTCTCAATCAGGTCACTGCAGTCCGGCTTTATCTCAATGTAATGATAGTTGGGAATCAGCGACCCTTCCATGAACCAGGTCTCGCATGTAGGTTTGGGCATCACTGCAATGGAGTTTGATGACATGACCCATTTCAGGTTGGTTGCCACGTCATTACCCTCCAGAGACATGATGAACTTGTAGTCCAGATGCTGCGGTATCGTCATCTTAGGAGCTTGATACTCAGTCAGATCACGGTCTACTCCACCCACATCGCACATAGGATGATTGTAGTATCGTTTCACAAAGTCATATCTTACCTTCTTTACGGACGTACCCAAATACTGACATATCGCTCCACGGAAAATGACCATATCCTTCTTCTCGGCAAATGACTTATGGTCATTGACAAACACAAAGTGACGCACCTTGTTCAGGTTGAGAAGGACCGAATTGGTATTGTCGCAGTCCAAAGGACGGCTTTTCACAATGGCAGGAGCCTCCGGCACCTTTACGATGTCACCCGGCAACAGGATCCATCTGGAATCAGGATCAAAGGCACGCGCATATCGGTATGAATCAAGATAATATACCGACGGATGCACCTTTTTCTGATTCCTGACAGCCACGCTCTTTTCTTTAAAAGCCTCACTGTCAAAAGGTTGACTTGAGTTAAGACGGTTATAGTAGTTCAAGCGCCTTTCAATCTCGCTCCAGTCCTTCCTGCTGCGCGCCTTAGCCAATGTGCGGCGGCACAATGCACGCAGAATGCATCTGGGAATGCTCAATGCAGTATAAGCACTGAGATAATAATCAAACTTTGAGTTTTGCCCTCCGTGAAAAAGTCCCATATCAGAATGACAGTTTCATACCAACAGACAAAGTTCTGGGTGCTCCCCAGTATCCGCGGAATGTCGCAAGGTCGTTTCCGGCTCCGTCAATACCACGTTCAATGTAGTTTGCATCGGTCAGGTTACGGCCATTTGCGAATATATCAATATGCATATTATCAGTAAGTTGACTACTCCATCCTAAAGTCGCGTCAACTACGTTCCAGGACGGCAGACGGTATGCATCCTTCGATGCAGGATCAGTCCTCTTGTCGGGCTCAAAGTCAGCATACATGCGGTCATTGAACTGCCATGAGAGTCTTGCATAAAATCCCTTAGGCAAAGAGAAATTGCCCGCCATGCCTATCTGAGTCTGGGGCGAATCACCTACATGCAGTCCGTCACAGTAAATCTCCGTATGAGCAATCACATCGCTTGAAAGGTAATTATAGTAAGTCACGTTGGCGTTACTCTTCCATTTCCACGATGCAAGGTTAGCGTATGCCTCCAGGCTTACCCATGGCGTAATCTGCTGCTCAGCAGAGAGGCTCTCTACCACAAGCCGGCCAATCCTTCGCTGCTGGAAACATCCGTGCCACTTCTGAGCTCGTCGATGAAAAGCTTGACAAGTTGTGCAAAGATGAAGTTGTTGATCTCGACAAGCAACCAATTATGCATCCGAAGATGTTCTATGAACTTTGTAACGTCATCCTTGATGGACAGGTCACTTGAAACCAGATATGTTCCTGCATACGGCAACCTGTTGTTATAGCCAAGATTCAGGAACGCCTGAGTATTACCGGTAATATGATAAAGCAGGCCGCTCTTGACCGTTGCACCCCATCCGTGTGCCCAGTCGCTCACCTTGCCGCTTATGTCATCATGACGGCGATAATTGCCGCTGAATACGCTCACGCCCAGATTTGCGTTCAGTTTACGGCCACCATACCTGATTTGTCCGTATGCCGATGCAAGATGCGTGGTACGACCGTAGCGTGAGCCGATATAATCGCCCACCGCAAGGTCCTGACCGTTATACTGCACGGCGTTTCCACCCAGAAGATCCAGCACGACCATCTTTGACCGTGTGTCAAAGTACTGGTACTGAAGTCCGCTGCCCAGTGTCCACTTATCGGTCAAAGCATAATCACCCGATACTACCGCACCTGCCTGGGTATGTCCCGACAGATAGTCAATCATTATGTTCTTGGAGTACCCTGAGGCTGTATTTTCGGCGATAACAGCATCAAAATCGATATGACCATCGGCAGTCTGATGATCAATGATTGCAGCCGATGGCTTGGTATAATCATTGAAAGTTGAGCGTCCGCCACCATCGGCAATAGCCAGATAAAGGGAGTTCTTCATGTGCAGGGCACCCTTATCCATGATGTGCTGCAGAGTGAAATACGGCTTGAAATAGTGGTTGCGGCCAATTGAGTACTTCTGGCCGTTCAGATAACCCCAGTTCTTGCTGTAGCCGCGTCCATGCTCATCGATTTCTGTCTTTGAGAGCTCGGTATTACGCTGGTCATGCTGCTCAGGTGATCCCAAAGCCGTGAAAATCAGTGTATTGTTATCATTCAGTATCTTGCTTACAGACAGCAGATAAGACATTGATTTTACCTCCGATGCCTCAACGAAACCGTCACCGTACACGCCGCTTACCATCATGTTGGCGCTCCAACCGTGCTTAAGCTGACCGGTGGAATAACTCAGCATGGCTTTCTTGGTGCCGTACTGTGTATAAGAGGTGGAGAAATCCCACTCAGGCAGGCCCTCGCCGGTCTTGGTGATGATGTTCACCATACCGCCCATAGCGCAATCGGCCAACATTGATGAACCCATACCCTTCTGGATCTGAACGGCATAAGTAGCCTCGGCCAGACCCATCCAGTTGTTCCAGTACATGGAGCCCGATGTCAGACCCTGGATTGGAATACCGTTAAGAAGGATGCTGATGTTCTCCTGCTTGAATCCGCGGATATTGAGCGTTGCATCGCCGTATGAGCCTGTCGAAGGCGTTGCATACACACCGGGAATGCCCTGCATCATCTCCACGTAGTTGGGTGATGTGCTGTAGAGCTTGATGTGACTCGGCTGCAGAGTCTTGATGCTCAGCGGAGTAGTTTGGGTACTGCTGAAGTTGTCACGGATTACAACTTCCTGAAGATTGATCACTGAATCGGCCAGTTCTACGCCCTCGGCGCAAACGGCCAGTGCGGGCACAATCATGCCCAGGCACAAAGCAAATTTCTTTTTCATAAGTTCTTCTCCCATCCAGACTATACTGTCGGTACCGTAGTTGCAACGGTTCAACCATTCGGCTCGCGGACTATACCGCCGGTCGGGGAATTACGCCCCACCCTGAAGATTTATTTAATTCGCCTGCAAATTTCCGCTTTCTACGCGACTCAGCAAAGCATTTTGTGCTAAAAAAGGTAAAGTAGATGATAAATGGTAAAGCCGGTTTCCTCCACCTGGATATGAGTATTCGGGAGACGACGTTACGGGGCTACTCAGAACCCCTCCGAGACCTAAACATCGAACGCCTCCTTTTTAGCCCCCTACGGGGTCTAAAAGTCGTTAAACGAAACGATGTTCTTAACGGTCTCTCCAGGGCCTTCGCTCACGCCCCTTCACTGACGCTCCCGAATACTCATATCCAGGCTCCGTAAACCGGAATGCCACGTGCACCCATAAAGTACAAAAGGGGGCTGTCCCCCTTTTGCATCATTTTTTGGTTTTGATTTCAATTACTCCGTTCTTTCCTTTCTCGCCCCAGACGGTTACTGCAGCTTTTCCTTTCAGGACGGTCATGGACCGGACGTTTTCAGCATCTATATCTTCGATGCTTCCGTTGAAGACTTCATCGTCTACAATAATGAGCGGTGTTTCACCTTCTTTAAAGGCACTCTTCAGTTCCCCCTCAGAAAAGCCGTTGGACTTATATGTAGAAGATGTTATGCTTCCTGATTCCGACGTTGAAGACTTATATGTTCTTGATGATTTGCCAGTTGGGTCTGTATTAACATCTGAACTCATGAACATATCAAATGGGTCCGATATTTTTGTCTTGATATTATGCTCTTTGATTACCCCTTCGGTAGAGTTCTTGTAGTTTATGTCATACTTGACGATGGTCTTTGATACCAGTTGAGAGCCGTCAAATGCAGTAATGGTCTGACCGTCTATTACATAGCGGTTGATGGTGTCGGTCGGGGCTGCAATTTCATTGGAAACTGACAGCGCAGCAAACAATGCTGAGATTAATAACGCGTTCATATTCAATTATTTATTAAAGTTAGTTTAATGCAGTGAATGATAGCGAACTGGCATCGGAATTGCATGTCATCGAGTAGCTTCTTTCCTTGCCGTCGGTAAGTTTAACGGTTATGACAACCGTGCTGCCGTGAGGTTCGGCCTTAACGGATTCAATCTCTCCCACCTCAATCTTGGAGATCATCTCCATACCCTCCAGAATCTGCATGGTGCTGATAGCCGTCTCAGTCTCCGGTAGCATCTGTTTATGGCCGATATGCAAGCTCACAAGCATCAGAATGATTGCAGCGGCTGCCACCGAACTCCACCTGAGAATCACGCGTACAGGCCTTCTGCTCTTGGTAATGCGGTCAAAATCGGCTGTATCAATCATGTCCGATGCACCCGCGTGCGTCATCTTGATAAGGGCTGCAATCTGCTCCTCATCGACATCAGGCTGGTGCGATGCATAGTACTGGGCCAGCATCTGCTCCTCGCGGATGGTAGTATCGGCATCCAAGTATCGCTCTGCAAGAGCCTTGCGGAACTGTTTGTTTTCAAGCATAGTATTCATAAGTCCTTCTTTATATGTTCCATCATCAGCCTTCGGGCTGCTGAAAGCGTTGTTTTAATACTGGTTTTGGGACATCCCGTCACCTCCTCCATCTCATCAAGAGAGAGCCCCATTTCATTTCTTAGATGCAGATAATGCCTCTGCGTAGGAGTAAGCATTGACAAGAGCGACTTCTTTACAATATCCATATCGGCCTCATCGGTCAAATCCGATGCCGACGGACCTCCGCTCACATCAATCCCGTCAATAGACTGCATCACAGCTCTGTTACCGCGCAGATGTGCAAGACATACCTTCTTGGTTACAGTAACGGCCAGTGCCTCAGGATTCCGGATCTCATATCCGTTCTCCGTCTGACTCCAAAGCATGAGCAGCGACTCCTGCACGATATCATCCGGTGCATCCTGTATCCCCGAATCCTTCACGAAACGGCCAGCCATAAGCATCAGCCTGCTTCGTATCCGTAGAGTCAACTGTTCAAATTCCTGTCGTGTCATAAACTTGCGTCTCTACACCATAGTTGCAGAAAACCACCAAAAGTAAATCGAAAACATCATTAATTTAAAAAATATAGTGAAACAATTGCGTTGTAACTAATAAATAGTTACATTTGCATATGGGAACAAAAGAAAAGTTGATTGAACGGTTGAAACGATTACCAAATGACTTTACATTTGATGAAGCAGAAGGGTTGTTGATTCAGCTGGGATATATGAAATCTAATAAGGGTAAGACATCGGGATCAAGGGTTATGTTTTATAAATCAGGGGGAAAGCCTCTGTTTTTACATAGACCTCACCCTCAAAAAGAAATAAAGCGATATGCTGTAAAACAATTATTGTCAGAACTAATTAAGAACAAGGATATAGAGATATGAATACGCTTAAATATAAAGGATACATAGGGTCTGTTGCCTATAGTGAGCCTGACAAGGTCTTTTTTGGAAAAATTGAAGGAATTGACGGATTGGTAAACTATGAGGGCGAATCTGTACAGGAACTGACTGCAGCTTTCAAAGAAGCTGTAGATGATTATCTCATATTCTGTGAGGAACATAACGTAAAGCCACAGAAAAGCTATACCGGAACGTTCAATGTGCGTATCTCACCAGAAACTCACCGTATTATTGCAAATCTGGCTACCGAGGCTGGAATATCCATTAACGCTTTTGTAAAGAAAGCGTTATGTGAAGCAGCTAATAAACCACCCAAAGAAACGTCCCCTATCCCTCAAGAATATTCATATCAGGAACCCGAACCATCAATGATTATGGAACCTCAATTTAAATACGGAACCACAAATACAATTAAGTTGGCTATTCCGAATAAAGACCTTTCTTTAGTCCTAGAATTGGCCAAACGTCTAGGTTGGGACATTTCATTTTAAGAACTCATAGGTCATTCCTAAACGAGCAAAAGAAAACCGCTCCCCAATTACGAGAAGCGGCTTTTAATTATGCTTTCAAGTCAACCTTAAGTTGAAGCTCATCAAGCTGGGACTGGTCAAGAGGACCGGGAGCATCGAGCATAACATCGCGACCGGAGTTGTTCTTGGGGAATGCGATGCAGTCGCGGATGCTGTCCAGCTTTGCGAATATGCTCACAAAGCGATCCAGGCCGAATGCCAGACCACCGTGAGGAGGTGCACCGAACTTGAAAGCATTCATCAGGAAGCCGAACTTGGCCTGAGCCTGCTCCGGGGTAAAGCCCAGAATCTTGAATATGGTAGCCTGCAGCTTGCTGTCGTGGATACGGATAGAACCGCCACCAACCTCAATACCATTGATAACCATATCATAAGCATTGGCGCGGACGCTTGCAGGATCAGTATCCAGCAGAGGAATATCCTCAGGCTTGGGTGAAGTGAACGGATGGTGCATAGCCATCAGGCGGTTCTCCTCATCGGACCACTCATACATGGGGACCCACAGGCACTTGAACTGGTTCTTGTCACGCAGGCCCAGCTCATCGGCCACCTTAAGACGGAGTTCAGAGAGCTGCTTACGTGTCTTCATAGCGTCATCACCGCTAAGGATCAGGATAAGGTCACCAGCCTCAGCGTTCATGGCAGCCTTAAGCTGCTGCAGAACCTCCTGGCTGTAGAACTTGTCGACCGATGACTTGACGCTGCCGTCAGCCTCGACGCGGGCATAGACCATACCCTTGGCACCAATCTGAGGACGCTTAACGTACTCAGTAAGAGCGTCAATCTGCTTGCGGGTATATGTAGCGGCACCCTTGGCGCAGATACCGCCAATGTAAGCGGCACCGTCAAATACGCCAAAGCCGTAGCCCTTGAGAACATCCATAAGTTCTACAAAGTGCATGTCAAAGCGCAGGTCCGGTTTGTCACTGCCGTAGTATTTCATAGCATCCTGCCAGGTCATACGCTGGAAAGGATCCTTCATCTCAATGCCAAGAATGCTCTTGAACAGGTGCTTTGCCATAGCCTCAAAGATCTGCAGGATATCCTCCTGCTCCACAAATGACATCTCGCAGTCAATCTGTGTGAACTCCGGCTGACGGTCGGCACGCAGGTCCTCGTCACGGAAGCACTTGGCTATCTGGAAGTAACGGTCAAAACCCGATACCATAAGCAACTGCTTGAGGATCTGGGGGCTCTGAGGCAGAGCATAGAACTGACCGGGATTCATGCGTGAAGGCACTACGAAGTCACGTGCGCCCTCAGGAGTTGAATTGATCAGGATCGGAGTCTCAACCTCCATGAAGTGCAGGTCATCCAGGAACTTGCGGATCTCCATAACCATCTTGTGGCGCAGCTCCAGGTTCTTGCGGACACACTGACGGCGCAGGTCAAGATAGCGGTATTTCATACGCAGGTCATCACCGCCGTCGGTATCGTCCTCAATGGTAAAGGGAGGCGTATCGGCCGCATTGATGACATTCAGAGTGTTTACCAGGATCTCTATGTCACCTGTGGGAATCTTGGAGTTCTTGCTTGAACGCTCGCTCACCTTACCCGTAATCTGGATCACGAATTCACGTCCCAGACGGCTTGCCTGCTCACAAAGGGCGGCATCGGTAGCATCGTCAAACACAAGCTGGGTAATACCGTAGCGGTCACGCAGGTCAACAAAGACCATACCACCCATTTTACGTACTCTCTGCACCCATCCGGCCAGCGTAACGACGGTGCCGGCATCGGTCAGGCGTAACTCTCCACAAGTTTTGCTTCTAAACATAAGTCAGTCTCTAAAAATGACTCGCAAATTTATAAAAAATGCTTAACTTCGCCACAATTAAACTATATTTATAAAAGGTAAAACCAATTCAATTGCTTTATGAAAAAGAAACTAACCCGCTGGTCTTTGGTACTTGCAACCGTTCTGTTTGTCTTTGCAGGCTGTAGCCTTCTGGAAGATGATTATGATGAAGAGATGATTGTCGGTTCATGGACCACAAGTGGCTGGACCTATGTATTCAATGAGGACCATACCGGTTCACGCACCCAGTCAGGCAGAACCCAGAACTTTACATGGACCCTTGACGGCGATGAGCTGGAACTCAAGATTGAAGGATATGAAGAGGGACAGACTGAAATCGTAACATTCATTGTCTACATAATCGAGGAACTCAACGAAACCAGAATGGAGGTTTACGATAGCGCCGATCCCAAGAAGGAGACAATCGTATTTAAGAAGAAATGAAACCTAAGCTGAAAAAAGCCCTCAAGATAACCGGAATCTCTCTGGGATCACTCATAGGATTTGTGATCATATTGGTTCTGGTGGTATGCTGGCTGGTATTCTCATCATCCAGTCTTACCAAAATTGCGGAGAAAGCCATAGACAAGTACTCTCCCGCCCGCGCCAAGATTGATGACGTGGATCTGACTCTTGTGGGTTCATATCCGTTCCTGGGATTCCGTCTGAACGGCCTTGTAGTGTATGATGATATGGAGGCCTCTCCGTACGATACACTTGCCGCCATTGACAAATTCACGGTAACGGTTGATTTCAAGACTCTTTATCAGGAGAGAAAGATCATTCTGACCAATCTCTTCATTGACGGTGTCTACGCCAATCTCTTTACGGCAGCCGACGGCAGTTCCAACCTGGATGTATTCGGCACGTCCGATGAGGAGGAAGAGGAGCCCGAAGAGGATGACGGCAGCATGGACATCTATGCTGACCTCCAGAAGATCTCCATAGGTGGCATAAACGCCTCCTACAAGGATCTTGCATCGGGTATCGATGCCGGAATAAACGGCCTGGACATTGACCTGAAGGGACTGCTCAATTATGACAGCCTGGATGCAAAGGCAGGCGTTAAACTGGCATCGGTCAACGCAGCAATCAGGAATGACTCGATGAACGTAGGTGCATACCTTAAGGATATCAGCCTCAAGGCCGAGCTCTCCAAATACAACGAGGATGTCGCTGCCGATGTCACACTGGATCTCAAAGAGACTCAGGCAACCATGGATGACATCCAGGCCTGCCTGAACAACCTGAAACTGGTTCTGAGCAATGTCAACACCACTATGGGCAGTGAAGGCTTGGGCAACCTCATGGCTGCATTCCGCATCACCGCATCAGACCTTTCCTACTCATCGGAGGGTATGATGACCCAGACCGGTGCCATTGTAATGAAGGCCGATAAAGCCGTCATGGCAGGCGACAGCGCCAATGTAAGCGGATTCACGTTTGATTCGCGTGACATATCGCTCCAGCTTGAGGATTCAGTGGGAACCATCACCAAAGCGCAGATTGCAAAGGTGCTGCTGGGTCTGGAAGGCGCCCTGAAACTTGACCTGAGCGATGTCAATACAGGTCTTAAGATTGATGTTGAAGGGACTACGTATGATCAGGGAGGTGAAGATCCCATAAATGTCATCACCGACCAGCTCTCACTGCAGGCAGACGCCACTATCAAGGACGGTGACATAGCACTCAATACCGAGTTCAACACCCCGTCCATCACGATTGAGATGGACAGTGACCTCTATGTTCCCGGTTGGTCATTCGGCTTTACGCTGCCTCTGGAGACCAACATGGACGTAACCCGTTTCAACGTCAAGCAGGGCGCAAATGTCCGTATTGACGGCCAGCAGATTAACTTCAACGCCAACGGTACTCTGGGCGGACAGCAGGCAGTAGCCGGCCGCGCACGCATCAACACCCCGCGTGACCTTGACATAGACCGCCTTATCTCAATGATCCCTGACTCATTCAAGGATATGTTGGAAGGCATTGACGTTCACGGCTTTGTAGGCCTGGACATCAATGTAAAAGGCGCCATGGCCGATGCAGGTCCCGTTCTGGACAATGCAACGGCCAAGATCTCACTCAAGAATCTTGACGCAAGCATGAACGACTCGCTCAAGGCTGCATCGGGCAAGCTCTCACTTGAGGCAACCTACCCCAGCCGCGTAGCAGTTGACCGCAAGCGCCAGACAGCCGATGTCGCCATCACGGCAACAGACCTTGATCTGTCAATGATAGATTCCACCACCATCAACGCCGCTATTGAGAACCTCAATCTGAGCGCTTCGGTGGCCGGTCTGGATGAAGACGTTGACAAGATGAACGTTCTGGTGGATCTTCGCGCAGCAAGAATTGACGGTGAGATGGATACCATTTCAGGATCCCTGAGCAATACCGCAATCTCGCTCAACATGGCACCTGCCGACGGCACCATAGCCATGAAGGCCGATGTGGGATTCGACGAACTGGCCGCTGCCATGGGAAGTGCATTGTCAGCAACCATCGGTGCGACCAAGCTATCGGCCCTGGCACAGTATGACTCCACCAAGACCGAGATACTGAACCAGTGGAATCCTCAGATCAAGATGATACTCAAGGACGGTCAGGTAGATATGCTGGCCTCTCCCATATGTCTCAAGACACTTGATTTTGACTTCTCGCTTGGCCGATTCAATATCAATGACTGCCGTGCCGAGATTGATGATTCCGATATCCAGCTGTGGGGTGACATTTACAACATAGGTGAATTCCTTGACGGCAAGGGTCTGCTTACAGGTGAACTTTCATTGGAATCGGACCACATGAATCTTAACAGGCTCATGGCTCTGACCGGTGATGAGGAAGAGAATACCGAGGCTACAGAGCAGGCCGTACAGGAGATTGAGGAGGGCCAGGACACCATTACTACAGGTCCTATCATGATACCTAAGGGTATTGACCTCACCCTCTACACCAACCTGAGTGAAGTTGAATTTAACGACCATACATTCAACAATGTAGGCGGTGACATCTCAATCAAGGACGGTGTCATGATCCTGCAGGAGCTTGGTTTCTCGTCAAAGGCAGCCGAGATGCAGCTTACGGCCATCTACCGCACGCCTAATGTACAGGACCGTTTCATGGAACTTGACTTCCACCTGCTTGACATTGAGATTGACGAACTCATAGACATCGTACCGTCGGTTGACTCAATCATGCCTATGCTGAAAGCATTCTCAGGTAAGGCTCAGTTCCATTTTGCCGCTCAGACATATCTGGAGCCCGATTACGTGACCTACGGACCTCTGTATCCGCAGATGTTCACACTTATGAGCAATGCCGTGATTGAAGGTGCAAACCTGCAGGTTCTTGACTGCGAGATGTTTGACGAGATCAAGCGCAAACTGCTCATGAGCAAGGATGCCAAGCCCATCATAGACAGCTTGGATGTTGAGATTCAGGTGCTTGACGGCAAGGTTGACGTCTATCCTACCCGCATCAAGATGGATCGCTACGAGGCAATCCTGAGCGGCCGTCACAATATCGACGCAGGTCTGAACTGCAGCTACAACATCTCACTTGTAAAGTGCCCGCTGCCCATCCGTCTGGGTGTGACCATCAGCGGTCCGCTTGAGGAGATTGCCCAGTTCCCGGTACGTCACGTCAAGGTTGGACGCGCCCAGTACGACAAGCTGTACAGTCCTGAGAAGGGTAAGGCCGAAGAGGCTATCATGCGTCGCAAGAACGCGATCCTTGAGGCCGGCCGTGCCAACGTACGACCCCGCTCCTCAGCAAAACACGTCAAACCTGAATAGGGCAAATTAGGGACGGTTCTTTTTTTGCCCTTTTGAAGATATTGCTTTTAACACATAATTTAGGGACGGTTCTCAAATTGCCATAAGGGCAAAAAAAGAACCGTCCCTAATTTGCCCTCTCAACTCAAGCGTTAAGTCCGAATAGCGCTTGGGAGATGTTGATCATAAAGTCTCCCATTGTTTCCAGCTCCTGAATAAGGTCAAAGTAGTAAACACCTGCCGTGTAGTCATATGATTTGACCTCCATGTTCTTAAGGTGCTCCTCGCGCAGGCTGTCACGCATGTTGTTAATGGCATCCTCGGCCACATATGCGTTTGTTATGTCTGTCACGTTGGCCTGACCCAGATTAGCGTTCATTACTTCATATGCCTGCTGCATAGTATCCAGCATCTCACCTATGCGCTTGCGCATCAGGTCGTTGAACACCTTGCCGTGGTCACGCTTACGCTGCAGAAGACGTGAAATAGCCTCGCCCGAATCACCAAGAGACTCCATCTCGCCTATTATCTTGAAATAGGCCTTGACCTGCATACGTGCCTGGTCCGATATATCATTCTGGCTCACCTGATTAAGGTATGATGCAATCTCAAACTCAATGCGGTCCGTAATCTCCTCATACTTGACCAGTTTCTGCCGGAACTCCTCAAATCCGTCGGTCTCGGACTCCTGAATAGCCTGACGCACATATCCGAATCCCTTGGCGCATATCTCACCAAAGTGGTTTATCTCCTTGCGGGCCTCGGTTATGGACAACTCGGCCAGATTGGCGTTACCCTTGCCGATATAAACCAGATGGAACACCTCTTTCTCCTCTTCCTTGTTGGGAACCATCTTCATAACCAGTTTCTCCAACTGAGGTATGAACCATACCAGGATTAGGGTTGTTATGATGTTGAACAGGGAGTGAACTATGGCCACGCTGTACGGCAGACTGCTTGCCAGGGTTGTCTGGGCGCTCAAAGCGCTGCCTTCAAGACCTGTCTGTGACAGGATGCTGAAATCGGCCGTAAGAGGATTGGGGAATCCCATAGCCTCTACTATAAAGGCATTCAGACGCAAATAAGGCCTGAACAGCGCAATTACCAGAATCGAACCGAACAGGTTGAATACCAGATGCGCACGTGCGGTACGCTTGGAACTTACGTTAGTTGATGTTGCAGCCAGGTTTGAGGTAATTGTGGTACCTATGTTCTCACCCAGTATGAATGCAACGGCATTGGGGAAAGTGATGGCGCCCGATGCCAGCAACAGCATTGTGATACTTGTTGCGGCTGCCGATGACTGCAGGCAGAAAGTCATCACGGCACCTATTATGATAAAGAGCACGGTGCTCAGGCTCATATCGGTTATAGGAGCCAGGAAATCACGTACCGGCTGACTTGACAGAAGCGGATAAGATGTATCCTTGAGCATACTCAGACCCAGGAACAGGAA
>CAJOJD010000032.1:0-12627 GCA_905234745.1 uncultured Bacteroidaceae bacterium | reverse complement strand
TACGAATCCTACAAAAATCAGGGGAATTGCAATGGCACCCAAGCTGAACGTTCCGTCCATACTGACGGCAAACAGCCATGCGGTAACCGTAGTACCTATGTTGGCACCCATGATCACGCCGATGGCGCTCTTGAGTGTCATAAGTCCTGCATTCACGAAACTTACAAGCATAAGTGTGGTTGCGGTCGAGGACTGAACCAGAACGGTCACCAAAAAACCGGTAAACAGACATTTACCGGTATTTGACGTCATCTTCTCAATAAATGAACGCAGGCCCTTGCCCGCAAATCTCTGAAGGCTGCTGCTCATAAGATTCATGCCCCAAAGGAACAGGGCAAGGCAGCCAAGCATCGTAAGAATCTGATAGAATAGTGAATCCACCTTTGTGTACTGTCAATTGTTGCACAAAGGTAACATTTTTTTAATGCAATCTTAATGAAATTGTAACAATTAAAAAGCCTCGATTACCAGGCCGTCATAGGCAAACTGCATGTGCACTGGGAACTTGGCGTTCATTATGGCATGCATGCCTGCACGGTGGCTCATGTGGACAAAATAAGTCTCCCTGGCCCCTACCTTCTCTGCAAACAGCACAGCCTGGCGCACGTTCTGGTGCGTTGGATGTTCCTTGGTATGCAGCGCGTTCACCACAAGAGTCTCAGTGCCTTCCAGCAACTTGAAAGACTCCTCATCAATGCTTTTCATATCGGTAATGTATGTCAGGTTTCCTATCCTGAACCCAAGAATGGGCAGGTTGCCGTGCATTACGCGTATGGGCAGTATTTCCAGGTCACCAACCCTGAACCTTTTGCCCGGTTGGATCTCACGCAGTTCCATATGAGGCACACGGGGGTTGATATTCTGGTTGAAACAGTACGGCATACTCTGCACGATATGACTTATCACATTGCTCTCGGCATAGATGGGAATGGTAGTCGTAGTGCAGTAAGGACGCAGGTCATCAAGGCCTCCTATATGATCGTAATGCTCGTGTGTAACAATCACAGCATCAAGCTGTTCAATATCGGCTCTTAAAGCCTGCTGACGGAAGTCAGGACCGCAGTCAATGATGATTTTGACGGTATCGGTTTCAATAAGGGCCGATGTGCGCAGACGTTTGTCATGCGGGTCCTGCGACATGCAGGTCTGGCAGTGACAGCGCATCTCGGGTACGCCTATCGATGTTCCGGTTCCAAGAAAAGTCAGTTTCATATGTAATTGACCTCGGTTGAGAGGGTTATTCCGAATTTTTCCTTTACATCGGCAATCACGGTGTCAGCCAGCCGTTTGATATCGGCCCCGGTGGCTCCGCCCTTGTTCACAAGAACCAGTGCCTGCTTCTCATAAACAGCCGCAGGACCCAGTGAGCAGCCTTTCCAGCCCGTTTTTTCAATCAGCCAGCCTGCAGGAACCTTAATACCTCCGGGTGCCGGATAAGACGGGACATCAGGATAACTGTTCTTGACAGCATCGAACTCAGCCTCCGAAATAACAGGGTTCATGAAGAAACTGCCCGCATTGCCAAGTACCTTAGGATCAGGCAATTTGCTATCGCGTATTGCAATCACGGCCTGGCGTATGTTTGCCAGTGTGGGACCGCCCAGACGCTCCACCTCCTGCTCCAGCGCTCCGTATCCCAACTTGGGCTGCGGAACCTTAGACAACGAATAGATCACGTATGCTACGGCATACTGTCCCTTAAGTTCGTTCTTGAATATGCTCTGACGGTATGCGTACCGGCATTCGGCATTGCTGAAATCACGCTCGGATCCATCGGCCAGGCAGATAGTCTGCACGGTATCAATGACATCCTTTGCCTCAGCGCCGTAAGCGCCTATGTTCTGGACTGCGCTTGCACCCACCTCACCGGGTATGGCCGACAGATTCTCGACGCCCCAGAAACCATTAACGGTGCACCACGCCACGAAATCATCCCAGACCACACCTGCACCCACCTTCACGTGAACACGGTCATCGGTGCTACCTATTATCTCTATCGTGGATATCGTGGAGTGCAGGACCGTGCCCCTGAAATCGCCCATAAACAGCAGATTACTGCCCCCTCCTATCATCAGAACGGGCTTTTTGATACCCTGCAGGGCGTTCTTGAGCTCATCGGTAGTGGCCCAGTCAATAAGGCTGTCAGCCCTGATATCCATACCGAAAGTATTCCTGTCCGCAAGTGAACAATTGTCTCTTATTGTCATGCCACAAAATTACTCATTCTAATTGTTGAAATAGCTTCTTTTTTTGCTAATTTTGCGCCTTGTAAAAAAGTATCGTGATGATTGAGAAAATAGAACAGCTAATAGCCGAGATAAACGGCCTCAAGGCATCAACAGCCGAAGAGCTTGAATCACTGCGTCTTAAGTACCTTAGCAAGAAAGGAGCCATCAATGACCTCATGGCCGATTTCCGCAATGTTCCCGCCGAGCAGAAGCGTGAGGTAGGTCAGAAACTCAACGAGCTCAAGAACCTTGCCCAGGATAAGATAAACGCCCTTAAGGAGATGTTCGATGCACAGAAGGCAGAGTCCGAGAAACCTGACCTGACCCGCACCGCATATCCCACCGAACTTGGCACACGTCATCCCCTCAACATAGTCAAGAATGAGATCATCGAGATATTCTCACGCCTGGGATTCGTTCTGGCCGATGGTCCCGAGGTTGAGGATGACTGGCACGTATTCTCATCCATGAACTTTGCCGAGGATCATCCCGCACGTGATATGCAGGACACCTTCTTTGTAGAGGCACATCCCGATATCATCCTGCGCACCCATACATCATCCGTACAGAGCCGCGTAATGGAGGTTTCAGAGCCCCCTATCCGCATCATCTGCCCGGGTCGCGTATACCGTAACGAGGCCATCAGCTACCGCGCACACTGCTTCTTCCATCAGGTTGAGGCTCTGTACGTTGACAAGAAAGTAAGTTTCTCGGACCTCAAGCAGGTTCTGCTCTACTTTGCACAGCAGATGTTCGGACCCGATACCAAGATCCGTCTGCGTCCCAGTTACTTCCCCTTCACAGAGCCGTCGGCCGAGATGGACATAAGTTGCAACATATGCGGCGGAAAGGGTTGCGCATTCTGCAAGGGCACCGGTTGGGTTGAGATCCTGGGTTGCGGTATGGTTGATCCTAATGTTCTGGAACTCAACGGCATAAACAGCAAGGAATACTCAGGTTTTGCACTCGGCATGGGTATCGAGCGCATCACCAACCTTAAATATCAGGTCAAGGACCTGCGTATGTTCTCCGAGAACGACGTGCGTTTCCTCAAGGAGTTTGAGGCAGCCAACTGATAACCCACACCTCTTATGAGAAAGAGGGAATTATACAATAAATGCAGCGAGAGACTATCTCAGGCATATCCTGAGGCAGCAACCGAGCTGCATTTTTCGTCTCCATACGAGTTACTCGTAGCGGTCATGCTGTCGGCACAATGTACCGATAAGCGCGTCAACATGGTAACTCCCGCCCTCTTTGAGGCATTCCCCACCGTTCAGGATATGGCTGCAGCCACCCCTGAGCAGATATACCCCTACGTAAAGAGCGTATCGTACCCCAACGCCAAGTCGCAGCATCTGGCCCAGATGGCCCGCATGGTATGCGACAGATTCAACGGTGAGATTCCGCAGGATCTGGACAGCATGACACAGTTGCCCGGCGTAGGCCGAAAGACAGCCAACGTGATGACCGCAGTGGCATTCGGAGGCCAGGCAATGCCGGTCGATACACACGTCTTCCGCGTAAGCCACCGCATCGGCCTTGTGCCCAAGCGCTGCACCACTCCGTTAAGCGTTGAGAAAGAGTTGGTTAAGTACTTCCACAAAGAGCAACTCTCACGTGCTCACCACTGGCTTATCCTTCACGGCCGATACGTGTGCACCGCGCGCGCTCCAAAATGTGCAAATTGCTGCCTTAATGACATATGTTTGCGTGATTTTGATTAATTTTGCGGTCTGTTACCGATAGGCAATGGAAAAGAAAGACATTTTTGAAAGCATCAGGGATGTAAAGAAGTCCCTGCAGAAAGCCGATAAGTACATCCCCAAGGTTGAGGAGCGCTCTATTGACCGTGCCGAGATAAAGGAGGCGGTCAAGCTGTTCCGCCATGTGGTATTCGGCAATTTCTTCGGAGCGGTTGACCTCTCCACGTCTTTAAGCCGCCTGTATACCATTCTGTCACACCAGATTGACTATATCAGCCGGATATTCCACGAGTCCATGCCTTGCCCGGCCGATGAGATTGCACAGCAGTTCATAGAGAGCATACCGGAGCTGCGCCGCCTGCTCGGTACCGATGTCAAGGCCATCTTTGACGGTGACCCCGCAGCCGTAAGCCACGAGGAGGTAATACTCTGCTACCCGTCACTGGTTGCAATGTACCACTACCGTATGGCACACCGCCTGCTTGAACTGGGCGTGCCCATCCTGCCCCGCATCATCACAGAGCTGGCACACTCACTTACAGGTATAGACATCCATCCCGGAGCCCGCATCGGTGAGTATTTCAGCATCGACCACGGCACAGGCGTGGTTATCGGCGAGACTGCAATCATAGGCAATCATGTGCAACTCTATCAGGGAGTTACGCTCGGTGCCAAGAGCTTCAAGTTTGATGAGAACGGCAATCCAATAAATGTTCCCCGTCATCCTATCATCGAGGACAACGTGGTCATCTACTCCAACACATCAGTGCTCGGCCGCGTGACCATCGGCCATGATACGATTATAGGAGGTAACGTATGGCTTACACAGGACCTGCCGCCCTACTCCAAGTTTTTTCAGAACAGAGAGAAATAATTTAACCATAAACAAACAGTAACTATGACAATTGATCAATTCAATTTCGCTGGAAAGAAGACTTTCGTACGCGTAGACTTCAACGTTCCCGTTGATGAGAACTTCAACATCACCGATGATACCCGTATCGTCGCTGCAATGCCCACCCTGAAGAAGATCATCGCCGATGGCGGTCGTCTTATCATAGCTTCACACATGGGTCGTCCCAAGAAGAACCCGGATCCCAAGTTCTCACTCAAGTACATCCTGAAGCACGTTTCAGAGTGCCTTGGTGTTGACGTTAAGTTTGCCGAGGATTGCGCAAAGGCTCAGGAGCAGGTAGCCGCCCTTAAGGACGGTGAGGCTCTTCTGCTTGAGAACGTACGTTTCTATGCTGAGGAAGAGGGCAAGCCCCGTGGCATTGAGAAGGAGGATCCCGCTTACGAGGCTGCCAAGAAGGAGCTCAAGGCCGCTCAGAAGGAGTTCGCCAAGACTCTGGCCAGCTACGCTGACGTATATGTAAACGATGCATTCGGTACCGCTCACCGCAAGCACGCCACCACAGCCGTTATGGCCGATTTCTTTGATGCTGACCACAAGATGTTCGGCTATCTGATGGAGAAGGAGGTTGTTGCAGTTGAGAAGGTCCTCAATAACTCAGTTAAGCCTGTAACCGCCATCATCGGTGGTTCAAAGGTTTCTTCAAAGATCACCATCATCGAGAACCTGCTGCAGAAGGTTGATAACCTGGTTATAATCGGCGGTATGGCTTACACCTTCGTTCTGGCCAAGGGCGGTAAGGTTGGTAACTCACTCTGTGAGCCCGATCAGGTTGACGTTGCTCTGGCAGTTCTGGCAAAGGCTAAGGAGCTGGGCGTAAACATCGTCCTCCCCGTTGACTGCCTCGCAGCCGATAAGTTCGACAACGATGCCAACACTCAGGTTGTTGACAACAACAACGTACCCGACGGTTGGGAAGGTATGGATATAGGTCCTGCTTCAGCTAAGGCTATGGCCGGTGTCATCGAGTCATCAAAGACCATCCTGTGGAACGGTCCTGCCGGTGTATTCGAGTTCAGCAACTTCCAGGCCGGTACAAAGGCTATCGCTACCGCAGTTGCCAACGCAACTGCCAAGAACGGTGCATTCTCACTCGTAGGTGGCGGTGACTCAGTAAGCGCTGTAAAGCAGTTCGGTTTTGCCGATAAGGTATCATACGTATCAACCGGTGGCGGTGCTCTCCTGGAGGCTATCGAGGGTAAAGTTCTGCCCGGTATCGCTGCTATCAAGGGATAATTCCGAATTATTTCGTATATTTGAAACCGCAGGACGTCTGTTCCTGCGGTTTCTTTTATTATGGGTGTAGAGGAGGACATTAAAAAGCGTGCGCAGCATATCAGGGAACTGTTGCTGCAGGCACATCTTAAGGAGGCGCTGGAGCAGATACAGGCCCAGATGTCGGGTGTTAGCGACTGGTCTGCGTCATCCCGTTTCGAGGACATTGACCGTTCTTACAAGTATATGCTGCAGTACTACAGCCAGGGTTCGCCCGATGAACACCGCAACGAGGTTTACCGCCAGCTGGTGCGCCGCGCCCTGTTGCTCAACGACGATGTCCTGCAGGCACGTCTCCAGCCCGAATCCATGCTCCTTTACTATCAGCACCTGCGTTCACGCCTGTCCAAAACCGAAACCATCGAGGGACTGCGTCTGGCTTTGGAGTCTTTCGTGGAACTTGGCGACACCGAATCCCACGAACGTAATCTGGGAATTCTGTTCGACCTTATCTGGACCAACGGAGAGTGGACTCCCGAAGATTCAGCATCACTGCTTGAACTCATTGATTCTCCGCTTGTTATGGAGGATGATTCTGCCCTTGCCATAAGCGCTGTCACCCTCTCTCTGATGGAGCGTTTCGATCCTTTAAAGTGCATATTCCTTTGCCAGGCCGCACAGAACGTAAGCACAGCCGTATCGGTCCGTGCACTCACCGGTCTGGCCGTAGCCCTGGGCGGTTACAAGGAGCTTATACCCTACTTCCCCGAGGTCACCAACCGCATCAGACTGCTGCAGGACGAACCTGACATATGCGAGCGCATGCTCAAGGTGCAGATGTCCCTGCTGCTGTGCCGCGAGACCAAGGAAATTGACCGCCGCATGCGTGAGGAATTCATCCCCACAATGCTGCGTAACCCAAAACTGGGTGACCTTATGCGTGAGGAACTTGAGCGTGACGATATCAGCCCCGACTGGAACGAGTGGATAGAGAAACCCGAGATCAAGGACAAACTCATGCAGATGTCCGAACTCCAGATGGAGGGGGCCGATGTCTATATGAGCACCTTCTCAAACCTCAAGAACTACCCCTTCTTCCGCGAGATACACAACTGGTTCCGCGTATTCAGCATAGACCAGCCCGATGTCCGCAAGGCCCTTGGAAACGAGAGTATGGCCAACATGATAGGCAAATCAATGCTCTCCAGCGGCATATTCTGCAATTCAGACAAGTATTCCATTGCCCTGACCTTCTCACAGATACCGCGCGAGCAGCGTGACCTTATGACGTCACAGATCAACGAGGAGGCCCTTGAGGCCATGGAGGAGAAAGCCACAAGCGCATCGCCGGCCAGTGTCACAGAGACATTCACTGCCCGCCAGTATGCCCATGACCTGTACCGTTTCTTCAATCTTTTCAGCCGCCGACACGAGTTCCGCAACCCGTTTGACGGCAATCTCAACCTATTAATAGACAGTCCGTTGTCACCCCTACTCCAAACTGAGGAATCGGAGCGTACCATAGCCGCCTGGCTGCTGGGCAAGAACTACTGTGACGAGGCCGTGCAGGCATTCCGCCTGATGGAATCCACAGCACATCCCTATTCTACCGACTACCGTTTCTACCAGCAGATGGGATACGCGCTGCAGCGCACACAGTCATATAAGGAGGCGCTTGAGGCCTACCGCCGATCGGACATACTCCAAAGCGGCAACAACTGGACCCTGCGCCATTCGGCCCAGTGCCTGCGTATCCTGGGACAGCCCGAGGAGGCCCTGACGATGCTGTTTCAGGCCGAAAAGAACAATGCCGACAACCTCTCGCTGCAGATTCAGATAGGTGACTGCCTGGTTGACCTTAAGCGTTATGACGATGCCCTGATGCGTTTCTTTAAGGTTGATTACCTTAAGCCGGACTATCCCAAGGCATGGAGAGCCATAGGCTGGTGCGCCCTTCTGGCAGGCCGTACGGACCGTGCCGTCGAGTATTATGACAAACTCATGGCGGGCAAACCTACCGGCAACGACATGCTCAACGCCGGCCATGCCCACTTTGTGGCAGGCAATATCCAGATGGCAGTCTCACTCTATCGCCAAAGCCGTAAAGCCCTTGGAAATGAGCAGTTTGAGGCCGAGTTTGAGAAAGACCGCCCCATCCTGTTGGAAAAAGGCATCTCGGAGCAGGACATTCCCTTGCTTCTGGATTTGATTTAACATTTAACTTTTTGCTATTTTTGCAATCTAATAGAAGAGAATAAATAACCTAAAAACCAATATTATCAATCAATGACAGCCAATAGACTTTTCAGAAGCATCATGCTGCTCTTGGCATGTGCTTTGGTTCTGTCCACACAGAACATCTCCGCTGCGAAGAAGGCTCAGGAGGGCCAGGTAAAGGCTTCACAGCGTTTGCCGTCAAGATAACGTTCAAAGAGATTGCTTATATTACCGTTAATCAGTATTTGAGGATCCTGACCGTCCCGGTCATTACCGCGCATATATCATCGGCTCACACGATGTAAGTGCAAACCGTTACTGCGGTCCCGATATCCGTATCTGGTCAGCACCTATCGAAAACCTTAACGAGTGGCGTGACGAAGGTCCCGTATTCACATACCAGGCAGCCAACGGCCGCTGGGACGTTATGTACGCTCCTGATCGGGTTGAGGTTATAGAGAAGGATGCCAAGGGTAAGGACAAGAAGGTTTATTATCTCTATCCCCACAGCCGTGGTCCCCGTCGTGAGGCAATGGTCTGCAAGGGTGACCGTCCTGACGGCCCCTTCACTCCGCTGAACCTTGATGAGAACGGCGCCGCAATTCCCGGCAGCTGCATCGGCTTCGACCCCTCTGTATTCATTGAGAAGATAACCGATAAGAACGATCCCGACTACGCAAAGGGTTTCCGTGCATACGGTTACTGGGGTTTCCAGGGCTCAACAGCCGCTCAGCTTGACCAGGAGACAATGTACTCTGTACGTCCCGGCACCGAGCCTATCACCCCGTTCCTCCCCGCCAGCTCAAGCTACGGCCGCGTTCGTGACCGTCAGGGAACAGTCTACACTGCTCTTGTAGAGGGCCAGGATCCCGGTGAGTTCAACTTCTTCGAGGCTTCATCAATCCGTCAGGTCGGCAACAAGTACGTCATGATATTCTCAGGTTACTCAGGTCCTGACTACGGTCTGGGTTCAACCAACTCAGCTCTGCGTTACTGCTATGCAGACTCTCCTCTGGGTCCCTGGAAGAGCGGCGGTGTAGCTGTCGATTCACGTGGCGTCACACTGAATGAGGACGGTACCAAGCTCATGACCAGCAACTTCGCACACAACACCCACGGAAGTATCCAGCAGATCGGTGACCAGTGGTACATATTCTACCATCGTCCCCCGAGAGGCAACGGTAACGCCCGTCAGGCAATGGTTGCTCCCATCAAGATTGAGTGGGATGAGAAACCCGTATCAGAAGGCGGTACAGTAAAGATCCACGGATATGATCCTTATGCTCCCGATGAGATTTGGGAGGCCAAGGCATCAAACGGTGACTGCTACAGCGGTGCCGAGGTTACATCCGAGGGCTTCAACATCTACGGTCTGCCCCCCTACGCATACTATTCAGCAGGTTACGCTTGCGTATTCATGAATAAGAACGGTGGCCAGAACCGCAACTCACTGCAGGATACATGGGATATCTGGAACAACGAGCAGGTTTGCAACGTTGACGCAGGTGATATCATCGGTTACAAATACTTCGGTTTGGGTGGTCTCAAGAAGGACAGCAAGGGTGTCGAGGCATTTGACGGCACAACTTCAAAGCAGCACTCATCATTCAGCATATGGTTCAAGCGTACAGCCGGTGAGGGCGGTATCAACATCAAGGTTATGATGGACGGTCCCTGGAAGAATGATGTATGGAACGGTAAGGAGATCGGTAAGATCAAGATTCCGGCTTCATCACCCGTTGACAAGATTGAGAAGTATACAATCGATGTTTCTGAGTTCGTTGATGATGTTGAGGGCAAGCACGCCATCTATCTGGTATTCGACGCCGCTATTGACGGTGCTCTGGGCCAGTTCTACGGCTGTGGATTCAGCACCAAGACAACATCACTCAAGCGCCCCGTACCTCCTACTCTTAACGTTAAGATTGGTGGCAAGGAGATTGAGCTTCCCGCCGAGCCCGTTCACTCAAATGACAACAACGGTTACACCGACAACACTCATTATGAGATGGACTACAAGCTGGAGCCCGGCCAGAAGTCAAAGGTATCTGTAGAGTGCCTCTGGTCAACAATGCAGTTCTGGGTGGAGCAGATCAAGGGCGATGAGGGCACAGCCGTCATCACTGCCGAGTACCTCTTCCCCGGTACCACCAGCAAGCAGACCAAGGTCTATAAGATCAACATCAGCAAATAAAGAAGCGATAATAAAAGAAAGAGGCAACCGATTTGGTTGCCTCTTTCTTTTTGCGGAAGAAGAGGGATTCGAACCCCCGGACCCGTGAAGGTCAACGGTTTTCAAGACCGCCGCATTCGACCACTCTGCCATCCTTCCAAACCCGTCGCGGATTTCTCTCCGTTAGAGCGGTGCAAAGGTGGATATTTTTTTTGGATTCAGCAAGCAGTATCCAACTTTTTTGATTTCTTTTGCAGAAAATATCCCTATAAAATGGACAAAGGCAAGGTTATTGAGTTTTTGAGACAGAGAGTACTGAATAGATTCGCTCTTGGCGATGATGCTGCCACACAAGCTGAAGTTAACGCCAATATTCATAAAGGTATTATGATCAGGGGCTCAAATCTTTGGGTTCTGATATTCGCCATATTCATCGCTTCTCTGGGTCTGAACACCAACTCAACGGCCGTAATCATCGGCGCCATGCTCATATCCCCCCTTATGGGACCGATAATCGGCATGGGTTACTCCATGGGCGTTTATGATTTCAACCTGCTCAAGGAATCACTGCGTAACTTCCTGTTCATGGTGGTTGTCAGTTTGATTACATCGGCCATATTCTTTACCCTACCTCTTATCACAACCACTCAAAGCGAGCTGCTGGCACGTACGCAGCCTACCACTTACGATATCCTGATAGCCCTGTTCGGCGGTCTGGCCGGAATGGTCGCTCAGACACGTAAGGAGCGTTCGGGTACCGTCATTCCGGGTGTGGCTATCGCAACCGCCCTTATGCCCCCACTCTGCACCGTAGGCTACGGCCTGGCCACATTACAGTTCCGTTTTATGCTGGGTGCGCTGTATCTCTTTACCATCAACTCCATATTCATTGCGCTGGCATCGTTCATAGTAACCCGTGTAATGAAATTCAAGATGATCGGTGAGCTGGAACCCTACAAACTCAAAAAACTTAAACGCGCCATGGTTGCGATTATCATCATCGTTACCCTGCCCAGCGTGCTGATAGCCATCTCAATCATACAGAGGTCATCATTTGAAAGCAATTACAACAACTTTGTGGGTGAGGCTTTCAAATATGACAACACATTCGTCGTGGAGTCATCATATGAGTATAATGCCAACCCGCGTAAGCAGTCTGTGATAGAGGTACGTCTGTACGGCGAGCCGCTATCGGAGAACGTGATAAACAACATACGCGCCCAGATGTCAAGCATCTATCATCTGCCCAAGGTTGACCTGGTAGTGCGTCAGTCCAACCAGGAGGACGGCGGAATTGCCATAACGGCCCTGCAGAGCAACTACACCGAGATGCTCAACGAGAAAAACCGCCAGATTTCACACCTTCAGGAGCAGCTATCATCAATACGTACGGCCGATACCCTTGCCGTCAGCAGCATGACGCGCGAGCTTGGCATATTCGTGCCCGATATCAGCGACATGTCCATGCAGCGCCATATTTCGTACGACATAAACGGCACCGCCACCGATACCGCATACATCTGCATACTGTCGTTCCAAGAAGGAGCAGAGCCCGATATCGACCTCATAAAGCACTGGCTGACAAACCGTACCGGTGCAAGCAACATTCAGATTCTTGTAAAGTAAGATGATATACCCTGACAACTTTGAACAGAAAACCGGTTTTGACCAGATCCGCGCGATGCTGGCCGACCGCTGCATCTGCCCTCTCGGAGTGCAACTTGTGGACGAGATGCAGTTCCAGGCCGATTTCCAGCCCATCGAGAAGGCGCTGGACCAGACCATGGAGTTTGTCAGGATACTCACCGAGGGCAAATCATTCCCCGACCAGAACTACCACGACCTGCGCGAGGCACTCTCACGCATCAAGGTTGTAGGCACCTGGATGGATGAGGCCGAACTTCTGGGTCTGTGGCGTTCACTTGAAACGATAAGCGGAATCGTGGAGTTTCTGGGCAAGGAGGAGAACCAGGGCCTCTATCCCAACCTCTCGGAACTTGCCTCCAGCGTGGCCGTATTCCCCACAATCACGCAGGGAATTGCCCGCATACTCACCAAATTCGGCAAGCTCAAGGACAATGCATCACCTGAACTGTACCGAATCCGCATGGACCTGACCAACACGTCGTTCAGCATCTCACGAATTCTGGGCAACATCCTGAAACAGGCTCAGGC
>CAJOJD010000031.1:12842-28537 GCA_905234745.1 uncultured Bacteroidaceae bacterium | reverse complement strand
TGTGCACCTCGATGATAAGGCCGTCGGCACCGGCTGCAACTGCTGCCAGACTCATTGACGGAACCAGGCGTGACTTGCCGGTTGCGTGGCTGGGGTCTACTATGATGGGCAGGTGTGAGAGTTCCTTGACGACGGGAATTGCTGAAAGGTCAAGCACGTTGCGGGTGTATGTGTCGTAACTGCGGATGCCGCGCTCGCACAGGATTATGTTCTCATTACCGCCGGCCATGATGTACTCGGCGCTCATGAGCCACTCCTTGATGGTGCTTGAGAGACCGCGCTTCAGGAGGATGGGCTTGTTGATGCGTCCCAGGGTCTTGAGAAGCTCAAAGTTCTGCATGTTGCGGGCACCAACCTGGATAAGGTCTACATCCTCAAACAGGTCCAGGTGTTTTTCACTCATTATCTCGGTAACTATGGGCAGTCCTGTTGCCTTACGGGCCTTACGCAGCAGTTCAAGGCCATCGGCCCCCATTCCCTGGAAGTCATACGGTGAGGTTCTGGGTTTGAATGCACCGCCGCGCAGAAGTTTTGCGCCCGATGCCTTAACGGCCTGTGCAATCTGGGTGATCTGCTCCTCGGACTCAACAGAGCAGGGGCCGGCAATCATGGCAAAGTTGCCGCCGCCGATCTTTACCTTGTTTTCACCCTGGCCAATCTCTACGATGGTGTCGGCGGGGTGGAAACGGCGGTTGGCGCATTTGAACGGCTCACTGATGCGGGTCACGCTCTCTATGATGTCAAGTCCGCTCAGCAGGTCGGGGTCAATCTTGCTGGTATCACCAATCAGACCTATTACCGTCTGGAACTGTCCTTCACTGATATGTACGTCTACTCCCTGGCCTTTGATCCAGTTTATCAGATTCTTTTTTTGAGTCTCGGAGACTCCTGCTTTCAGTACTGCTATCATAGTTTCATGTGTTTGTTTACGTATCAAAAAAGAGCCCGAATCATTGATCCGGGCTCTCTGTTATTCCTTATTTGTATGCATACAACAAATTACCCGGCATATTGTCTGGTAAACCAAAAGTAATAGAAGTATGCGTTGATTGCTTTCATTCTGACCGCAAAGGTAAACAACATTTCAACATATTGTCATCACATCCCCGCTTTTTTTTAGAAGTGACGCAAAGGGGTCGTTTAACTTTGTGACGCAAAGGGGTCGTTTAACAATGCGTCATTTTTTAAATTTGCAAACAAAAACTGTCAGGATGAAAGTATTATTGATAAACGGTGACGCAAAGGGGTCGTTTAACAATGCGTCATTTTTTAAATTTGCAAACAAAAACTGTCAGGATGAAAGTATTATTGATAAACGGGAGTCCCAGGGAGCACGGCAACACGTTCCAGGCACTCAGCGAGGTGGCCAGTGCGCTCAACGCCGAGGGTATTGAGACCGAGATTGTGAGCATAGGCAAAGATGCAATTCATGGTTGTATAGCATGCGGATATTGCGGAAAGACGGGCCGATGCACATACAATGACGATCTTTACTACAAGATCTGGAGGACTGTGCAAGACGGCATTGACGGGCTTGTGGTTGGATCACCCGTGTATTATGGCGGACCCAACGGTTCGCTCTGTGCCCTGCTGGACCGCGTGTTCTATACCATGAGTCAGCAGTTGCAGTACAAGCCCGCAGCCAGCGTGGTGGTGTGCCGTCGCGGAGGGGCATCGGCCGCATTTGACAGGCTTAACAAATACTTTACAATGACCAATATGCCTGTGGTAAGTTCACAGTACTGGAACATGGTTTACGGGCAGACTCCCGGGCAGGTGAAGCTGGACGAGGAGGGTATGCAGACTATGCGGACGCTTGGACGAAACATGGCCTGGATGATCAAAAAACTGAACGTGGCTCAGGATGGACATCCTGAGAAAGAGCCTATTGTCCGGACCAATTTCATCAGGTGACGCAAAGTGACGCAAAGGGGTCGTTTAACAATGCGTCAAATGACGCAAAACGAAACGACCCCTTTGCGTCACGACCCCTTTGCGTCAAAAGTTCAGGTAGAGGCTGTTCACGCCGTTGCGGTAACGGTAGTCGATGCTCCGGCAGAAACCTTCTACTATCATCATGCTGAGGTTTGCATCAGCTGCCCCGGGGTTGTACTCAATCAAGGGGTTGTAGGCCTTGCCGATGGACTTTACGGTGATGGTCAGGCGCTCACCGGACCGGCTCAGGCCGATGTCAAAGCAGCCGCTCTTGCCGCACTGCAGGGCCATCTCCAGTTCGTGAACCATTATCTCCTCGACACAATGGGTCAGGGCGGTTTCCAGCTGGGCGTCCAGCTTCAGGCTGCCAATATGCCCGGTCATTAGCGCCAGATTTTGATTGACCGACTCCCTGCTGTAGTTCACACTGACTGTCAGGCCGCCAGCGTCATCGCGTTTCCAGTGCCTATAGACATAGACCGATGCCAACGCGCCGATAATCAATGCGATAGTCATGCCCGCGGGCAGCGCGTACCAGATCCAGGCTGCGTTCCAGCGGGGCAGGAGGGCGGCCAGCGGCAGGACGGAGAGCAGGATGGCTGCCTGAACCAGACCTGCTAACTTGTTGAATCCCAGCAGCATGAATGCGTTGGCCATGATCATGATGATTCCTGCGGGTATGAGCAGGAGGCTGAATATTCTTATGGGTGCGATTGAGAGCGCACGCAGTTGCTCATCGGCCCCGAAGAGGTTTGCAATGGGGCCGGGGATGGCAATGAGCACGGCCATGGCGATAACGGAACCTATTATCACTGTGCGCGTTGTGCTGCGGATTAGGCGCATCACGCCGTCGTAATCATGCTCGCCCAGCATGATTCCGCCGATTCCGGTCACGCATGATCCGGTGCCGGTGTACAGGAGCATGGCGATGAGGAACAGCTGCATGCAGATGCTGAGCGGGAACATGCCGTCGGCGCCCATGGTGTGCAGGACGATGGTGTTGAGGCCCAGGGTCAGGATGATGGTGGATATGCCGCCGAGTATGGCGGGCAGGCCCGTGCGGGTTATCTCGCCCAGCAGTTTGAGCAGCATTCGCGGGGCAGGGATTTCAAAGCGGAAGGGCTTGGGAGGGCGTCTGAGGAACGGCACCATGACGCCGAACGCGATGATGGCTGCCACCGATGACCCAAGCGCGATACCGCGTATGCCCACACCGAAGCCTCTTACCAGCAGTATATCAAACGCCAGATTGCTGATAATGAATACGATAACAAATATCAGCACTATGCGGGGCTGGCCGCAGATCTTGACAAACTGTGACCAGCAATTGGCAAAGATGGCGAATACGGTGCCTATAAACGCAAACGACAGGTAACTGCGCAGCATGGGGGCCAGGCGCGGATCCTGGGTTATCAGGGCCGATATCTGATCGGTGAAAATGTACAACAGGATGAGTATCAGTGCGTTGAGGATCAGGAAGAAGACGGATGCGGTCATTACGAGCTCATCGGACCTTTTGTAATCCTGATTGCCCAGGGCGGGCGCCATCAGGATGCTGGAGCCCATCATTATCATCACGGTGGGGAGCAGCAGCAGATTGACGATGGGCATGGCCAGCGTTACTACCGATATTGAATCGGCGCCGATGTACTGTCCCACCACGATGCTGTCGATGGTGGAATTGAGCTGCACCACAATTCCGGCCAGGATGGACGCTATCAGGAATATCCGCAGCGTATGATTGATTATATGTGAGTTTCTTTCCATTTTCTTTAAATTTGACGCAAAACGAAACGACCCCTTTGCGTCACTTTTATTACCTTTGCTTCAAAACAGGATTGATGAGAAGGATTTTTCTGACATTGGCTTTTTGCGCGACGTGCTTGTGTGCATGCTCGCAGAAAAATGTAGAAAGCGCCGAATGGCGTGATGTGGTACTGCAGCCGCAGGATACAGGCGTGCAGCCCATGACCGGTCTGGTGCTTTGGCCCGATGAGGCCCGCAACCGTAACGCGCAGTACGGGCAGACCATCCAGTTGGAGTTCTCGTACTGCCTGCCCTGCAAGGTGGTGACCGGTCGGGCCGATGACGGAACGATCCTGTATGACTGGAGCTGGTTTGAGAACCTTTTGGCCGATGTGGCGGGACGCGGGCATCAGCTTATAGCAAGGTTCCGATACGAGTATCCGTCGGGTAGGGATGTGGACGGCAACCGAGGCACGACTGCAGTCCCGCAGTATATCAAGCAACTGCCTGATTATAAGGAGACTTACGCCGCCAACCCAGGCGGCGACGGCCCCACCTGGTATGCCGATTGGAGCAATGCCGAGTTGCAGCGTTTTACCTTGCAATTCTATGCTGATTTTGCACAGCGATACGCTAAGGATCCGCGCCTGGCGTTCGTTGAGGTGGGGTTCGGCCATTGGGCTGAGTATCATATCTATGGCTCCACATATAATCTGGGGCACAATTTCCCGTCCATGGAGTTCCAGAAACGGTTTTTTGAGCATCTGGACACCGTGATGTGCGACATTCCGTGGGCTGTTTCGATCGATGCTTCATCGGCCGGTCATTCTCCTGTTACGACCGATGCACAACTGATGGCTTTGAAATTTGGATTGTTTGACGACTCTTTCATGCACAAGAACCACGAGATTGGTTCGGGCGACGGTTACAATGAACAGTGCTGGAATAAAATAGGACGCGGAACTCGCTGGCAGACAGGTGTTTGCGGCGGCGAGATTAGCTATTATTCGGATAATGACCAGCGTAACTTTTTGAACCCTGCCGGCATGTACGGGCATACCTGGGCGGAGCAGTCGGCCAAATACCATATTACATTTATGATTGCCAATGATGCACCTCACGGCGGCGTGGCAACACCGGATCTGTTCCGTGCGGGCTCTATGGCGACGGGTTACCGGTTTGTGGTAAAACAGTGTCAGACAAATGGTCAGGCAACGCGTCTGCTGGTGTGCAATGAAGGTGTGGCGCCTCTGTATAGGGATGCATATTTTGCAGTGGGTGGCGTCCGCTCCGAAACATCTTTGAAAGGTCTGCTGCCCGGTCAGGAACTCCGGATTGAGATTCCCGCAGCAGGCTCCGACATTCACATAGAATCGGACTACATCCTCCCTTCGCAGAGTATTGGTTTCTCAAAGTGACGCAAAGGGGTCGTTTCGTTTTGCGTCACTTTTTGATTTTTCTCCAAATGGCCGATACCAGGAAACCGGGGAGTAGGGCAATTATTCCCGGCAGCCACAGATTCAAAAGGGATGGACTTATTACCCGCCGATGCCTGAACATTGCCCTAAGAGCACGTCTTACCAGCCACTTTGGGGTGTGAACCAGCCCTGTTTTCAAGCCCCAGTTCATCATTCGGGTGCTCATTCTATACAGCGGAGTTGCAATTGCGGCCGGGCAGACTGTGGTTACTCCAACACCATATTCTCCTAATTCATAAGAAAGGGACCGACCGAAACTCTTGAGATAAGCCTTTGTAGCTGAATAAATTGTGATGCCTGGCGCCGGGATTCGTGCCGTCATGGACGATACTATCAGAATGTGCCCGTTGCCGCGTTCCTTCATAGCCATTCCAAAAAGCAGGCTCAGACGGGTTACAGTGCACACATGCAGATTCACCATTGCCTGCACGCGATCCATATCGGCCGCCTCCAACTCCTTGAAAAAGAACATTCCGGCGTTGTTGATCAGGATGTCGGGCATAACGCCCTCCCGCTTGCACCAATCGTATAGTTCATCGGCCGATAATGGGAGCGCAAGGTCCTGGAATCGGCCTCTGACGCTGACGTGGAACTGATTTGACAATGATTCAACCGCACTGTCCAACTCATCCTGCCGGTTACTTACCAGGATGAGATCGTAGCCCTTTTCTGCAAGTTGGCGCGCATATTCCAACCCCATGCCGGAACTGCCTCCTGTTATTAGTGCAACCATCGTTTTGTCTTTTGCCACTCCCAAAGGTAAGAAAAATGACGCAAAGGGGTCGTTTAACAATGCGTCAAATGACGCAAAACGAAACGACCCCTTTGCGTCACTTTTTGAGGATGCGGCGGATGAGGCTTTCGCTGATGCCGGTTATGCGGGCAATCTGCCGGTTGCTGGCGCCAAAAGCATGTATTTTCTCCAGAATGGCCGCCTTTTGTGGCTTGGAATAGGACTGAATGTCCTTGATGTGCTCCACACTGCAGTCAAAAAGTATGAAATCGCGTACTATTTCATCGCTCAGCCTGAATGGTGACTCGTTGTTGATATCCAGAATCCGCTGAGCCTTGGGCATCGGCTCATCGACCAACTCTTTCAGCGTCTGCAAGGGAATTCGGGACAGTATTTGGCCGATGGGGCATAACTTAATGTAACATAGTTTGTTAAGGAATTCCCGCCAGCTGCTCCATTCGTAATCTTCGGCCCTTTTTACAAGCCCGCCGGCGATAGGGTTCTGGTGTATGTATCGGATCAGAGTCTGGAAATAGGTCAAGTCATTGACTGGCTCGCTGCGGAATCGGCCCTGAAAAAGGTGACCCGTGTGGCCGTACTTGAGGTTGTAGTATTGCGCGTACGATATCGTGATGCCTTTTATCAGGTCCGATAAGCACTCCTCCTTTTCCTGAATGAGCAGATGGACGTGGTTGGACATCAGGCAATATGAATATAATACGCAGCATGGCGGTAACGGATTGTGCTCATTATCTTGGGGATAGCACTTTTGCTGTAGGATGGTTAGAAACCTGAGGTAATCTTCGTTGCTTTCAAAAATGTCCTGCTTGTTATTGCCTCGCAACATTACGTGATAAACGCCGGTAGTGCTGGCTGTTCGGTATTTCCTGGTCATTGTTTATAGGTATTAAATAAAACATATGCAAACAATTCTGTTGTTGCAAATGTAAGCATTCGTCCCAATTAATTCGCAGTTTTGGGAGGAAAAGTGAAAACTGACGCAAAGGGGTCGTTTCGTTTTGCGTCATTTGACGCATTCTTAAACGACCCCTTTGCGTCAAACGACCCCTTTGCGTCACTTTAGCCGGCCAAAATCATTCCAGCCGGACTGGAGCTTGCCGTTGTGGGTGTCTTGGATCAGTTTTTCCAGAGTCTTTTGCGCGTATTCGGGGCGGTTGGTGTGCTGATAGTGTTGGATTCGGTCGGCTTTTATGCGTTTGTAGGCTTCGGGGAATGACTGCCAATTCATCCACGCTTGCTTATCGGCCCTGATGGCTTTGATCAGCCAGTCTTCAAAGACAAACAGCGCGGGGTCCAAATCAGGTGCTACAGCCAGTCCGGCGGGGGTCATTTCTCCAAGCCGAACAAGCCTCCTGCAGCGCTCCAAATTCTGCTCGCACCAGTTGCTGCGCTTGCGGCGCGGGGTGAAATGCTGTATGGGTTTGCCGTCATCGATCCGCTTCATGGTGCTGTCAATCCAGCCAAAGCAAAGTGCCACCTCGACGGCATCCACGTATCGGACCACACCGGGGCAATCGGCCTCAGCCCGGTTTATGCGCAGCCAGAAATCACTCACTTTGTCGTGATTCTTCTCATACCACCGATATAGTTCCCTGCGCGTATGAATGTCAAGCAGATTGGTTACCTCCATAACATAAGCTCAAAAGTGACGCAAAGTTAAACGACCCCAATGCGTCAAGTGACGCAAAACGAAACGACCCCAATGCGTCAAGTGACGCAAAGTTAAACGACCCCTTTGCGTCATAGGATGGGGGCTCAATCCTTTTTCTGGGCGCGGAGTTCCTCAATGTAGGCAGCGGTGATGACGCCCGACGGCAGGGCTATGATGGCTACGCCGAACAGCGACGAGAGCATGCTGACTAATCGGCCTATATTAGTGACGGGGGTTACATCGCCATAACCTACTGTGGTCAGGGTTACAGTTGCCCAGTAAAGCGCGTCAAAGAAGTTCTCAAATGCGACAACTCCGGTATCGGGATTCTTGTGCGGCTCGGCGTTGAACATGACAAGGGCCGATACGAATATGTAGAACACGGCAATTCCGAGCACCGTGAGCAGGATTTTCTTCTCACGCCTGATTACGTTGCCCAGCATCTCCATGTTCTTGGAATACCGGAACAGCTTGAACATCCTTATTACTCTGAGAATGCGGGTAATCCTGAAAATCTTGAATCCCTGTCCCAATATGTGCAGACCGGGAAGTATTGACAGTATATCAATTATTGCCCATCCGGTAAACGGGTATAGTAAAAATGACCATCCCCGTTTGCCCAGTCGGTAATCGGCCGTAATCCATCTCAGGATGTAGTCCAATATGAATATGGTGACGGTGATGTGTTCTACGATCTTGAACCAGGGGTGAAAGTGTGCAAAAGTCAACGGAACGATGCTTGCTACAATGGCAAGCAGCATGATGACGTCATAGATGTAGCTTACCCAATCGTTTTCACGACCTTTTTCTATTATTACGAACAGGCGTTTGCGCATAAACAGGCTTTTTTTGTGTCGGAAGACAAAAATATGAGGTTTTTTGTAACAAATCGGGAAAACGTGCGTCTAATTTGCAAAACTCAATAACCAAAAACCAATCGAAATGAGAAAAATTGTTTGCATCGCGTTTTCTCTCGCATGTGCACTGACATCGGTCGCACAGAATGCGAAAGAGATTGTTTCCAGAATGGAAGAGACTTTCGACGCCCGCCAGCAGGAGGGTGTATCCTTCAACTCAAAGTGGTCTGTTTCTATCGTGAACAGCCGTACAACCCGCTTGAGAATCAATATGCTTGGCCGCGGTTCAGTGGAGACCGTCCAGGAGACTGCCGGCGATATGGATATCCTGACAAGTTCAATTTCAATGTTGGCCGATAAGACCTGCGAGGTTTCACCCAACAAGACCACTTATGATGACGGTCAGACGGTTTGGGCGATATCGACCCCGAACAATGAGGTGGGCGTGTTCAACAAGGCGACATACGGCTATGCGTCACCGCGCTACACCGACTACCTGAGCAACATCCGTAAGAATTACAGGCTGAGTATTGCAGGTGAGACCGATGACTGCTGGGTGATTGACTGCAAGTGCAGGACCCTTACCAAACTGCTGGACGACGGCTGCGACATGGAGCTGACCGTGAACAAGACTACGTTCGAGCCCGAAATGCTGATTATCCGTGACAAAGACTACTATATCACTCTCTCCGATTTCCATTACGGTGTGACTGAGGATCAGGTTACCTACCATCCTACACACTACCTTGCCAGCGACAATCGCTAACCCCTTGTTTTTGCAGAAACAAAAAGGTGCCCCAGTGGCACCTTTTTTGCTATCTTTGCGGTAAATTGAATTTTTATGGCACAGACAACAGCAGACGACAAGAAGATCATCTTCTCGATGGTGGGGGTGAGCAAGCAGTTCCAGAACAACAAGCAGGTTCTGAAGGATATTTACCTTTCATTCTTTTACGGAGCCAAGATCGGTATCATCGGTCTTAACGGTTCGGGTAAATCGACCCTGCTCAAGATAATTGCAGGCATTGAAAAGAGTTATCAGGGACAGGTGGTGTTCAGCCCCGGCTACAGCGTGGGCTATCTGCCTCAGGAGCCTCAGCTGGACCCCGACAAGACTGTAAAGGAGGTGGTCATGGAGGGTGTTCAGCAGATTTATGATACCCTTAAGGAGTACGATGAGGTGAACCATAAGTTCGAGCTGCCCGAGTACTATGAGGACCAGGACAAGATGGACGCCCTTATGGCCCGCCAGGCCGAACTCCAGGATATAATCGATGCAACCGATGCCTGGAACATCGATAACCGTCTGGAGCAGGCGATGGATGCGCTTCGCTGTCCTCCCGAGGACCAGAAGACCGGTGTGCTTTCCGGTGGTGAGCGCCGCCGCGTTGCATTGTGCCGCCTGTTGCTGCAGCAGCCCGACATACTGCTGCTCGATGAGCCTACCAACCATCTGGATGCCGAGAGCATACAGTGGCTGGAACAGCACTTGAACCAATATGCAGGTACTGTGATTGCAGTAACCCATGACCGATACTTCCTGGACAACGTGGCCGGATGGATCCTGGAGCTTGACCGCGGCGAGGGTATTCCATGGAAGGGCAACTACTCAAGCTGGCTGGAGCAGAAATCACAGCGTCTGGCCCTGGAGGAGAAACAGGCCTCAAAGCGCCGCAAGACCCTGGAGCGCGAGCTGGAGTGGGTGCGTATGGCACCCAAGGCCCGTCAGGCAAAGGGAAAGGCCCGTCTGAACTCTTACGACAAACTGATGAACGAGGATGTAAAGGCCAAGGAGGAGAAACTTGAGATATTCATCCCCAACGGTCCGCGTCTGGGCAATAAGGTCATTGAGGCTCATAACGTTGCAAAGGCATTCGGCGACAAACTGCTGTTTGATGACCTTAACTTCTCACTTCCGCCAAACGGCATTGTCGGTGTCATCGGCCCTAACGGTGCCGGTAAGACCACTCTGTTCCGTCTGATTATGGGACTGGAGAAGGTCGATAAGGGCTCGTTCGAGATCGGCGAGACCGTCAAGATTGCATACGTAGACCAGCAGCATAAGGATATCGACCCCGAAAAGAGCGTGTATCAGGTGGTTAGCGGCGGCAACGAGCTCATCCGCATGGGTGGCCGCGACATCAACGCCCGCGCATATCTGGGCCGATTCAACTTTACCGGCGCCGATCAGGAGAAGAAATGCGGCGTGCTGTCGGGTGGTGAGCGTAACCGCCTGCAGCTGGCTATGGCACTCAAGGAGGAGGGCAACGTATTGCTGCTTGACGAGCCTACCAACGATATCGACGTGAACACCCTGCGTGCTCTCGAGGAGGGCTTGGATGATTTTGCAGGCTGCGCCGTTGTTGTAAGTCACGACCGATGGTTCCTGGACCGCATCTGCACTCACATCCTTTCGTTTGAGGGTGACTCCAAGGTTGTCTTCTATGAGGGCTCTTACTCCGAGTATGAGGACTACAAAATAAAGCAGCTAGGCTATCAGGAGCCCAAGCGCATACATTATCGCAAACTTCAGTAAAAAGAGTACCATTGGGGTCTGACCCCATTGGTACAGGTTCACTAAAATAATTAGTTGCCGTTGCGGCTTTGTAAAATTCTTTTTCTATCTTTGGCAAGACTAAAGATAGTCCTTAGTCGTATAACCTATTTACACCTGTTTATGAGAAAGAGTCCTTTGTTTTTGTCTGCACTGTCAGTGTTGGCAGTTCTGGTTGGCTGCTCAAGCCACAGTGGTGATTATGAGACTATTACGATGGCCGATATCGATGAGGAGGCCGATCTTACAGAGATTGCCTGTGATTTCAGGATACATCCGCTCAAGTGCGACGGACCTCTTGACGGCATAGGCGGCATCAAGAGTTGGGATGACGGCAGCGTGATGCTGGCACGCACAAATGATGACCGCAAGATCCTGCGTTTTGACAATTATAAGCTTACTTCCGTACTGGACCGTCTGGGACGTGGACCGGGCGAGTATTATTTCATTGAGGATTTCTCATATGACAAAGTCAACAACTGCATTTACATTGAGAATGACTCGAACCTGGTTACGTATGATGCCACGACCATGGAGTTCAAAGGCAAGCAGAGGGTGAATATCTCGCTGCAGAACTGCCTGAACGTGGGTGACAAGATGCTCTATTACGGCTATTACCTTGGCGAGAACGGTTTCAGACAGGACGGCGATTCCATAATAATACCTTTTGAGTCACTGATTCTTGTGGACAGGGATGAACGCGACCTCAGGAAAGGCGTTGTCCTGTATCAGGAAAGCGGTCTACAGAGATTGCTCATGGGCTATCCGGAGCTGTTCTTTGTCAATCCCAAGAACTACTCGACCTGTCTGACCGGATTCGTGAACAGGATCGTCACTTTCAATGACCTGGAGAAAGTGACCGAGGTCTACAGTTTCAAGGTAGGCAATGATGCCGTTTCGGCCGATCTGGAGGCGCTGATTGAGGCCAGAAAGATGGGAAAGGATGACTTTAACGGTACCATCACCAAGCTTGTCGAGGGTCTGGACGGATTCAATGTCTTTGTGAGAAACGTCTACAACATCATGGTTGACGGCAATACCATCAGCTTCAGAGTGGCATACACTGCAAAGAATGAGGCTCTGGGACCTTACAGCCAGTATCTCTATTTTGTCCGCACCGATGACAAGACCAAGGTTTACAAGCATCTGCGTATTCCGGGACTGTCACGCGACATAGATCCCACCGGCGCAAACGGCAACCATCAGATTGCAATCATAGAGAATCTGGGAGACCTGGCCATTGACGAGAGCGTACCCATGTCACCTCTTGCCCAGCAGATTATTGATGAGCTCAAGAAGCAGAACGATGATAATCCGGTAATGCTGGAATTCAGATTCAAATAGTATCGGTGTCGTCCTGGAGTACCGGGAACTTGGCACGAAATCTGGTGAGCAACTCCATGTCAAGGTCTGCAGAGACCATCTGGGGTTGCTCATCGGTTTGTACCAGGATGTCTCCATAGGGGCCGATGATGGCGCTGTGACCGGGGTAGTATCCGAAATCATCGGACCCGGCGCGGTTTACGCCTATTGCAAAGCACTGGTTCTCGATGGCGCGGGCTCTCAATAATGTATCCCAGGCCAGAATGCGTTTCTCGGGCCAGTTGGCAGGGTAGAAGACTGCATCGTAGTCGTCGCGGTTGCGCGAGAATACGGGGAATCTCAGATCATAGCAAATGAGCAGCAGAATCCTCAGACCGCGGAACTCAATCACCACGCGGTCGCTGCCGGGGGTGTAGTTCAGGGCCTCGCCGGAGTAACTGAAAAGGTGGTGCTTATCGTAAAAAGCTATGGTTCCGTCGGGTTTTGCAAAGATCAGGCGGTTGTATGTGCAGCCGTTCTCTGTTATGGGCAGTGAACCGCATACGGCGGCATTGAGATAGGACGCCTTCTGTCCCAGCCACTCCACAATCTGTCCGTCCATAGTCTGTACGACCGATGAAGGATCAATGTACTGTCCGGTTGCGAACATCTCGGGCAGGACGTAGATATCGGCCCCGCAACCGTCTCCGATAAGGCGGTCCAGATCGGCCAGACTGCTTCCGGGATCACCCTGCACGGGTTCGTTCTGTACTAATGCAATCTTCATTGAAACTTGATTTGAGTGCAAAATTAATATTTTATACCTTTGCGCCCCGAAAATTGAACTGAACATGAATACTATTTGGATTGTACTCCCCATTTTGACGCTGCTGATGTTTGACCTGGGCCTCACGCTGAGGTTCGAGGATTTCGGTAAAGTTTTCAAACATCCATGGCCCATTGCAGTAGCCCTTTTCGGACAACTTGTTTTACTTCCGATAATCGCGCTCGGGCTGGCGTGGGCGTTCAATCTGACTCCGGTATTCTTTATCGGCCTTATACTGATTGCGTGCTGTCCCGGCGGAAGTTCATCGAACGTTTTCTCGCGTCTGGCGGGCGGTGATGTGGCTCTGTCGGTAATCCTGACTGCCCTGAGTAGCATCATAACTCTCTTTACGATTCCGTTCATTATGAGCTGGGCGACCCGTATAGTGGGAGAGAGCGTGGGTATCACGCTGCCCGTGGGCAATCTGATAAAGCAGAACCTGCTGCTTATGCTGCTGCCGGTGCTGGTGGGTATCGCAATCCATTACATATGGCCTAACGCATCGGCCAAAATCGACAAGGTGCTGTCCAAGCTGGCGTTCCCCCTGCTGATGGTGCTCATCACGGTATTCTATGTTCAGAATCACCGCACCATCCTGGATAATCTGGGAATTATAAGCGTATGCGTCACAGTGCTGATTCTGGTGGCTGTCTTCTGCTCGTCAATGCTGTCGCGCCTGGTAAAGAACAACGCCCAGCAGCGCCGCACCGTAGTGATTGAGGTCGGCATGCAGAACGCCGCCCAGGCCATCGCCATAGCAACCAGTCCGTTCATCTTCAACAGCCAGGAAATGGCGATCCCCGCCATCCTCTACTCCCTAATGATGAACATAGTCCTCCTGATTTACGTATATATAGTTCGCAAATAATAAAAGGTACCCGCGGGTTCGGTTCCCTACGGCACCACAAAAAGAAGAAGGCCTTTCGGTCTTCTTCTTTTTGTAGCGCCTACGGGAATCGAACCCGTATGCCAAGATTGAGAATCTTGTATCCTAACCGTTAGATGAAAGCGCCATTCGGTTACGTTATGTCCCGCGGAAGCTGGGGGATTCGAACCCCCGGTACGGTTACCCGTACGGCAGTTTAGCAAACTGCTGGTTTCAGCCACTCACCCAAACTTCCCTGGGAACCGTCGGTTCGGAATCCTTTAGCGGGCACAAAGGTAATGCGAGGTTTTGAGTCTTGCAAGTTTTGCGGTGATATTTTTTCAAAAAACAACAAAGCCGCGTATTATTCGTTATCTTTACAAGACAAAAGCATATTTCATGTCACAGGACAACTCTCCTAAACTGCCCCATGGATGCAGGTTTATTGATTTCCCCAGGTTCGAGGATGAACGTGGCGCACTCTCTTTTGCGGAGAGCGTTAATCATATACCTTTTCATATAGAGAGGGTGTTCTGGATGTACGGTATTCCCGAGGGCAAGACACGCGGCGGCCACTCGCACATTGAAGCATCGCAGGTGCTGGTCCCGGTGGCAGGCAGTTTCCGCCTTCTTATTGATGACGGGACCGATAAGGCCGAAGTCCTTATGGACAGCGCCTCAAGAGGAATACTGCTCCAGCCCGGAATATGGTGTGAACTGCGTGATTTCAAGCCCGGAAGCGCTGTTATGGTGCTTACATCGCACCCGTTCCAGACCGAGGATTATGTCATAGACCATCCCGAATACAGCACCAGTCAGGTTACGGCAGTTCCATATAATCCGGCCGACCGCGAGATTTGGAACAGGTTTGTCAAGAGTTCCAAGAACGGCACGTTCCTGCTGGACAGGGATTATATGGATTACCATTCGGACCGTTTCCATGACTGCTCGCTCATGTTCTATAAGAAAGGCGCGCTGATTGCTTTGCTGCCTGCCAACCATCTCAAGGAGGAGGGAACCGTCCAGTCTCACGGAGGTCTTACATACGGAGGTCTGATAACCGGTGTCTCATTCACTGCCGAAGACGCTCTGGAGGTATTCAGTTGTGCCATCGGTTACATGAAGGAGAAACTGGGTGCCAATCGTTGGATCTATACTCCCGTTCCGTATATTTATTGCTCGCTCCCGGCCGAGGAGGATATGTACGCCCTGTTCCGCAACAGTGCCACGGTGCGTAAGACCGAGGTGGCATCGGTCATAGACATGTCCAACCGCATACCTTTCCGCGACTCCCGCAAGTATGGCATATCCAAGGCAAAGAAGAAGGGCCTTGAGGTGGTGGAAGGTGATTTTGAAAAGGATGCTGAGTTGTTCTGGGATATATTGAGCGGACTGCTGCATGACAAGTTTGACTCGCATCCGGTGCATACTCTGGCCGAGATCAGACTGCTTCAGAGCCGTTTCCCGGAAAATATAAGACTGTATCTGGTTAAAGAGGGTGATAACGTGCTGGCGGGGACAATTATCTACGATACCGGAACCGTGGCCCGCACACAATATATCGCCGCGACACCTGAGGGTAAGAATTGCGGCGCGCTTGACTATCTGTTCTTCAAGCTGCTTGATGAGGTATATGCCTCAAGGAAATTCTTTGACTTTGGCGGCTCTACACTCAACGGCGGAAACAATCTCAATGAGGGCCTTATCTTCCAGAAAGAGGGATTCGG
>CAJOJD010000031.1:7167-12788 GCA_905234745.1 uncultured Bacteroidaceae bacterium | reverse complement strand
GGTTCTTTTTTTGCCCTCGGAAAAGGGCAAAAAAAGAACCGTCCCCAATTTGCCCCAATCTCACTCGTGATGATAGGGGAGGTTGTTGAGGATGGAGAAGGCGCGGTAGAGTTGCTCCACGAAGATGAGGCGGACCATCTGGTGGGAGAAGGTCATTTTGGATAATGACAACTTTCCTGGTACACGATTGTAGACATCGGGTGAGAAGCCATAGGGGCCGCCGATTATGAATACAAGTCGCTTGGTGGACTGCGCCATACGTTTCTGAAGCCACTGCGCCATTTCGGGCGATGTCATCTCGCGGCCTTTGTCATCCAGGAGCCATACGTCATCGGAGGGCTGCAGAAGATTCAGGATCAGTTCCCCTTCACGTACCTTCTGAGTCTGAAAATCCATGTTCCTGTTATTCTTGAGGTCGGGTATGACCTGCATCTCGAACTGGCCGAAATGGGAGAGCCGCTCGGTGTATTTGCCGATGCCCGATACGAGCCACTGCTCATCGGTTTTACCAACAACTATCAGAAGGATTTTCATCTACAGATTTGTTTTCAGCACGAAGATACAATCAATCCCTGTGATTTTGGATGTTTGGAGGATATTTGTTAAGTTTGCGGGAATTTTGGTCTGAAAAAGGCATATTCTAAAGATGTACGAGAGTCTTCAACAGCTTGATGCACTGAATATCAACTTCAACAGAACGGGAAACTGGCTGCTGGTGCTGTTTATGGCTGTCGTCATGTATGGTGTGGCGCTGGGTCTGAAACCCCAGTTCTTCAGGGGGGTGTTCAACCGTCCGCGCGCATTGTTCCTGGGACTTATATGCCAATGGCTGGTCCTGCCTTTCGTTACTTTCCTGCTTTGTGTACTGTTCCGCAGTTTCATCCCGCCGTTGGTGGCTATGGGTATGATTCTGGTGGCTTCATGCCCGGGCGGTGCGGTGTCAAATTTCATGACATCGTACAGTAAGGGTAACGCAGAGCTTTCAGTGCTTATGAGCACTATCACAACCCTTGGCGCTCCCATCTTCACTCCGATAAACTACGCCATCTGGGGCGGCCTCTACACAAAGTACCTGGATGCATCGGCCGCCGCCGTGCTGCGTACGCTGCAGGTTCCGCCCATGCAGATTGCCCTGACCGTGATAGTCATAATAGGTATTCCAATCCTGTTGGGCTACATCACTGTCAAACTGGCGCCCAAGGCAGCAGAGAAACTGAAAGAGATTATGCGTTATGTGTCAATCGCCATTTTCCTGAGCATTACGGGAATGATGATTTCACAGAACTTCATATTGTTCAGAGAGTATATAGGTTTTATTTTCATAATCGTTTTCATCCATAATCTGATAGGTTTCGGCATTGGCTACACCGCCTCCAGTATAGGTAAGGTTCCTGTGAAGGATCGCCGTGCGGTGACGCTCGAGACCGGCATTCAGAATTCGGGATTAGGCCTTATTCTGCTGTTCAACACCGGAATATTCCCGCCTGAGATTGCCAAGGGCGGAATGGTGTTCGTAACTGCATGGTGGGGCGTATGGCATATCATATCGGGCCTTCTGCTTTCAACGGCATTCCGCTTTTCGGCATTCGATACGACAGGCCTTAAATTCTGGCATAAAGAGAAATGAAGCAGCATATTCAGGATAAGGATTGGTTCTACACATTCCTGAGACACTTTGTAGACTGGTCGGTAAGGAGTTCATTCAGCAAGTACCAGGTTGAGGGAATTGAGAACCTTCCTGAAGAGGGCAGCATAGTAATATGGGCATCGAACCACACAAACGCTCTGATGGACCCGATGGTGATGCTGCCGGCCAACAAGATCCGCAAGGTGTTTGTGGCCAGGGCCGATATCTTCAAGAAGAACTGGGCCAAAAGGGCGCTCTATTTCCTGCGTGTGATGCCCATCTACCGTATCCGCGACGGAATTGATGCCGTAAAGCATAACAACGAATGTATTGATCAGGCTACAGGCGTAATCCTGGACGGAGTTCCGTTCATAATATTCCCCGAGGCAACACACCGCGCCAAGCATTCGCTGCTCAAGTTAAGCAAAGGCATATTCCACATAGCCGAGAACGCCATTGAGAAATCAAACGGCAGACCCGTCTACATCCAGCCCATCGGCATAGAATACAGCGATTATTTCCGTTTCCGCAATAAGGTCCTGGTAAGATTCGGCCAGCCCATCAACATAAACAGGTTCCTTGAGGAGCACAGCGACGAACCCGCTCCGGTAGCCATGCTGCAGATGCGCAGTATCCTGTCCGATGCCCTTGCCAAGGAGATCGTTTACATACCCGATGATGAGGATTACGACGCCATCTGGGAGTACGCAAAACTAAAGGCCGATAACCCCGAATACTACAAAAAGGCGTTGGCCGATATCGAGGCCAAAGAGGGCCGCAAGCTCAAGGGACTGCTCAGGATACAGGCCGTCGACAAGTACGCCGTAGCCGAGGCGCTCCAGATGCGCGAGAAGGATCCCGAAAAAGCTAAAGAGCTCTTTGCTAAGGTTGACAGCCTGCGAGTATGGAGAATCCAGCACGGCATATCGGTCTACTCGATAGCCCGCGACAGAGGCGTGTTCAAACTGCTGCTCAAGACACTCGTGGCTATTCTGGGAGCACCGTATTATTTCTTCTGCGGTCTGGTGGGATGCCTCAAATGGATCCCTATCGTCTATATCCTGCGCGGCGTGAAGGATGACGCCTTCTACAACACCGCCCGTTACGGAGCACGTCTGGCTCTGGCCATTCCGATGGCCATCATATGGGCGTTGGTATACTTCCTGATATTCAAATGGTACATTGCAACGGCTCTGCTGCTGCTTTCGCTGCCGTCACTCAAGTATCTGTATGATTACGGCCGATTCTTCCGCGTATACATATCGGACGTAAGGTGGAAGTTCAAGAAGAAACACGCACCCAAGTTATAAGGTCGAGTAGAAATCCTGATATTGACGCGCCACTTTGATATAGTCATGGTGGCGCTTTATGTATTCGACCGATTGGCGTTTCAGCTCAGGAATGCGCTCCGGATGCAGTATGAGTTGCTCAAGTTCATCATACACGCTCTGCTCGTTGGGCTGGACGTTGATGATGGGACGCAGCTCCTTCTCACCCAGGATATCATAGTTCTCAGGCTCACCGCCGCCTACGACTATTATGCCTTTTGACATAGCCAGCAGGGCGTTCATGGACGGGGTGTAACTGTAGAGCTGGTCCAGTATGGCGTCGCTGCCCTCAAGAATGCGTTTGTACTCGTCGAACGGTACGCCTTCAACAATCTTGATTTCCAGCTTGTCGGGGTATTTCTCCTGGAGCCTCTGGGCGGCACGCAGCATGATATCGGTCCCCTTGTAGGCGTTGCGTCCGCGGCTTATTCCGACAAAGAGTTTGAGCGGACCTCCGTAGAATGAGGTGCGGTAGATCTCGGGCATCTGGATGGGGTACGGGATAAAGCGCATCTTGTCACGGAGTTCAGGAACCTCATTGTAGGTGGCCCAGTACTCGTAGAGTCCGGCTGGGATGCCGTCACAGTCCTTTGCGATTTGGCGGCAGAGCGTCTCCTTGGGTGTGCCTATCCACTCGTCGCGGAACCGCTGCGCCTCGATATCGGTGCGCGGCTGGTCACCAAAGTTGAAATCGCTGTACCGCAAGGGACGGATATCGGTATTTACGCTTGCCCAGTAATAGTCCATGCCGAATGCGCCCATCACGATCTTACGGTTGTGGCGGCGCAGGTAACGGTAGAACGGCATCAGTCGCTGGGCCTTGAGTTCAAAGAATATGGGGTTGATAAGTTGCACCACATCATAGCCGCGCATGCGGGGCAGAGCCTTGAAGAGCCTCCACAGGAATGATATGCGGCCCGTGCGGCTTGTCAGGTCACGCTTAAGGTCTATGTCACGGGGATAGTCCTTCCAACTGTCGCCGTCACTGGCTACCGTTACCTCGTGGCCAAGTTCCCTAAGTCCTTTGGCCAGGGTGTTGTGCACGTTGCTGTATTCTCCAAGCAGAAGTATTCTCATAGCCGTTTCTTGCTGGTCATATATCTTACGGCTAGTTTCCAGGCGCCGCGCAGTCCCAATGCCGTATACTGTTCAAGCAGCCGGCCGAAACCGACTCCTTCGGGCCTCTTGCCGAAATGTTCCGTAATAAAAGTCCTGCACTGGGCCGATGCCTTCTTGTCGCCCTCATAGAGCAGTTTGCCGCTCAGTATGAAGGTGCGCAGCATGAGTGCCTTGCGGCAACGGACTGCGGTATGCGTATCGGTCCTGTCGGTATCCTGTACAGCCTGGCCGATGGCCTCGAGCTGAAGTTTGTAACGCGACTTGAAACTGGGTCCGGTAAGGCTGTCGGAGTGAACCTTAACGGTGTGGTAAGCCTTTGATGTGATCCACTGAAGGCGGGGCTTTGCCATAAGGGCACGGGCTCCGAGTTCCCAGTCATCCCATACCGGGCATGATGTGTTCCAGCCGCCAATCTCCTTGAGCCACGATGTGCGGAATATCATGCTTATGGTGTTGAGCATTCCGTTCAGTATCTGTACCGCAGGGTCGGCCACCGGAGTGTAGGCACGTACCGATACCTTGTTCTCAACCTTCTGGCGGGTAGGGAAGGCAACCAGGTCAACTGACAGGTCCCAGTCATGAGGAATGTCCTCAAACTCATCGTCGGAATCAAAGAAGTAGACCCATGCGGTGCGTACCATGGAGAGTCCTTTGTTGCGGGCAGCGGCTGCGCTGCGAACGGGCTCTGCTGCGGCTGTTACCGTTGGGTGGGACTCGCAGTATGTCTCAAGGAATTTGTCCGTACCGTCGCTGCTGCCGTTATCCACTACGATGACGGGTGCATCGGCCCAGGGGCTGTGCATTATGCTGTCAAGGGTGTGCTTGAGCAACGCCTTGCGGTTGTAGACGGGTATGACTATCGTAATATCCATATTCCTTTGAGCATGTTAAACAAAATGGGGAAGGGGTTGGCACCCTTGTGCAACAGATACCAGCCTGCCTCTTTGAAACTGCGCCATATTGCGCTCCATGTGCCGTAGACATAGCGGAATGTGGCGCCTTTGGTAATCTGCAGCTTGCGGTTCCCGACAAGACCGATGCCTGTGGTGGCACCTTCAGTCTGTACGATCACCTGCGGAATGTATCTGACGTTGAGTCCGGCGCGGCGTGCATCGGCCATGAAAACCTCCTCCTCGCCGGCGCAGAGCAACGGGCTTCCCAGTCCGAACCGCTCGTCAAAACGCAATCCTTTTTCAAGGACGGAGCTGCGACGGAAAGATATCTCAACCGAGCATACGTAAGGGGCGGGATAGGGGTGCAACGGCTGCCCTGAATAGTCGTGAGCCTGGAATGTAAGGATGTCGGCATCGGGGTTGCCGTTCCAGGATTCCAGAATGGTGTCTATGTGCTCAGGGGTGTAGCGGTTGTCATCATCGGCAATCAGGCAGATGTCGGCAGTGGCCATGCTCAAGGCATTGTTGCGGTTCCGTGACAGACCCATTCCCTGGACATATCCCAAGGTGACATCCTGCCTGTAGGCCAACGGCGCGGGGATGTTTATGAGGCTGACGGGGCAGGTGCGCTGTATGGAAACCTTGTAGCTCACG
>CAJOJD010000031.1:0-7151 GCA_905234745.1 uncultured Bacteroidaceae bacterium | reverse complement strand
GGCAGGAGCATACTGGGAACGGCCTGCAAGCGGTCGCTTACAGTGCATATCAGTATGTCTAGTGTCAGTCCCCGATTGTCCATACGTGCGCCTGATATATGTTTCAAAACGTAAATGTACTGTTTTTATTTCTTTAAATAAGTAATTTTGCGCCTGCATTATCGTTATATCCATAGTGGAGAAAGAGAACAGCGACATAACGGGCAAGTCCGGTCAGGGCGGCATCTTTAACCGCATACTCAAGTATGCCGGAGTGTTTGGCAGTGTCCAGATGCTGGCCATGCTTGTTACCCTTGTGCTCAACAAGATCAAGTCGGTGTGGCTGGGACCTGCCTGCTACGGCATTACGGAGTCCATGAACCGCAATACCGATGTGGTCAAGAACCTGACCAATCTCGGAATCCAGACCGTTGCCGTACCGGAGATATCACGTGCGTTGGGGGCCGATGACGACACGCTCAAGGATAGCATACTTGTTACGCGCAGTTGGGCGCTGCTTACCGCAATGGCCGGAATGGCAGTGTGCCTTACGCTTGCGCCGTTCCTCAGTCTATGGGCTTTTGCCGGCGATGCCGGTTATACTGTAGGTTTCATGCTGATGTCTCTGGCCGTTGCTGCGGCTGCCGTTACAGGCGGCGAGATGGCTGTGCTTAGGGGTGCCGGGCTGATGCGCCAGGTGGCATTGAGCCAGTTGTTTGCAAGCATCGTGTCGCTTTGCCTGTCGGTGCCTCTCTACTGGTTCTTCAAACTGGACGGCATAATTCCCGCTCTGGTCCTGTCGGCTTTGGGTACCATGACGGTAACCTGCTGCTATTCGTTCAAGGCGTATCCTTACCGGGCGCGTCCGTTCAGCGGGCAGGTGCTGCGCAAAGGATTCGGAATGATAGGATTCGGAGTCTTCTTTACCGCTTCGGCTTTCCTGGGCGCGTGGGCCTGGTCAATCATAGCCAAGTTCCTGATGGATAAGGGCGGTCAGGAGCTGACGGGTATCTACAGTGCAGGCTATATGCTTGTCACCTATTTCGCAACTCTTTTGCTTACGGTCAATGATTCGGAGTATTTCCCCAGGCTCTCATCGGTTGCGGCCGATAAGGACAAGCTTCAGAGCACGGTTGACAGTCAGGCCCAGGCCATGCTTATGCTGTCGGCACCTCTGATCATATGCTTCATCATAGTGATGCCGTTGGTGGTTTATGTGGTCCTGGAGTACGGAAAATTCCATAGTTCCATAGCCCTTGCGCAACTGGCTGTTGCCGGAGTGTTCTTTAAGTCAGTAAGCCAGCCCATAGCGTGCATAGTGCTTGCCAAATCCGATCAGGTTACCTATCTCATTCAGGAGACCATCTGTTATATCCTGCTGGTAATATGTGTGATATGCGGATTCAACATGTACGGGACCGTGGGCATAGGCATTGCGCTCGCATTCTGGGAACTGCTCTATCTGGGCATGGTTCTGACTATTTCAAGGATACGTTACGGATACAGGCTGGCAGGTAAAGTTGTAATATCTTTTCTTATTCAGACCATTCTGGTTGCGGGGGCATCGGCCCTGTCGGTATATGACGGCAAGGGTGCCTTAGTCGCTGGCTTTGCGTTGCTGGCGGTATCGGCCGCATATACCCTGGTTTTCTTCCGGAAACACATTTCTTTCTGATTTTATTCAGCCTTTTTGTATCTTTTTTTTGACTCCTCAAAGAAAAGCGTTACTTTTGTCTTTATGTGCGCGCATGCGCACCGAAACAAGATTTAGAGTAACTACAATATTATGGACGAATTATTGGGACTGGTAACTGCCAAGGCACAGGAATGGCTGGGCAGTTCATTCGATGAGAAAACACGTGAGGAGGTAAAGGCCCTCATGGCAAAAGAGGACAAGTCAGACCTTATTGACGCATTCTACAAGGATCTGGAGTTTGGAACAGGCGGTCTGCGCGGAATCATGGGCGCAGGTACCAACCGCATGAACATTTACACCGTGGGTATGGCTACCCAGGGCCTGGCCAACTACCTGAACAAAAACTTCAAGGAGCGTAAGGAGATATCGGTCGTAGTGGGACATGACTGCCGCAACAACGGACGTCTGTTTGCCGAGACCGTAGCAAACATATTCAGCGCCAACGGCATCAAGGTATATCTGTTTGATGACCTGCGCCCCACGCCCGAGGTATCGTTCGCAATCCGTTATCTGGGCTGCCAGAGCGGCGTGAACGTGACCGCCAGCCACAACCCCCGCGAGTACAACGGCTACAAGGCATATTGGGAGGACGGCGCACAGGTGCTGGCTCCGCACGATACCGGCATCATTGACGAGGTTGCCAAGGTAAAGGTGGCCGATATCAAGTTCAAGGGTAATCCCGACCTGATCAAGATCATTGGTGAGGAGGTTGATAAACCCTACCTGGATGCAATCGAGGGTATCTGCATCGACCCCGATCTGGTTAAGCGAAACAAGGATATCTGCATTGTCTATACTCCGCTTCACGGATGCGGCCGCGTAATGATTCCGCGCTCACTAAAGCAGTGGGGATTCACCAACGTGAACTGCGTTCCCGAGCAGATGATTCCAGATGGAAACTTCCCGACCGTAGTGTCACCCAACCCGGAGTATCCCGAGGCTCTGACTATGGCTCTGGCCCTGGCCCGCAAGTTGAACGCCGACGTCGTAATGGCATCGGACCCCGATGCCGACCGTCTGGGTGTGGCCTGCCGCGATGACAAGGGTGAACTTACCCTGCTGAACGGTAACCAGACCGCAATGATTTTCCTGTACTACATCATAACACAGTACACCAAACTGGGCAAGATGACCGGCAAGGAGTACATCGTAAAGACCATCGTAACCACTGAGGTGATAAGCCGCATCGCCGAGAAGAACAACCTTGAGATGTTTGACTGCTACACCGGATTCAAGTGGATAGCCAAGGTTATTGCCGATGAGAACGCCAAGGGCAAGCACTACATAGGTGGCGGTGAGGAGAGTTTCGGTTTCCTGGCCGAGGACTTTGTACGTGACAAGGATGCCGTATCGGCCTGCTCGCTGATGGCCGAGATTGCCGCATGGGCCAAGGAGAACGGCAAGACTCTCTGGGACCTGCTGCTGGATGCATACCAGGAGTACGGATTCTCACAGGAGGCAGCCGTAAGCGTAGTAAAACCAGGCAAGAGCGGTGCTGATGAGATAAAGGCCATGATGGAGCAGTTCCGTGCCAACCCGCCCAAGACACTGGCAGGCGAGAAGGTGGTTCTCATCAAGGACTTCAAGCTGCTCAAGCAGACCGATGCCGCCGGTAAGGTTACCGATCTGGTTATGCCCGAGCCGTCAAACGTGCTGCAGTACTTCACTGCCGCAGGTGACAAGATATCGGTCCGTCCTTCAGGTACCGAGCCCAAGATAAAGTTCTACATGGAGGCCAAGCTGCCTATGGCAAACAAGGCCGATTACCTTAAGGTTCAGGCTGAGGCCTTCAAGAAGATTGACGCGTTCAAGAAGGATCTGGGTATCTGATAATCAGCGAATAATGAAAGGACGTATCTGTTTGTTCCTGTTGTCTTCGGTAGCCGCTCTGGCAGCTGTGGCCCAGCCGTACCGTACATTCTCGGTATGGAGCGGAAACGGGTCAACGGATTTCTCGCTCGTGACCACCGACAGCTTTGCCGTTGTGAACGACAGCGGTCCGATGGTTGTCTACAAAGACACGGGCACTACCGATTCTATCGATATTGCCACCATTGACAGCATAACCGTATCGGCCCCGAATATTGCCAGCACCAACAAACGCACTGTCACCCAACTCAAGGCCGAGTTTGACAAGGTGAGCGTGAACAAGAGCTCCTACAAGGCTGTTGGTAACAACAATCCGCTCATGGGACACAAGTTCGGATCGGCCCGTTGCGTGGAGTTGGGCAGCGACATGATATCGATTGTGGGTACTCCGCAGGAGATCCGTCCTCCGTATCTGTTTGAGGATGCGGGAATAAACAAAGTGGGCGGAAAGTATCTTTACAGTTACTGCGCCAATTTCAACGCCGGCAACAACGGACCCTGCAACGGAAACATAGGATACATGAAGTCAGACAGCCCTCTGGACCCGTTCACCTATGTGGGCAGGTGCTTTGACAATCCCGGTAATGCAAGCTGGTCGGGCGGCGGCGGAAACAACCACCATGCAATAGTGGAGTTCAAGGGAAAGTACTACATACTCTACCACAACCGCTCACTCAAGAGTGCTATGATGAATGACAACAAGGATATCACCAGCGGAATGGAGGTACGCAGCACCTGCATAAGCGAGATATCCGTCGATACCCAGAACGCAACCATCACACCTCTGACATCGGGCCAGATAACGCAGAAGGGCGTAACCCAACTCAAGAATTTTGATCCCTATCAGGAGGTTCCCGGCGCCACGATGGCCTGGGAGCGCGGCATAACCACCAAGTATTTCAAGCCTGTCGCCAAGTATCTCTGTACGGCCGAGGCCACGAAGGGCTCGTGGATAGGTCTGTCGAATGTTGATTTCGGCAGCGGCGCGATAGCCTTCACCGCCAAGGTCAAGGGTAAGGGAATCATCAAGGTATGCACCTCAAACCCAACCGCCAAGAGCCTGAAGAATACCATTGTGCTGGCTGAGATCAATGATGCTTCAAACTACAGTACCATTACCGTTCCGGTGATAGACATACCGACCAAAGTGGTCAGCAATCTTTATATTGTATTCTCTGATGAGGCCAGTCTTCAAAGCTGGTCATTTATAAGAAAGTGATGAAGAAACTAAACAGATTACCGATGCTTCTGTGCATCATTTGCCTGATCCTGTGCGGTTGTTCCAAGCAGGAGGAAGGGCTTACCATACGCATTGTGGAGACATCGGACATTCACGGTCATATCTTTGATATGGACTGCCAGACCGGACAGCCCAGGACAGGCAGTATGGCCAAATTCGCAACGTTCCTTAACCGGGAGCGCAAGGAGTACAAAAACCTGATCTATGTCGATGCCGGCGATATGCTGCAGGGTACCATCGATGACTACCACGACCAGACAAGCCAGTTTGACCGTACAAGTCTGCCGGCCGAGGCGTTCAACCTGCTGGACTGTTTTGCCACAGTTATGGGAAACCACGATTTTGCAGTGGGAGTTCCCAGTTATGACCGCTATTTCAGGAGCATAAAATGCCCGGTGCTGGGTGCCAATGTCTACTACGAGAAACCCGGTGATTACCTGCCTCCCTACAGGATCCGCCAGATTCAGGGCATCAGGATAGCGTTCCTGGGCATGACCACACCGCTGGTCAACTATCAGCTGCCCAAGGACCGCAGGGAGCTGGAACTGGCCGATATCATAGAAACTGCAAAATACTGGGTGCCCATCCTCAAGGAGAAGGAGGAGGCCGATATCATCATCGGACTGATACACTCGGGTTATGACGGCGGCCGGACCGATGAGGGACTCAGCGAGAATGCCGTACGCAAGCTGATTGCCGAGGTTCCCGGATTCGACATCATCCTTTACGGACATGACCATAGGGCACGTCAGGGCAAGACCGTTGACTGCAACGGAGACTCGGTGCTGGTGCTCAATCCCGGACCTTTCATGGAGAAAGCGGCAGTAGCGACCATAACCGTTACTCTGGAAAGTGAGAACAAGCCGGTAATCACCACACAGGGTGAACTTGTTGACATAACGGCCGAGATACCCGACAAGCGTTTCCAGAAGAAACTCAAAGAGTGGTACAAGGACCTGTGCGAGTACGCCGATTCAGTCGTAGGTGTGCTGGCAGAGCCGCTTGATGCCGGAAACATGCTGTGGGAACGTTCAACGATGGTGGACTTTATCCATACCGTCCAGATGAATTTCAACGGAGCCGAAGTATCGCTTGCCGTATCTGATTTCACCACACCGTATTATCCCGCCGGCGATATCAGGCTCAAGGATATGTTCGGGGTAGTGGAGCACGACAACCTCATGGTCTCCGTAATGCTCAGGGGCAGTGAGATAAAGACAATCCTTGAGAACTCCGCCAACCAGTTCTACAACACCGTGACGGACGGTAACGGAGGAATGCTCAAGACACGAAAGAACTCAAACGGAATAGTACTGCCCAGACGTGGAGCAAGCAGTCTCATCACCGCAGCCGGTATCGTCTATGAGATAGACGTGACCAAACCGGACGGAAACCGCGTGAACATTATATCAATGGCCGACGGCAAACCGTTCGATGCCGACCGTATGTACCGCACCACCGTCAACTCCAACCAGTATTCCGGAACCACACTCTGCCGTACGATTGGCCTTACCCCCAAGGAGATGCGTGAGAGGCTGGTGGTATCATCGCCGGCCGATATGCGCTACTATATGATCACCAGGCTTGCGTTGAGTCATGATGCCGATATGGTCTATTCAATTCCGGTGTATTCCCACTGGAAACTGGTGCCCCAGGATATAGTGTCAGCCTGCCTTGACAAGGACACGGTGGGCTTTAACATAATGCTTAAGTGAACGTCATTTATATTGGACTAATTAATAAAAACCATTGGTTATGAAGAGAATAGTTTATTTGCTGATTGCCGGTACAGTACTTTCGCTTTCAGCGTGCAAATCCAGTCAGAACGCCTATAAGGAGGCATATGAAAAGGCTGTTGCCGATGATGAGCCCAAGGCTGTCATCGAGGAGCCTGTAGTATCCGGCAACGAGGCACCCAAGGCTGAGGATGTAACCAACATATCAGTCCGCGAGGAGAAGGTATCGGTTGTATCGGGCGAACAGGAGATCAAGGCATACGGCATAGTATGCGGCAGTTTCTCACTGAAGGCCAACGCCGATGCACTGCGTGAGCGTCTTGTCAGCGACGGCTACAAGGCAGTCGTTGTGGTGAATGAGGCAGGCAAGACATACCGTGTAGTTTGCGCCAGCTTTGACACCAAGGAGGAGGCTGTTGCCGAGCGTACCAAGTTCAAGGCAAGATATCCTGACAACCAGGATTTCCAGAGTGCCTGGATTCTCTACAGGAAATAACCTTGGGAAGGATTCTGGCAATTGATTTCGGTACCAAACGTACCGGAATCGCGGTGACAGACCCGCTGCGCATAGTGCCGGGGGGATTGAAAACCGTGGCTACGCATGAGTTGCAGGCTTTTCTGGCTGACTATT
>CAJOJD010000030.1 GCA_905234745.1 uncultured Bacteroidaceae bacterium | reverse complement strand
AAGGACTACGCCCGCACCAAAGCGGTCATGACTGATGACGGCTGGATGCGCACCGGCGATATCGCCACTGTCGACAAGAAAGGCCGATACTCGATACTTGGCCGATCGGGCAACGTAATCATAGGCGCATCGGGAGAGAACATCTACCCCGAAGAGATTGAGAGCGTCATCAATAACATATCGGATGTAAATGAATCGCTCGTGATAAGCCGCTCAGGACAGCTTGTAGCGCTGGTCCAGTTCAACGAGGGCGCGGTAGACTGGAATCTTGAAGGTCAGGAAAAATTCCTCGAGAATCTGGAACGCCGCAAGAAAGAGGTAATGGAATTCGTCAACTCCAAGGTGAGCCAGTTCCTAAAGATCAAGGACGTCGAGGTCATGAAGGAACCCTTCAGCAAGACCGCCACGCACAAGATCCGCCGCTTCCTCTACCAAGACAAAAACAAAAAATGATACCATTGGGGTCAGACCCCAATGGTACATAAATACAAAATTTGAGTATGAAAAAGATAATCAACCCGTGGATAGGCACAGAAGGTTATAACTGCTTTGTCTGCTGCCCCACCAACCCCATCGGACTTCATCTGGAATTCTGGGAAGACGGTGACTATATCGTAACCAAGTTCAAGCCCACACACGACTACGAGAGCTGGCAGAACACCTTCCACGGTGGCCTGCAGGCCCTGCTTATTGACGAGACCGCAGGCTGGGTGGTTTGCCGCAAGCTGCAGACCAACGGCGTCACTTCAAAGATGAACATGGAGTATCTCAAGCCCGTATCAACCCTTCTTGACGAGATTACCGTCCGCGCTCACATCACCAAGATGATGCGCAACGTCGCCTTCATCGAGGCCGAACTCATGGATGCCGATGCCACCGTCCTGACCCGTGCCGAACTGATCTACTTCTGCACCCCAAAATTCAAACTGACCGAAAATGCCTTCCCCGCCTCCGGCTGCAAGGTTGAAGGAGAGTGATTGGGGCAAATTGGGGACGGTTCTTTTTTTGCCCTCGAATTAGGGCAAAAAAAGAACCGTCCCCAATTTGCCCCCCAGCTCAGCGCCAGAGGAATTTTACTCGAGCTAGCTCACGGCCGTCTTCTACGGCCTCGATACTATGAAGGGATGAATCTCCATCCATTTGAGTGTGAACCAGAATCTTCTCACCAAATAGACCCTCCTTCTTGAAGTTAATGTCAAGTCGGGCCGGCAGGTGTGTGATGCGATACTCGGGCACCAGACTCTCGCTGGCCCATAGCGGGTATATCGCGTTGTTAACGTGGTCGTTACGGTCAATATCATCATAACGGACCAGGAACCGTTCACTGTAATCCTCGCGCTCCACAGCCGGCAGTTTCATAAATCGGCCGTCCAGGATCACCTTCTCGTGTATCGGCTCATACTCCGGCAGGCAGTCCTTAAGATGCATGGGGCGCCGCGTTGCAAAATCAATCACAATCCACTGGCTGCAGGCACGTATAATGCGCTGTCCGTCAGCACTCCACACCTCAAACTCACGTTCGGTATAAAGGGCCGAAAAGTCCGATGGCCAACTCTTGAGCGTTATTTCCTCCTGCAGGTGCGGCATCCTGTCAATCTCCACATTCATGGCAATGAGTACCCAAGCCTTGCCTACCGTGCGCAGATAATCGTAGCCGATGCCAATCTCGTTGGCGCTGTCATCGGCAATATCCTGAAACAGATTGAGCAACGTGAGCAAACGCAGAGTGTCGTTACGGTCGCACTCAAAGCTCTTTACCGTATAAGTATGTACCTGTTTTCTGACCATTTTAGAGATTCTTGAGCGTCAGGACGGCTTTGTTGACCACGGTGCCGGCATCGCGGCAAAGCATCACGTCAAACTCGGTGGCATCCATCTTCCAGTCGTGAGCCTCCTCATCCCAATACTTGAGTGACTCCACCGGCAGATGCATGGTAGCCACAACAGTCTCTCCGGCCGGAACCAGAACCTTGGTGAAAGCCTTCAGCTCCTTGTAAGGCCACTCAACCTTAGGATCAACCCTGTGTACATACAGCTGAGGCACATCATACTGGTCATATTTGCCCTTATTCGTAATCTTGACCTTAATCTCAAGTACCTTACCCTTCTCGGTCTCCAGGAAGCTGATACCGCCCAGATATGAATACTCTATCTCAGAGTAGCCCAGACCATAGCCGAACGGATACATAACAGGCTTCTCCTTGGTGTCGAACCAGCGGTAACCAACCAGCAGATCCTCGGTGTAAAGAGCTGTGCCACGGCCTGTTGCGCCCTTGAGCATCTCCTCGGCCTTGTCATCCTTCTGAACCAGCGATACGAATACATCCTGGTTGATGGGAGCATCGGTCTGCGGGAAACTGCCTGTAGCGTATGCAGGGCTGTCCTCTAATTTAAACGGATATGAGAACGGCAGACGGCCGCTGGGTGATATCTTGCCGATGAGAATGTCGGCCAATGCATTACCGCCCTCGGTTCCGTTGAACCATGACTGAACGATTGCAGGACTGCAGGCCTGAACGCGGTTCAGGTCAACCGGAGCACCGGCAACTGCAATGAACACAACGTTGGGATTAACCTTGGCGACAGCCTCCAGCACCTCCTCCTGGTTGAAAGGCAGATCCATGCTGCGACGGTCACTGCCCTCGGTTTCATGCGCACGGTTATCACCACCTATGAACAGAACAATGTCTGCACCCTTGGCAGCCTTAACAGCCTCATCCTTAAGCTTCTGGGCAGTATTGTCAGGCTGAGCGGGAGCAGCATTACCGCCACGACGGCCAAAGCCACCGCCGAATCCGCCAAATCCACCAAAGCCGCCACGAGCCTGCTGTGAAGTATAACCCTGTGCATAAACAATCTTGGCCTTGTCGCCAACGCGATTGCGCAGACCAGCCAGAGGAGTAACCTCATACAGTGCCTTAACACCTGCACCAACGCCTCCGGTAGCCATGATCTTGTCGGCATTATCGCCAATCACGGCAATAGTCTTAACCTTATTCAGATCAATAGGCAGAACATTACCCTCATTCTTAAGCAGCACAACAGACTGGGCAGCAACCTTATAGGTGATATCGGCACACTCAGGCTGAGCAGTCATCACCTTGTTGGCCTTGTCGGCGGGAACGGGGTCGATAACCATACGCACGCGCAGAATCTCACGCACACGCTCATCGATAACCTTCTCCGATACCACTCCGACCTTCACGGAATCAAGCAGAGCCTGTCCCATATAATCCTTGCTGGGCATCTCCACGTTCAGACCGGCTGTAACCGAACCTACGGTGCTGTGGGTGCCGCCCCAGTCAGAAATCACCATACCCTTGAATCCCCAATCCTTGCGCAGGATCTGGTCCAGCAGCACGGGATTCTCGGCACACCATGTACCGTTTATCTTGTTGTAGGCAGCCATCACGCCGTAAGCGTTAGCCTCGACGATAGCGGCCTCAAACGGCGGCAGATATATCTCACGCATGGCACGCGGACTTACAATCACGTTTACGCTGCCACGGTTCGTCTCCTGGTTGTTCAGCGCAAAATGCTTCACGCAGACAGCCACGCCGTTATCCTGAACACCCTTTGTATAATTGACCGATAAGCGTGAACTCAGCAGAGGATCCTCACTCAGATACTCGTATGTGCGGCCACCGGTAGGAATGCGCTGAATGTTTATTGCGGGACCCAGAATCATATCCTTACCGCGCAGACGTGCCTCACGGGCCATGCCTGTACCATACAGATAAGCCAGTTCCTCGCTCCATGTGGCTGCAAGGGCCGATCCTGTCGGGAAGAATGTCGCTGAATCAGTACTCCAGTGAAGCGGATTCCATGACAGCGGCTCCATCTCCTCACGGATTCCGAAAGGACCATCGGCATAGTTCATCTCGGCAATACCCTGTGCGGGAACACCTTCGGATGTGAAATAATGCTTGCCGTGAAGCATCTCGATCTTCTCCTCAAGAGTCATGTTCTTTATGATAGCCGTGATCTTCTTCTCGTTCTGCATCAACGGGTCATCATAACTCTTTACATCGCGTGACAATGTCGGATCACCCTTACAACTGCAAACTGCAATGATAGCTGCAAACAGGGCGACCATCAAAAAACTCTTTCTCATAAAATATAATAGATTAATAATCAGTATCCTGACTCCACTCCGTCAACCGGTAATCACGGTTCAGACCACCCTCGTCATACCACTTGATGGGAACGTAAACACTCATACCGCAGTACTTCTCGACCTTGATCTGATCCTTAAGATCACCCGGGAAAACATACGGGGTCGATACCTTGAACGGAACGCACTCCTCCAGTTGAAGCCTGAACTCACTCAGCAGTTTGCTGCTGGGTTCAAGTTTATCCACAAAATCCCCCAGGTCAAACATCACATGCCTGTTGAAACGGTCAAAGCACTGAAGCGTGCTGATATCCACTTCGGGGATCTTCTCCTTGTTCTCAGCCACCACCTTGCGGAAGCATCGGGCCAGACTGTCCAGCTTGGCAGTCTCAACGAGCGATATGCCGGCCATCTGCTCCCATCCGGTCATGTTGTAGTAATACTTGTAGAACTCGTCGCACGCCTTGATCATGTTTCCGTACAGGAAATCACGTGTAACTATATGGTACGGAAATCCGTAACTTACTATCTCATAGCACGATGACATGATATAGTCCGCCTTGTGCCTGAGCGCGTATAGCACCTCGACCGATCCCATGAAGCAGGCATCGAACGCAATGAAATCAAACACGCCCTCCGGAATGGCCTCTACCAGCTGGTCCAGTTCCATGCAGTTGTATGAAGGGCTCTCACCCGGACGGTCCTCCCACGAGAACGCACGCCTGGGCGCATATCCCATGTTCGATGCAACGTAATGCAACTGCTTGGTAGGCAGCCAGCCAGTACCGTGTGACCACAGCACCAGACCGTATGACTCAGCCTTCCAGTCGCGGGTAACGTCGTCAATCACCTGGCGCATAAGGTCAGGATCGGTCGTATCGGCATTGGGATACTTGGCAACCGTGTCGATCTTGAAATTATGCACGTGGAGCAATGCCGGCACGGTACCCTTGCGGTCCACGAACACCAGCAGATTGTAGTTGTCCATGCCGCTGCTTACGCAACTGTTCATGGAGTAAATGTTGGAATTGGCAGTATTGGTAAGGTTATTATCGGCGCCGATATACACGAGCACGGTCCGATGAATGGTACGGTCAATTTTATCCTCGAAAATACAGGAATCGAGCATCAGGACTGCCGCAATCAGAAGCAATCCGCTAAAGAACCTCTTTATATTACGCATATTCATTCCTCTACCTTATCTATGTCAATCAGCCTGTAAGAACTGTTGAAACTCAATTCATAACCATTGTCCAGAAGCAGCTCGAACAGTTTTCCGTCATGCTCCAGACGCTTTACTCCCCAGCCCTTGAACTCCTTGTCCAGGAACTCCCTGATCTTTGAAGGAATCAGGATAGTCGGAATCACGCCCTCCTCAATGCACTCGCACTCGGTAAACGCGCCCTCCTTGTTGAACTGCATCTTGTATCCGCCCGCCAGTTTGACCTCATACTGCATCAGACTGGCCCTGCGTTCCATCTCCACCTTTTTGATTTTGGTGTCCGGAAACGCCTTCTTGACAACCTTCTGAGCCTTCTCCGGCAGTTTGTCAAAGGTTATCTCCACATCCTCGGCCGCCATCGGCAGCACAAGCATCAGAGCCAGGACAGTATACAGAAGCCTCCTCATAACCACTTATTTTAAAGGACGTAAAACACCTCCGCCGGTCCTGTGCTCCTTGCCCTCAAGCGGCGCATTAGCCGGGTCCGATGGGTCATAATATATGGTGTGATTGCCCTTAAGCTGCTTGAGTCCCTTGGCCAGCGGCTGGTCGAATTCGATCGATGTCACGTACGAAAAGCCTTTCGATGTCCACGTAGAACCTGCACCCATCTTTACACGCACCTGAGCGCAGCGGTTCTCCTTGTCATTGATATGACCGTTCAATTTGCCGCCCTTGTTCAGTTTCAGCTCCAGAGAGCTTATGCTGTCCACAAGAATATGGCCTGACAGCGACTGCTTTTCGGCCTGCAAAACGGCATGACCGCCATTTGAGCCCTTCTTGCCCCAGTCATCGTACCTGACCTCCATCAGATAGTCGCTCTTGCAGCTTATTTTGTTACCTTTCAGCATGATCTGGGCGTTATTGTTGTTGGTAACCAGGAACACGGGTCCCTCTCCGACCGATATCTTGTTGTCCACAAGGCTCAGCAGGCTACTGACATCGGGCCCCTTGGTGCTGTACAGCAGGAATCCGCTTATTCCGCCTGACTTGACCTCATTCTTGTTCAGGATCAACTGTCCGTCCTCAACGTTACCGATGGTCCATCTGGCGGCATTCATGCGGCATTTCACACCCACTACCAGTCCGTCCGAATGGAACAGGGGCGATGCCTGACCAGCCGTAAGGCCGAATGCGCCGGTTACCTCAACATGACCGCCGTCAAGTGCCAGGAACGCCGGGCTCTGGTTGCCGGCAGTGTTTACGGCTGTCTCCTGCACCACCACCTCACCTCCGTGAATGGCGTTCACAGCCGCCGATCCCGCACGGTTCATGGTTATGGTGCCCTCCTGGACAATCACCCTGGTACCTTCTCCGCTCGATGCCAATCCATCGGCCTGAACGGTATGTGACGTAACGTCGCACTCCTCCAACAGCACCTTGCTGCCGGCATCGGCCAACAGAACAGAGTTACGGCCGGTCTCGCGTCGGTCATCGTCAACGACAGATCCCGAGGTCTTGTTCATGCGCAGCTTGGTAAGTATCAGGTCAACCGTGTTCGTGGCATAAATCACGCTCGAACCCTGCTCCAGAGCCTCGAGCGACGTATGTGAGCGGTTTTCATACTTCTCCTTGGCGCCGTCCACAACCCACGTCGCGGTGAACTGCTTCTGCGCGTATGCATCGGCCAGTCCGGAGACTATTATCAGTATTGCAAGAAACCTCTTGTACATATTCAATGTTTAATTCGGTAAAGGTAACATTATTTTGTAAATTCGCACCATTAATAACCAAAAATGTATGAACCACAGAATCATCACGTGTATCCTCAGCGCTACACTCTTAACCGCTTGTAACATGCATCAGAACCCGTTCCTGACAGAGTCGCCGCTCCCTTACGGCGCTCCACAGTTTGACAAGATCCAGAACAGTGACTACCTGCCCGCCTTCGAGGAGGCTTTCCGCCAGGGCAAGCAGGAGATTGACGCCATAGTAGCCAACCACGACGCCCCCACCTTCCAGAACACCATCGAGGCCCTGGAATTCAGCGGAAGCCTTGTAAATAAGGTAGGCGCCATTTTCTATAACCTGTTGGAGGCCGATGCCACCCCCGAGCTCCAGGAAATCGCCGAGAAGGTATCGCCCATGGCAACCGAGTACTCCATGTACGTAAGCCTGAACGAGCCCCTGTTTGAGCGCATCAAAACCGTTTATAATCAGCGCGAAAGCCTCAAACTGGACCCCGACCAGAAGAAACTTCTGGAGGACACCTACAAGTCGTTCGAGCGCAGCGGAGCCAACCTGAGCCCCGAGGACAAGAAGAAATACAGCGAGATCAACGAGAAACTCTCCCTGCTCACCCTGCAGTTCCAGAAGAACCAGCTCTCGTCAACCAACAATTTCCAGATGGTATTGACCGATGAGAAAGACCTTGCCGGACTGCCCGGATATATCCGCGACATGGCCGCACAGGCTGCCAAGGACAAGGGTGTAGAGGGCTGGCTGTTTGACCTGTCCGCCCCCAGTTACGGCGGATTCATCAAGTTCAGCGACCGCCGCGACCTGCGTGAAAAGATGTACCGCGCCTACAACCGCCGCGCATTCGGCGATGAGTGGGACAACACCGAGACCATCCGCCAGATCGTCGACCTGCGCTATCAGGAGGCCGCTCTGCTGGGTTACAAGGACTACGCCGACTACAAGACAGAACTGCGCATGGTCAAGAACGGCGATGCAGTCTGGAACTTCATCGAGAAACTTCGCGCCCCCGCCCTGCCCAAGGCCAAGGAGGAGGTTGCAGAGTTGAATAAATTTGCTCGCAGCATAGGTTTTGACGGCGACCATATCCGCCCCTGGGATTTCAGTTACTACGCAGAGAAACAGCGCGTTGCAAAATACAATCTGACTGATGAGGAACTCAAGCCCTACTTCCGTCTTGAGGACTGCATAGATGCAATATTCAGTTTGGCGGGGCGCCTGTACGGCATCACCTTCAAGCCCGCCGATGTTCCCGTCTATCATCCCGACGTAAAGGTATATGAGGTACGTGATGCCGACGGTTCGTTCCTGGCACTCTTCTATGCCGACTTCTTCCCCCGCGCAACCAAGCGCAGCGGCGCCTGGATGACCTCATTCCGCGATCTCAAGGTTCAGGACGGTGTCGAGGAGCGTCCCTTCATCAGCCTGGTAACCAACTTTACCAAACCCACGGCCGATACCCCGTCACTGATAACCCATGACGAGTTCACCACCATGCTGCACGAGTTCGGACACTCCCTGCACGGAATGTTGGCCAAGGGCCGTTATCCCTCAATGACAGGCACCAGCGTAGACCACGATTTCGTGGAGCTGCCTTCACAGATAATGGAGAATTGGGCCTATGAGAAGGAGTACCTGACCACCTTCGCAAAGCACTACCAGACAGGTGAGCCTCTGCCCGATGAACTCATCGCCAAAATAAAGGCTTCAAAGAACTATTTATCAGCCTATTATCACATGCGCCAGCTGCAGTTCGGTATCCTGGACATGAACTACCACACCCAGACCAAGCCTATTGAGGGTGAGATCATAAAGTTTGAGAAAAATGCACTGCTGTCAACCGATGTACTGCCCTCAGTTCCCGAGTGCATCATATCGACCTCATTCAGCCACATATTCAGCGGCGGTTACGCAGCAGGTTACTACTCATACAAATGGGCCGAAGTCCTTGCAGCCGATGGTTACAGCCTCTTTGAGGAGAAGGGAATCTTTGACAAGGAGACCGCAGGCAAGTTCCGCCATCTGCTTGAGCAGGGCGGCAGCGTCGAGGCAGCACAGTTGTACAGGGATTTCCGCGGACACGATCCCGAGCCGGAAGCTCTGCTCCGTCAGCTGGATATCATCGAATAACTACGGTGTAGGCTGCTGTACCGTAGCCGAACCAGTAGCCCAGGCCACCGTCTATATTCCCCTTCAGATTGCTGGAGTACGGAAGCAGCGCGGCGTGACTGAACATTGCGTTCTCGTCATACCGTGACCAGAAATCGTACGCCTCAGCATCAATCGAGGCCAGTTTGAACCGCACGCTGTCACCGTAAGAGTAATAGTAGTCAGAGTACTCAATGGGGTCCTGACGGCCGCGGTTGACTGCAAACATATCATCCGCGTGCAGTTTGCTGTCAAATATTCCGTTGTACGATATGGCATAAGTGGGATCCTTTCCCACAGCCATGCTGAAGAAGCGGTAATAACGGACATCGGCCGCAGGGTTGATATGTGCCTTGACAATGTATGACGTATCTATCATCGGGTGCCGCTCAACTGCGATCGAATCGACGGTTCCGGGTGCAAGAATGGTCGTTTCGGCCTCCGCATGCATGCCCTTCCAATCCACTTCCAGCTTGTAAGTGCCCCCTACCACACCCTTCAGCGTCTTGCTGGTGTAGTAGAACATCAGGAAATAGTCGTCACTTACGGTTCCGGTGAGCGGGTATCGGACCCCGTCACAGGTGATTGCCACCTGTGCGGTCGTTGCCACATGCCCTATCAGATCGGCCAGTTCCTGCTCCTTGAATGAGGTCGATACGGACGATGTGACAAACACCACAGGGGCGCCGTCATTCTCAATCCACCCCTCTACCACCAGGGTCTCGGGGCTCTCGGGAAGCTCCGGGTTGCAGGCCGCCAGCAGCAGTGCCATTATTATGTATATGCTCTTTCTCATATCAGAATCTGCAAGTGTAATTGATTGACGGAATGACCGGTACGATCAGTTTTGCCAGTTTGTAGCGGATTGTCATCTTCTCGGTATCCGCCCTGATATAACCCAGCGCGTAGTTCTCGTGCGCCGTTGCATTGAACAGGGATACGTTGATGTTGTGGTCCAGACGTCCGTACTTGGGCAGGTTGTATGTGGCCGACAGATCCAGACGCATGTACATGGGCAGGTTGGCGCTGTTGTACTCATCATAATAGATTATCAGCGTGTTAGCCAGCACGTAAAGGTTCTTGGCGGGCGTATACGGATTGCCCGATCCCATGATGAAATTGCCGCCTATGTCCCATTTGCCCATCTTCCACGACAGCACCGCGTTGAACTCATGCTTGCGCTCATGCGATGAATGGAAAACCTTGGGGAACACCTCCCCGTCACCCTCACGCAGCGACTGTCCGTACGAGTAACTCAGCCAACCCGTCACTTTACCGGCCTGTTTTGCCAGCATCAGGTTGACGCCGTAGTTGAAACCGTTGCAGATAAGAAGGTTGTTTTCAAGCTGATACGGACGCATGAGCATATCATATATGAATCCGGTGTATTCAGTCTGGTTATAAAGCCGTTTGCCGTATGCCTGGACCGACAGGGCGTACTTGGAGTGCGCAAACTGCAGGTCATATGACAAGGTTGCAAACAGCGCCTCCTGAGGCTCGAAATAGCGTCCCGCAGCCACCCAGAACTCAATGGGAAGCCCAACGTTGGTCATTCCCGTCTGAGTGATGTACTGGTGCTTCATACCCGTCTCGAGCGTGATCATACCCTTGCGGAACATATCAAAACCAACCGTCAGCGTCGGGTCGGCGTTAAAACACTGGTATTGGCCTCTTTCCGTGTAGGCCGATGCCAACACGTGCGGTGTAATCTCCAGTCCGCGGCCAATCTTGAACAGACGGCTCAGGTAGATGTTTCCCAACAGCGCCTCCTGCCTGGGTTGCGATGCCGTTCCTGACAGGTTCGTATCTACATGAGGATCCTGCGGCAGGATATCATAGTAATTTGCATCGGCTTCTATGGTAAAGGCGTACGGCAGTTTGATTGCGGTTTTCAGGCCAGCGTGCGTAATGTGCGCGGGCATATTGCCGGAGTTCACGCCGTCATTCACATCGCCAAAAAGTGAGTAGTTGGTTGCAAACAGCGATGTAGTGGATTTTATCTTTCCCGTGTGACGCCAGCGTAGCGATGCCATCTTGTTACCCCATTCACAGCCCATCTCGGCACGCAGGGTGCCGTACATGCATCGGCCTACGTCGTGATTCCATAACACGTTCAGGTCCAGTGTGTTGCTGGCGTTCAGTTGTTGAAGCAGCGTCAGGTTGGCATCGGTAAAACCGTATTTCAGGGGGTTGCCGTCATACTGCATCAGATTGCTGTAGAACGTGTTTATGAACGAGCGGCGCACTGACATCGTGAGTGCGGTGCTGTTTGATAGCGGAGCGCTGAGTGTTGTCTGGGCGGTTATCGGCCCCAGTGTGGCTGTGCCAGAGAGCCTATTGGGAATTGTGTCGGCGTGGTCAAGAGCCAGTTCAGCGCCCAGGAAAGGTGCTTTTGTGATGGTGCTGAACTCCACCGTGGGCAGATGGTCCTGGTTGAACAGCGAGAACAGTCCGGTAAAGTTCATGGAGCCGTAGATTGGGACATCGGACACCAATATCGTGTTGTGCGACATCTCGCCGCCCTGCACGTGCAGACCGCCCGCCATGTCGCTGTTGGTGCTTACGCCCGGCAACGACTGCAGATAACGTACCGGATCGGTGTAGCCGAACAGTTTGGGGTACGTCTGCATCAGCTTGGAGTCAATGCGGATACCGCCCGTCATCGTGCCGCTTATGGCCGACAGGTTCCGGTGCTCCGTAAGAGTCACCTCCTCCAGAAAGATATGAATAGAGTCCTCCTGCCCCACTACCGGCAGTGAAATCAGCGTCCCTAATATAAATCCAATCCCTCGTCTCACATCGCAAATTTACTAAAAAGGTACCATTGGGGTCAGACCCCAATGGTACTCTTTTTGTTCTTTGGTCACCTTAGCGCTCTACAGTGAATTTCTTGAGAGAGTTTTTGTCCGATGAAGGACCATACAGGATTTCGAACTTTCCGCTCATCGGGCTCATAAGGTTGATATTGGGATCGAACCACTCGAATGATTCAGGAGTGAGCTCAAACTCCACGACAGCGGTGCTCTTGGCGGGAATCAAGACGCGCCTGAAAGCACGCAGGGCGTGGCTGGGACCCTCTTTGTCATCGGGCCGACTCACGTAAAGCTGAACCACCTCATCGCCGTAGCGTTTTGACGTATTCTTGACTTTGATCGTGACGTAAACCTTGTCGCCGACCTTCTTGACCTTAGCCTTGCCGTACTTGAAAGTGCTGTAACTCAATCCGTAACCGAACGGATAGAGCGGCTTCTCGGTCATGTAACGGTATGTACGGCCCTTCATCGAGTAATCCTCAAAATCGGGCAACTGGTCGGTCGATGCATAGAACGTCACGGGAAGACGTCCGGCGGGATTGTACTCACCGTAAAGCACAGACTTGATGGCGTTGCCACCCTCCTCGCCCGGATACCAGGCCTGCAGGATAGCGTCACAAGCCGGCTCAACCTCGGTCAGACCCATTGCAGAACCGGAAAAGTTCACGAACACCACCTTCTTGCCGGCAGCCTTAAGGGCCTTCACCAGCTCGGTCTGAGCAGTGGGAAGTTCTATCTTGGTGCGGTCACCGCCGCGGAAACCTTCAATGCTCACGGGCATCTCCTCGCCCTCAAGCGAAGGTGAAATACCGCCTGCAAATATGATTACGTCGGCATCGGCACAAGCAGCGACAGTCTTGTCCACGCTCACCTCCTCCTCATAACCAAGGTCAAACGAGAGAGCGGCCAGACCTCTGCGGCAGCTGTAATTTATGGTAATCTCGTAGTCCTGACCGGCTTTGGCGTCAAGCGTGTAGACCTTGCGGGCCTCGTCGCTGTTGCGTCCTGTAGCCACGCGTCGTCCGTTAACGCTGACCGATGCCTGACCCTGATTCTGCATGTAGAATGCCACCGGACCGTCCTTCTCGGCATGGAAGACCGATGTATACACGGCGGCAAAGTTCTCCAGGTTCACGTTGGGGGCAAATACAGTCGCGCCACCGGTTGAGAATCTGAGCGGAGTGGTATTGTGACGCAGCACATCGGGCTCACCCTCGGCGCGTGCGTTGTTCCAGTATTTTGCGTCAAAGCCCTGCAGGTCACTGGCCTTACACTGGCTGAACAAGCTTATCAGAGCCAATGAGTTCGATGCGTAATCGCAGCCACGCAGGTACTTGACATCGGCCCCGGTATTCTGGATTGCCTCGAGCAAAGTCACTGTGCGTGAGGGAGTTCCGTTGTAGTTGCCCCATTGCATTACGGAGTCGTTGGCGTTGGGTCCCATCACTACGACTTTTTTGGAGGCGTTGAGCGGCAGGATGCCGTTGTTCTTAAGCAGAACCATGCTCTCCTGCGCCATTCTGAGTGCCAGAGCGCGGTGTTCCTTGCTGTCTACTACACTATATGGTATCTTGTTCCACTCAACCTGGCTGGGATCATCCATCTCACCCAGCTCAAAACGGGCTGTCATCAGACGGGTAATTGCAACGTCAATATCGGACTCCTTAATCAGACCGTCCTTTACGGCCTGAACCAGCTGCGCGTATGAACTGCCGCACTCCAGATCAGTGCCCGTCAGCACGGCCTTCGATGTGGCGTGCTTGGCATCGGGCTCAGTGTTGTGATGGCCCTCGGTAAAGAAATCGTTGATGGCCCAGCAGTCCGATACCACTATACCTTTATAACCCCACTCGTTGCGCAGAATCTGCTGCAACAGGCGGTCGCTTCCGCAGCAAGGCTCGTCCTCGTAGCGGTTGTAGGCACACATAACCTCCTTAACATCAGCCTCTTGCACCAGTGCCTTGAAAGCGGGCAGATAGGTTTCGCGCAGGTCACGTGCTGCAATGTTTTCGGCATTGAACACGTGGCGGTTCCACTCCGGACCGCTGTGTACCGCAAAGTGCTTGGCGCACGCGTGCAGCTTGTCGTATTTGGCATCGGCCGGCCCCTGAAGACCGTTTACGACCGATACGCCCATCCTTGACGTCAGGTACGGATCCTCGCCGTAAGTTTCCTGGCCGCGTCCCCATCGGGGGTCACGGAAAATGTTGATGTTGGGCGTCCAGAACGTCAGACCCTGATATCGGCGCAAACCACCGTTGGCGCTGTACTGGGCCGATTTGGCTCTGGCCTCGTCGCTCACCGCGGTGAAAACATCGTACAACAGGGCGTCGTCGAACGATGCAGCCATACCGATTGCCTGCGGGAATACCGTTGCCAGACCGGCACGACCCACTCCGTGAAGAGCCTCGTTCCACCAGTCATACGCCTTGATTCCGAACTCCGGAATTGCGGGCGACCCGTTCTGCATCAATGATACTTTCTGCTCCAATGTTAGGCGGCTCACCAGATCGGCAGCACGCTCCTGAGCGGGTAAATCACTGTTTTTGTAAGGTTGGCCGTTTACAGCCACTGTTGCTGCAAACGCGCATAAAAAAGCACATATTCTAGTTTTCATATTGCAAAGATAAAAAAAGGCCCATTGGGGTCAGACCCCAATGGGCTTTTTTTGCTCGTTTTGGATCAGAAGCCGCCACCAAAGCCGCCTCCCATGCCGCCACCGAATCCACCGGCACCGCCGCCAAAGC
>CAJOJD010000029.1 GCA_905234745.1 uncultured Bacteroidaceae bacterium | reverse complement strand
TCCTTTGACTTGAAGGTAGCCTCAACTGCTCTTTTTTTCTTCTCTGTCATCTCTTGCTCATTATCAACTGCGCAATCTTCTGTGCCGCACCGACAGTGCAGGTACGGAAACTGGGCCAGTCATTGAAATCAATTATCGTAATCTTTCCGTCATCCCCTACTACGGCATCACCACCGTAGACATCGACACCCAAAAGGGCCGATACCCGCTCAGCCACAGCCGTCAGCGCATCCATGTCGACACTGGCCTGGTCCGGCTGGTCATTATACTGCTCAAGACCGAACTTGCCGTCCCCCGCCGATGCGGCATAACAGTCAGCCAACCCATAGCCACGCACTCCGTAGAACTTTACAAGCCAGCCACGGACATGAGCCTGGAGCACGCACTCCTTCATGCCGCGCTCCGAGAATCCCAACATAGCGTTGTTGCATTCACCGGCATCCTGGACAAACTGCACGTCATTACGGTCAACCGCATGGCTGTCAGCACGCTTGATCCAGCAGGGAAAGGTATTCCACTCCAAAGGAACGCCGACGGTCTTGCATATCAGGCTATCAGGTATAAGACCCGAATCCATCAACAGTGCCGTCTGACGGGCACGTCCACAGTTCCGGACAGCCTGAACGGTATTGGTCACAGGAACATCGGCCCGTTCAAGAACGGCCAATGCCTCACTGCTTCTGGCCATATGAAATATGCCGTCCATACCGTCAGGAATGACCGAAAGATCCTGTTCACTGATGCAGATTACCTCATGCCCGTTACGCTCCAGCTCCGAAGCCACGGCACGGAATACCGCCGTATCGCCCTGTACACGATTGGGCGAATACAACTCTGAACGGCTTACTCCAAGATATCTCATAACTTCGCTATCTGCTGTGCCCTGGCCACATCACTCACATGGTCCACATCGACCACCTGTCCCATATCAAATGCCTTAAGACGCATTCCGGCATCCAGAAGCTGACGCTGGAAATAACGCATCCTGGTCTGTCCGCTCTCAACACATCCTTTCAACACATCAAGCGCCTGTGACTTGAGAGCATATATTCCGGCCGATACGAACCTGCAACCATCCTGAGCATCATGAAAGCCGCGGATCATCATATCGGAATCCACATCCACATAAAGGGGTTTCTCATCATCAATAAGTGATGTAACGCCCATAAGTCCGTCAAACGGACTGGCCTGGAACTCCTCCATCATTGCACGGAAACGGCTCTCGGAGAACACCGTATCGACAGTGGTCACGCAGAACCGGTCACCCTCAAGATATGGTGCAAGTTCCATAAGGCTGTGCATGGGAGTGGGAGTTTTCTTTACCACAAGGTCAACCGGCAACCCCTTAAGCAGGCTTACGGTCTCCTGATTCTCACCGTTCACTATTACGGCAACACGCTCTGGTCCGCATCCGTTCATGATGCGGACCAGACGTTCAACCATGGAAACGCCGCATATAGGCACCAACGGTTTGGGCTGACTGAATCCTTCGGATGCCAGACGACTGCCCTCACCTGCTGATATGATGCCGAAACGCATAAAAAAGGATATTACTCCTTACCGCTATCCAGATGCCTGAGTTTGTCGCTGTCGTCGCGACGGTCAAAGAAGAGTTTCTTCAGCGGATTGGCATGAATCTCCTCCTCATTACGGCGGGAGCGGAAAATGTCAATGGCGGCAAATATTGCCTGACGCATGGACTCCTCACTTGCCAAGCCCTGACCTGCAATATCATATGCGGTACCGTGATCAGGCGATGTACGTACAACCGGCAGGCCTGCCGTATAGTTTACGCCGCAGTCCATATCCAATGCCTTGAGCGGGATAAGCCCCTGGTCATGATACATAGCCAGAATGGCATCGAACTTACGGTACTCGCCGCTGCCAAAGAAACCATCGGCCGAGAAGGGACCGAAGCACTGAATCTTATCGGCCACAGCCTCATCGATGGCAGGCTTGATGATCTCATTCTCCTCCTTGCCGATGAGTCCGTCATCGCTGGCATGGGGGTTCAGGGCCAGAACGGCAATACGCGGTATCTCTATTCCGAAATCGGTCTTGAGTGATTGGTTGAGTATTCTCAGTTTCTCCTTGATGAGGTCCTTGCTGAGCAGAGAGGCGACCTTGGCGATAGGCTCGTGTACGGTTGCGAGAGCCACGCGCATGGAGCTGTTCATAAGGATCATAAGAGCCTTGTTGCCCTCACCCAGCTGAGCCTCGATATACTCTGTGTGTCCGGGGAAATGGAATGCCTCAGAATGGATAGTCTTCTTGTTGATGGGCGCGGTAACCAGCACGTCTATCTTGCCCTCGCGATACTCCTTGACCGCACGCTCCAAAGCCTGGAATGCAGCCTGGCCACTCTCCTCGGTGGGTATTCCGAAATCAACCTTTACATCCTCCTGATTGCAGTTTACCACATTCAGGCGGTCGGGCTGTGCATCGGACGCGCTGTCCACAACATTGAAATTGGTTGGTGAATCTATCGCCTTGCGGTGATATGTCATTACCTTGGGCGAGCCGTATACTACCGGCGTGCAGAACTCAAACATGGTCGGGTCCTCAAACGCCTTGAGTATAACCTCGTATCCTATGCCGTTTACATCACCCTGGGTGATGCCTACAACTATCCTTTCACTCATATCTGTGTTAATTGTTTATTATTCGGGTGTAATAATGATTTCGTCCAGATCATATGTAAACTTCTCCAGATTCAGCTCATCGGGCAGGCGCAGCGTATAGAGCGCAGCCTCAAGTTTACGGATATAATCACGCTTTGCATGGTTGGGGAAGTATACGAACGCCTCGGCCACTACAACGCGCTGGTTCTCCTCGTCCACACGTGAAACCGATACGAACGGGCCGCCCATATCATAGTCCTTGATATTCCAGAGTCCACGTACCACCTGGGCGTAATGCTTGTGTACGGTCTCGTCCGATACAAGGGTAAAGCCCTTGGTGGTCATCATGTACTGACCCTCTCTGGGACCGGGGATGTTGGCCTTCATCACTGAATCACGCTTGTGTATGAAATACTTCTCGGTGAATGTATTCAGGTCACGGTACGGATATGAATAGACCACAATGTTCAACTCCTGCTCCACCTTCTTGACGAATCTCTCGCAGCGGGCCCATACGAAATTACGTCCGGTAGTAACCTTGGTAAGTTCGGCCGGGATCCAGATATCGGCCCCGAATATCTTCTTGACCTGCTCCTGCATAACCGGCTGGTGGTCATCCTTGAGTATGTCTATCTGACGGTTCAGCTCGGCTCTGGTAAAGAAGTCGGTTATCATCTCGGCATTATCGGCCACAAACTCCTTGAACTGCTTTGCGTCATGAGCCTGCAGTGTAACCACAAGCTGAGGTGCGGCATAGACATCTTTGGAATATTTGAACTTGGCTGTCGTATACTGGGCCGGATCAATCTTTATTTTGATGATGTTACGGCACAGACGCAGGGTCTTGGAAAGGTCCTGCTGGTTTATGCGTGAAACCTTGAAGCAGGGCTCTGACTGGGCAATGCCCGGCATATCGTCAGTAAGGATGTTGTAGAGAGAATCTACCGCACCGCTGCGGAAATCATCCTCGCCGGCCACCAGCAGAACCTCATAGGGAGCACCTGCCGATGTGGGAGTGAATACCGATTTCTTCTTTTTACGGCTTGCTTTATTTTTCTTGGCCTTCTTTGCCTTGGCTGTCTTGGCTTTCGCCTCAGTCTGGGCACCTTCCTGGGTGTTGTCTCCCTTCTGTGCTCCGTTTCCGCATGCTACGGTTACCATAACCGCCAGCAGCATCATGCAAACTTTAAGGATAAACTGTTTCATAATCTTTATGGTTTTAGGATTGGATATCGTTTTTTGCCGTACTCAACATTCCGCAGGCGGCCCAAATGTCCTCACCGCGCGATGCACGTATGGTTGCGAACACGCCGTGTCCGGTAAGCCAGTCGCGGAACTCTGTCATCTTCTCTTCAGATACGGGACGCAGCGGGCTGTCCGGGATAGCATGGAAGCGTATCAGGTTAACCCTGCAGCTCAGTCCGCCCAGGGTCTTTACCAGTTGGCGGGCATCGTCCATGGAATCATTCACGCCATCGAACATGGTGTACTCGAACGACAGGCGGCGCTGGTGGCTGAAATCGTACCGGCGCAGCACCTCAAGCATCTCGGTCATGGAGAATGCCTTCTCGGCCGGAATGAGTTCGCGGCGTTTCTGCGGCGTCGGAGCATGCAGGCTCACGGCAATGTGACACTCGCAGCCCTCAATGAGCTGTTTAAGTTCACGGCGCAGTCCCACGGTCGAGATGGTTATGCGCTTGGGGCTCCAGCCGAATCCCCAGGGTGAAGTGAGGATCTCCTGCACGGCCAGAACGTTCTCAAGATTATCCAAAGGCTCACCCATGCCCATGAAAACCACATTGGTAAGATTCTCCTTACCGGGCAGAGAGAGTATCTGGTTCAGTATCTCACCCGCCGTGAGGCTGGCGGTATAGTGCTGGCGGCCTGTCATGCAGAACACACAGCCCATCTTGCAGCCCACCTGGCTCGATATGCACAGGGTGGCGCGGTCATCGTCGGGAATATAGACTGCCTCTACAAAATGGCCGTTCTGGACGGGGAACAGATACTTTACGGTACCGTCGGTCGATGCAGCCTTATCGGAAGGGGCATCCAGACGTACCTCATAGTTCTGCGCCAGTAGGGCACGGTGCTTGAGTGACAGGTTGGTCATCTCATCTATGGAACTGACCTGCTTGACATAGAGCCAATCGGCCATCTGTTTGGCAGTGAAAAGAGGCATGCCGTTCTCTACGGCAACCTGCTGCAACTGCGCCAATGTCATTCCTATGAGATTCTTCAGGGCCATATTGTTCTATTATATTGCAAAGATATGAATTTTATTCAGTATCTTCGCTGATATGATACAGACTATTGAATTACCCCAGTACGGCAGTTCCACCCAGTACGTAAAGGACACTCTCAACGCCTGCCGTAACCAGCACATATTGCTTAACATAAGCGGCCGTGAAGTCACCATGACCGATGAGGCCGCAGAGCGCATGAAACAGTTCGCCGACTCCAACGGTGCCGGCATGGTCTACTCCGATTACGTAAAGACGATGGGGGCCGATGCCACCGTCCCCGCCCCGCTCATAGACATACAGAGCGGCAGCCTGAGGGATGACTTTGACTTTGGAGCCCTGCCCGCCGGTATTGATGCATATCTGTCTTTTGAAGGCGCTGATTTCAAGACCGCCGGATTCTACCAGATGCGTCTGGCCATACAAAGGGTTCTGCCCATAGTACGAATCCCCCAGCCACTCTACACAATAGCCGAGACCGATTTCCGTACATCGGGCCAGAAACAGTTCGACTACGTGAACCCGCGTAACCGCGACGTGCAGATTGAGATGGAGGCAGTATGTACAGAGCACCTGAAACTGATAGACGGATACGTCAAACCCGGAGCAGGTCTTTCAGTGAATGTTGATGTAGGCAGTTTTCCGGTGCTGGCATCGGTCATCATACCTGTGCGCAACCGCGAACGCACCATTGCCGATGCAGTAAAGTCTGCATTAAGCCAGAAGCTGGACGGCCCGTACAACGTCATTGTGGTTGACAACCATTCAACTGACAGTACCACGCAGATACTCTCTGACCTGGCCAAGTCCGATAAACGCCTGGTTCACATCGTTCCGGAGCGCACCGACCTGGGCATAGGCGGATGCTGGAACCTGGCAGTAAATGATGACCGTTGTGGCCGATTTGCAGTACAGTTGGACAGCGACGACCTTTACAGCGGTCCCGACACATTGCAGAAAATTATTGACAAGTTCCGCGAGGGCGGCTACTCCATGGTTATTGGCAGTTACCGTATGTGCAACTTTGACCTTGAGACCCTGCCTCCCGGCATAATAGACCATAAGGAGTGGACCGATGAGAACGGCCCCAACAACGCCCTGCGCATAAACGGTCTGGGCGCACCCCGTGCATTCTACACCCCCAAAGTACGTAAGTTACGGCGAGGACTATGCAGTCGCCATCCGTATAGCAGGCCAGTACCGCATCGGCCGTATCTTTGACGAGCTCTACCTTTGCCGCCGCTGGGAGGGCAACAGCGACGCCGCCTTGAGCCCCGAAAAGGTCAATGCAAACAATCTTTACAAGGACTCCCTCCGCACAGCAGAGTTGCAGAGGCGTATCATATCTAACCGCAATAATTGATGGAAGACATTTTCAAGCATCTTGGCCAGTGCCTTGAGCAGCAATTAGAGCAGTGGCCTTCAGCAAAAGAGGCCTTCGACAATCTGGAGCAGGTACAGACGCGTATCCTGTCATCATCAGGTCTTGCACTGCAGCACAACCCCGCCCGTATCATATCCACAACGGCTAAGGTAAAACCGGCCGAGACCGCCGTACGCAGCTGTTTCCTCTGCAGCGAGAACCGCCCCAAGGAGCAGATTGCCTTTGATGCAGGCGACGGATTTGACCTTTTGCTCAATCCCTATCCCATACTGCGCGAACATTTCTGTGTGGTAAGCCGCGAGCATCGGCCCCAGAAGTTCAGCGACTGCTATGAGAAGATGCATAAAATTGCGGAGCAGCTGGAGCCCGGGTACATGATATTCTACAACGGCCCCCGCAGCGGTGCATCGGCCCCCGACCATCTGCACATGCAGATTGGCCGTTCCGAAGGGATTCCCCTGGTGGACAAGCTGCGTGAGAACGAGCCACCCCAGAAAGACGAACCCGTCACCATCCAGCCGTTCGGATTCCCCGTCATAGTGATCAAGGGCTCAGACCCTGCCAGACTATGGGAGTACATATCAGGCATGACCATTTACGACGGTGATTATGAGCCGCGTATGAACGTGCTCTCATTCAACCGTGACGGCCAGGTGATAACCGCCATCATACCGCGCAGCAAGCACCGTCCCGACTGCTATTATGCAGACGAGGGCAAGATTCTGGTAAGCCCCGGAGGAATTGATATGTTCGGTATGGTAATCACTCCGCGCAAGGAGGATTTTGAAACCCTTACCGAGAAGCAGGTGCTCGATATATACCGTCAGGTAACACAGCAGCAACCCAAGATAAGGGTCGGAATAATGGCTGCAAAGGAGATTCGGTTCTGCCTGAACGACAGTTTCACCGACGGCCGCGCCATCTATGAAGGCGAGATGAAGATAAGCGCCAACGGAGGCAAACTTAACTGGAACGGTGTACTTATTGACAGCCTCACCCTTAAGCCAAGCGAGCACGGCAGCACCTTTACGCTGCACGATGTAACCATAGGCATTGGATTCCACTGGGAGCGCAACGAGGAGCAGACATTCTCAGGCCAGCTCAAGTTCATTATTGAGAACGGACTGGTACGGGCCATCAACATTCTGCCGGTTGAGGATTACCTTACAAGCGTAATCTCATCGGAGATGAAACCCACCGCCACCAAGGAGTTCCTCAAGGCCCACGCCGTGATCTCACGCAGCTGGGTGTTGGCACAACTCCGTTCGCCCTACCATAAGGCCGATGCCCCCACGCCCGTAACCAACGACCATATCCTGAACCGCATCATAAAGTGGTACGACCACGACCAGCACACCCTCTTTGACGTATGTGCCGATGACCACTGCCAGCGCTACCAGGGCCGTACCCGCATAATCAGCGCAGCAGCCCAGACCGCCGTCAAGGAGACCTTCGGACAGACTCTGGTTAATGAAGGTCATCTGTGCGATGCCCGTTTCAGCAAGTGCTGCGGAGGCGTGACCGAGCAGTTCGAGACCTGCTGGCAGGATGAGCACAAGCCCTATCTGGTGGCACTGCGTGACAGCAGTATCAATGAGGGTGCCCTGCCCGACCTCACCATTGAGGAGAATGCCCGGGAGTGGATACTCTCCGAGCCAAAGTCATTCTGCAACTCGGCCGACGGCAACATACTTTCAGAGTCACTTAACGGCTATGACCTGGAGACCCCTGATTATTACCGCTGGACGGTTGAATATACGACCGCCCAGGTATCGGACATATTCCGCCGCAAATCGGGTCTGGACATAGGTGACATAGTTGACCTGCGTCCCATCAGGCGCGGTCCTTCGGGCCGAATCTATGAATTGGACATTGAAGGCACAAAGCAGACTATAACCATCGGCAAGGAACTGGAGATACGCCGCACACTCTCAGAGTCTCACCTGTTCAGCAGTGCATTCGTAGTTGGAAAGACTCAGGACGGGTTCATCCTACGCGGAGCCGGCTGGGGTCACGGAGTAGGCCTATGCCAAATAGGAGCCGCGGTAATGGCAGCCAAGGGCTACAACTACCGCGAAATCCTGCTGCACTATTATCCAGGTACTACCCTCGGTCGCTTCTATTGACACAAAGGGGTCTGACCCTAATGTGTCAACCAGTCGCGGCGCTCGGTTTCGGGAAATTTCTCGATGGCGTAGCGGAGTGCGGTGCGCGGCATGGTGTGAGCGCGGGGCTCAAGCCAGAGGCGGAGTTCGTCGGCGTTGCGCTTGCCGGCTTCACGAAGCAACCAACCTACGGCCTTTTGAATCAGATCGTGCTTGTGATAGAGCAAAATCTCTGCAATGGCATAGGTATCGGCAGTCTGACCATGACGGATGAACTGCATGGTGCTTACCATTCCTATGCGCTGTTCCCAAATGGTTTTGCCGTTACGGGCCAGATCATATAGCAGACTGCGATCCTTATCAAGCAGCCATGTTCCGATCAAGGGATAGCATGACAAATCCACCAGGTCCCAGTTGTTGATATATGCGGTATGTGAAAGATAGAAATCCACGCACTGTTTCTGCAAGGCGGGATTCTTTTTGTTGTGGCTGAAAACATCTACAAGAGTCAGCAATGCAGCCAGACGTACCTCATGATACTGACTGGTAACACACTCCTCAAGCTCAGTAAAGCCCACATCTTTCCAGCATGCCTTTACAACATCACGCGTTACCGGAACCTTTATACCCAGGAACTTGTCTCCGTAGCCATACTGGCCGGGACCGGTCTTGAAAAAACGCATCAGACCCTCAACCTGCGAGGGGTCTGCATGCTGCATCATGCTATCAAGCAGCTTATTCATAATATGCCTTGATTATCTGTGCGGCACGCTCCAATGCCTCCGGTTTGCCGGCATCGACCCAATCCTTTGGGTCCGATAAAACCGAGCGCAACTTCAGACAGGCGGCGTTGTCAACATAAAAATCCGTTATTGAGAATCTCTGCTCTTGTATTTCATCCAGCAGCGGCAGCAAAGACTGTGACAGCACATGAATGCCTTGGAAAGCGCAAGGCTTGAACTGAGTCTTGTCAAATCCGGTATAAGGGGAACGTACCTGTCCGGTCTTCTCGTTGCTCCAGCCGCGGAGCATGGAGTCGGAATCAAAATAGAGATACCTGGATGTGTAACGGTCAGCCACCAAGAGTGTGGAATCAGCCCCGCTCTTAAGATGGCCTTCATAGAGACTGCGCAAATCGGTCGATGAGAATATATCTACATTATGAACCAATACAGGCAGGTCATTACCGAACATCTTCATGGCCTTGCGAATGCCGCCGCCGGTGTCCAGCAATAGGTCGCTTTCATCGGACAGACGTATGTCCAGACCAAAGTTCTTATGCTCCTCAAGGAAGTGCCTTACCTTGGGTGCAAAGTGGTGTATGTTTATTACGAATCTATCAAATCCGGCAGCAGAAAGATGCCGCAGCTGGTGCTCCAGCATAGTATGCCCGCAAACCTCCACAAGAGCTTTTGGGCGGTCCGATGTAAGGTCACCCAGGCGGGTACCCAATCCTGCCGCAAGTATCAGCGCATTCATAACTCAGTGCGTTTTTTCTGTTCGCGGTGCTCCAGGACTATACGTATACTGTCGCCGAACTTTTCCTTGAGATGTGCAGCCAGATGGTTGGCGCAATAGAGAGAGCGGTGCTGTCCGCCGGTGCAGCCGAATGCCACCATCAGATTGCTGAATCCGCGCTCCAGATATCTGCCTACGGCGGGATCTACCAGCCCGTATACGTGATCAAGATACTTCTGCACCTCATCCTGGGACTCCAGGAACTCTATCACGGGCGCATCGGCCCCGGTTATCTTCTTGTACTGCTCATACTTGCCGGGATTATGCATGGCGCGGCAGTCAAACACGAATCCGCCTCCGTTGCCGCTCGGATCCTCCGGGATGCCTCCCTTGCGGTAACTGAAACTCATTACACGGATTGTCAGTTTATCGGCCGCCTTTACGGGTGCGAACTGCGGCAATTCCACAAGCCCACGCAACACCTCAATAAGATATGGATACTCCGTAGAGCCCACTCCTGCATCAAGCAGATCCCTGAGGTTGCCGATAGCCGCCGGTATGCTCTCAATAAAGTGCTGCTTGCGCTCAAAATATCCGCGGAACCCGTATGCGCCCAGCACCTGTAGGGTGCGGAACAGCACGAAATGCATCAGACTGCGGCTGAAAGCCTCAGCGTCAACCTTGCGGTACCGGCCAAGCGACTCAACATATACATCTATAAGGTGATTACGCAAGTCCTGAGGATATGCGGCACGGGCCTGCCACAGGAACGATGCCACATCATACTCCACCGGTCCGCGGCGTCCCCCCTGAAAATCTATAAACCAGGGCTCGCTGTCCTTTACCATTACGTTACGGGCCTGGAAGTCGCGGTACATGAACGTGTCGTAAGGGGCATCGGCCAGCAGGACAGAGGCCAGACACTCAAAGTCATCCTCCAGACGGGCCTCGTGAAACTCCAGTCCGGTTGCCTTGAGGAATGAGTATTTGAAATAGTTGAGGTCCCAGAATATGCTGCGGCGGTCAAACGACAGGCACGGAAAGCAGACGCTGTAGTCCAAATCCTTTCCACCCTTGAACTGAAGATCAGGCAAAAGGCGCATCACCTTTTCCAGAAGGGCAGTCTGTTCCGGGCTGTACTGTCCGCTCTCACGGGCACTCTCCATGAAGCCGAAAAGAGACTCATCGCCCAGGTCCTGGAGCAGGTAGTACATACCGCAGTCTGATACCGCCAGTATCTGAGGAACCGGCAATCCCGCCTTACGCAGATGACGTCCGATAGTCAGGAACGCGCGGTTCTCATCGGGATTGGTACCCTCTACTCCCACCAAGGTGCGGCCATCGGCAAAAGCGAATCTGTAGTATACACGGTTAGAGCCCGCTGCAGTCAGTCTTGTGACCGCCTCAGGCTCACATTGGGCATATCCTAAAAGCAACTCCTTAAGTCTCTCATTCATAATGAGACCAAAGTTACTTGTTTTTTCCTATCTTTACACCCGTCAAACAAAATTAACACAACAAGACTAACCTGAAACTACAGTTGTCATGATCATACCGGGACAAGTATTGGAAAAAGCCGAAAAACTCAATGCCGAGAATGTCACATTCATCCAGCAAAAGGACGGATATGACGTTTTCAGACTCTCTTTCAAGCAGTCAAACCTGCGTCATAACGGAACCGAAATACCGATGGAGACCGGCATGCCGGTTATAATACTGTTCAAGGACGGTGTGGCCCAGACAGCCAAATACTCCGATCACGATTACTGGCTGGCACAGTAATCCGCGCCGAAATCACTTGAATCGAATATCGGCCGGAATCTTCTCCAATCCCAGATTCATCAGATCCTCGTTGTAACTGTCGCTGCGCTTTGAATAACGTTTCTCAAAGCTGGTGGCAAATGCGATATCGCCTGTTGCCTGAGTCTTGAGCACCAGTGCGGTGAGGTCTGAAAGTGCCTGTTCCATCTTTGCAGTATCGACCGAGTACTTGCCCGATGCCTTGCGCTGAATTGCACCGGCCTCATACAGATAGTTGTATATGATGATGCTGGAACGTCCCAGGGCAGAGCCCTCGCCAAAACGCTCTGAACGCATCAGCGATGCAAAGAATGTGGTCAGGGCATCCTCTTTGGTAAAGATATTGCGGATATCGTAATGGTTCTGGAGATTGCATACCAAAAGTACTCCGGCGGCATTGGCCTTAATCTCCTCAAAGGTAAGGGCGGCACTGCCGAGTGCGTTCTCCACGCTGCCCTTTCCGTTAACCGTCTCCTTTACGCCCAGTCCGTGAGCCACCTCGCGGAACACGATGTTCCAGAAAAACGCATCCGATGAAAGATGTTCTGCGGCATCACCGTCAAGCAGGACCTTGCCGGTGGGGTTGACTATATAATTGTACTTGGCCTTGATGATGTTCTCAAGCAGAATGGTACGGGTACCGCGGTCGCGCTGAACATCGGCGTCAAACGGAAGGTTCAGAGCTATCACCTTGACACCCGCATTGGCCTTGCCGGCATAATAGAGAGCGTTGCATGAGAATATGTTTGAGCCTGCACCGGGCTGGAATGTCTTGTACTGGGGATCACCGGGCAACTCCTGCTGGAATTCGCTGATACGTGAAACATACTTCATCAGCTCATCCGTACGGGCCTGATTCTTGAGCAGTACGAAAGCCTCATATGAGCGCTTAACACCAAGCAACTGGTCATCGACAGCCTCATTGGGGCCTATTACCAGATCCATCTTGCTGTCATCCATATCAAGCCATGCAAGTGCGCTCTCATAATAATTATCAGTCTCAAGTGCCTGGGCCTTCTTGAGCAGATACTCCTTTACGCTGGGCTTGATGGTTATATCGGCGGCAGCCTTGAGATAGTTTACAATCTTATCGATATGCTCCTTATACTCATCATGATACCATACGGTCTTGAGTGAACCGTCGGCATTGCGGCGAATCAGCGTATACGGGCTGTTCTTATCAGGATTGTCCCACTGTCCGAATTCGCTCAGGGTCATATCTGCGGGATAGAATCCGGCACCGGGAAGACAGTCATTGTAACCCTCCACGAATGATTTACCGGTAAAGCGGTCCCACGGGCCGTAGTTTATCTCCGCATAAGTTTTCTGATACGGATCAGTAATGCCGTTGAGCAGTGAGTCCTTACCACCGTAATACTGTTCCCAGTAGATGGCATCCACCTCATCGGCAATGAAACGGTAAAGGTTGAGCACCTCCTTGCCGTTGTCGGTTATACCGCTCAGATCGGGTGTCTCAAGAGTTACCAGAGCATAATCAGCCACCTTGCGTACGTACGGTGACTTAGGTGTCTTGTTGCAGGATACCAGGACGGTAAGTGCAATCAGTGACAGGATCAGATATTTTTTCATTTCCTATTTAGTTTATAACCTTTTTATAATCACAACAATCCCCATTTGCCCACAAACACGAGCACTGTATAGCCCAGGACAAGGCCTATCACACCCATGATGATTCCCACCTTGGCCATATCCTTCTGCTCTATGAAACCGGTTGAGTGTGCAAGTGCATTTGGCGGAGTGGATATGGGCAGAATCATGGAAAGTGACGATCCCAATGCCACACCGGCCAACAGGGTGGTAACGCCGCCGAAAGGCTCCAGATTCTGTGCTGCTGACATTCCGGCCAATGCAAGTATGGGAATAAGCAGGTTGGCGGTAGCAGTATGTGAGATAAAGTTGGCCAGAGCATAGCAGATAAGACCGGAGCCTACTATCATTATTACAGGAGGCCATTCATTGAACGGGATGGACTCGACCAGATGCTTGGCCAGGCCCGAATCCTGCAGGGCAAGTCCCAAGGCGAAACCGCCGGCCACCATCCACAGGATGCACCAGTTGATCTCGGCCAGGTCATACTTGGTGATGATACGTGTCACGCAGAACACGCCCACCGGCAGCATGGCCACCACATTGGCATCCACATGAGTCCATTTATCGCTCATCCAGAGCAGAACCGTGAGAGCGAATGTTACATATACGGTTATCTCCTGCCATGGCTTGAGAACACGTGTGGGATTCTCCTCTATCTCGAGTACAATCTTTTTCTGAGTGAAGGGGAACAGCATCTTGATGACAAACCATGCCAGAAGCAGAAGCACTATGGTAAGCGGCAGCATTATCATCATCCAGTCACTGAAACCTATGTTCATGGCCATGCCGTTGGGATCATTGAGGAACTTGATGGCAATGGCGTTGGGGGGAGTTCCTATAGGAGTGGCTATTCCACCCAGGTTGGCACCTACCGGAATGGCCAGTGCAAGTGCCAGACGGCCCTTGCCGTTTGCAGGCAGGGATTTGATGACCGGCGTAAGGAACGTAAGCATCATGGCTGCCGTTGCGGTGTTGGACAGGAACATTGAGAACACTCCGGTAACCAGGATGAATCCCAGCAGGACGTTCTCTGATTTTGTTCCGAACGGCTTGAGCAACGCCTTGGCCAACTTGATATCCAATCCTGCCTTGGTTGCCGCAAAGGCAAGCATGAATCCTCCGATAAAGAGCATTATCACGGGATCGGCAAAGCATGCCATGATCTTCTTGCTTGACATGAGCGTGCCGAACAGGGGATCATCGGCCGCATGCAGTCTGAACAGGCTCAGGCTGTTGTCACTTGCCGTAAACAGAAGTACTACGATTATTGCAACCGATGTTGCCCATGACGGAATGCCCTCTGTAATCCACATTATGGTGGCAAAACAGAACACGGCAATTACACGCTGCTCTATAACCGTAAGATTGTCTATACCGAACACGTTTGAGGGGAGATTCCAGACCACCAATCCTACTATCACTCCCAAAAGGACCTTGAGTGCACGCAAGGATACAGGCATTACAGCCTTCTTCTGTGCTTTCTTCTTGTCTTTCTCCTTTACCAGATCAGAACCTAAGAATGTTTTCTGCATAATTTTTCTATTTCGCGGCGAAGTTACGCAGAAAGACAATCAGTTTTTATCGGTGAAATTTATTTGTTTCTATAAAATTGTTAGACAAAAACGATAAATCTTTTATAACTCAGAGTATACGGAGATTACGGTTGGACAAGTTGCGCTGCATCAGTATCTCCACAAATTTACGGGCGGACATTTTGTGATATGTGCCCTTAAGGAAATGGTAGCAGCCGTCCATTCTGCCGTCGGGATGTACTATGGGAACTGCCTCCAGGCCGGGGAAATCATGAATAGACTCCTCGGACAGCATGGTCATGAGCGGGCTGTTGCTGACAAGGTCCAGGAGTGAACGTACGCTATTGATTTCCAATCGGATATCCAGGTTCACATCCTCGGCATAAAGGATAGACTCCAATGTATCCCTGGCCTGCAGTCCCTTTGACGGCAGAGCCAGCGGGAAACGCGCCAGATCCTGTACGCTCACCTCATTGCCCACCCCCTTGAGAGTACCCTTACGACCGATAAGGCAAAGGCGGCTCTGGAACAGCAGATGTGACTCTATACGGTCCTCACCCAACGGCGACTTGTATGTAAGTGCCAGGTCCAGTTCACGGTCAAGAAGTTTCTGGCGCAACTCCTCTTTTGAGGTTATTATTATGTTGAGCTTGATATGAGGGTATTCACGGTAAAAATCAAGCACAGACTGCTTGAGAAGCAGGCTGAATGCATATGTCGAACCCACGCTTAGAGTACCTACATTCAGGTTTACCACATCACGGATACGATCCTTGCCCGCCCTTGCATCCTCAAGCACCTGCAGTGCACAGGGATAAAACTGCTCGCCGTAATCACTCAGTACCACATGTCGGGTGTCACGGGTAAGAAGTTCCACGCCGAGTTCCTCCTCCAGTTTGCGAATCTGCTGCGAGATAGTACTCTGGGTAATGAAAAGGGTCTTTGATGCCAGTGAGTAACTGTTGAGTCTGGCCACCTCTACAAAGTAGCGCAATTGTCTGAGTTCCATATACGTCAGTTTAGTTTAGGGCAAAGTTACCTTTATTTATCGTTAGTAACGAATAATCATATAGAAAATAACATCATATGCCGATAAAATAAGGTACGCGTTATGAGTACTTTTGCACGCTCACTTAAACATACAGACATTCAGATAATAAACGATTCTCAATATGAGTGACAAGAAAATCAATGTAAAAATGTGTGTCCTCCTGCCTATAGTTCTGGCAGTGACCCTTTTCCTCTGGCTTGTACCGGTTGATTTCTACGGTATTGAAGCTCTTACAGTAGTTCAGCAGCGCGTCATCGCACTGTTTGTTTTTGCAGCCCTGATGTGGATGTTCGAGATCATCCCCAACTGGACCACTTCACTACTGCTTATAGTGCTTACACTGCTTACCATATCCGACAAGGGAATAGGATTTCTGTGTGATCCCAAGTACGGCACGCTGGTAGGTTACAAGAGCCTTATGGCCTCTTTCGCCGATCCTGTAGTCATGCTGTTCATGGGCGGTTTCGTGTTGGCTATCATGGCCGAGAAATACGGACTTGACGTAACACTGGCAAGAATCCTGCTCAAGCCATTCGGAAGAAAACCGAACATGGTCCTTCTGGGTTTCCTGGTAGTTATTGCAGTATTCTCAATGTTCATGTCAAATACCGCCACCGCAGCAATGATGCTGGCATTCCTGGCACCGGTGCTCAAGTCACTTCCGGCCGATGACAAAGGCCGCATCGGTCTTTCGCTTGCCATTCCCGTGGCTGCCAACATCGGTGGCATCGGCACACCTATCGGCACACCTCCTAACGCAACAGCCGTACGTTTCCTGACCGAGGCCGGTTATGAGGTTACATTCTCCGAGTGGTCAATGAGAATGATTCCCTATGTTCTTATAATGATTCTCGTTGCTTGGGTTCTGCTTCAGTTACTGTTCCCCTTCAAGACCAAGAAACTGGTCCTGGATATCCCCGAGAACAAGCGTCCCGTTGACTGGAAGACATACGTGGTTTGGATCACATTCCTGGGCACCATCCTTCTGTGGGCCACCGAGAGCAAGACAGGCATCAACTCGAACGTGGTTGCCCTTATCCCGCTGGGCGTGCTCACCATGACAGGCATATTCACCAAGGAGGACATCAAGGAGATCAACTGGACAGTGCTCTGGTTGGTTGCCGGAGGTTTCGCTCTGGGTACCGCACTTCAGGGAACAGGTCTTGCCAAGACCCTGATCAACGCCATCCCGTTCGGATCAATGAGTGTTCTTTCAGTACTCATCATAGCAGGTCTGGTCTGCTACTTCCTCTCTAACTTCATCAGCAACTCGGCTACCGCAGCCCTGCTTATCCCGATCCTGATCGTAGTTGCCGAGGGTATGGCCGATCCCGCCGCCACCAACAATGCATCATTCCTTTCGTTCGGCGGCACACACGCAATGATTTCATTCATCGCCATCTGTGCATCAATAGCAATGCTGTTCCCGATATCGACACCTCCGAATGCCATTGCATCCAGCACCGGTCTTGTCCAGACCAAGGATATGACCAAGGTCGGTATCATAATCGGAGCTATCGGCTTTGTTCTGGGCTTCTTCTGGCTCACCAAGCTGTTCCCGTTCTCAATCGCTTAACAACATACTCATATACCTAAAAATGAAAAAACTCTTATTTGCAGTTTTAGCTTGCATCGCTGTAGTTCCTGCAATGTCCCAGGATGTACAATACGGACGTAAAGTAACTGATTACACTACCGGCCCCAAGGTTGGCGGTTACGTTATCGCAAAATATGCACTTACGGACCAGGATGGTCAGAACCAGAACAGCGGCTTGAGCCAGCGTCTGTTCCGTGTCTATGTTGACGGCACCATACTGAAGGATTTCAAGTACCGCGTACAGATCCAGGCCAACAACGCCGCTTTCCATATGAAAGACTACTTCGTAGAGTGGGCACACTGGAAAGAGTTCGCTGTCAAGGTAGGTCAGTACAAGCGTGCATTCCTTTTTGAGAACCCTTACAATCCCTGGGATGTAGGTTTCGGCGATTATTCACAGATTACCAAGATGTTCTCAGGCATGGGTGACTACTGCGGTGAGGCCGGTTCAAACGGCGGCCGTGACCAGGGTATCCAGATTCAGGGTGACCTGCTGCCCATGGCAGATGGAGACTATCGTCTCATCCACTATCAGCTGCAGCTGATGAACGGACAGGGCATCAATACAGCCGATGCAAACTCTCACAAGGATGTTATCGGAACACTCCAGGTTCAGCCCATCAAGGACCTCTATATCGGCGCATTCGGATGGATAGGCGACTATACCGCCAACGGAGTAACGGTTGACCGTAACCGCTGGGCCGTTGCCGCAAAATATGAGCACAACTCATGGAGCGCACGTGCCGAGTATGTCAACTCAAAAGGCCACAAGATCAGTGAACTTCAGGCCGATGGCACATTCTCAGGTGCCGGCAAGGCCGACGGTTGGTATGCAGCTGTAGGCGTTCCCGTAAATGACTGGTTCAAGGTTTACGCCAAGTACGACGTATATCGCAGCCAGGCTTCATCAGAGACCATGAAGTCAATGTACTGCATTGCTCCGAACTTCCAGATTCACAAGAACCTGATGCTTCAGCTCCAGTACAACCTGGTTGACAACAAGCCCACCTCATCACAGTGGAATGAGCTTTGGGCTGAGCTCTACTTCAGATTCTGAGAAGGATGTGACAAAAAAGGTGACAAAGGGGACCTCCCCTTTGTCACCTTTTTACATTCCCTGCAGTTCCTTGATCTGGCCGATGAGTTCATCGGCGCCATTCATGACGTCGCGACGGACTTTCAGACCCAAAACCAGGCCGATGACCAGACACACCCCTATTCCGGCAAACATGGCGAGCATCTCATAGGTTGACATCTCGGCTCCTCTTATCATGTCAACGATAAGCCAACTGACCCATACCGTCAGCAGAGGGATACCTATCTTGAGCCACTCGGCGTGAATCTTCTTGAAGCGGGTCAGCTGGCTGGCTGCTGTAACAAGATTGCCTTCCATGTTTGGAATGTGACTGTTGGTGTAGATGGTTGCACCTATGCAGAACAGCATCATCAGTTCTGAGTAGATTACAAAGTAGAGCGAGCATCCCAGATTATAGAATGAAGGTACGCCAAGCATTGCAGCCACACCTGCTATATAAGGTATTCTGGACTTGATGCGAAGGTTGTTTATGCCCTTGCTTGCGGCATAACGCAACATCTTGTCATTGACTATTGTCTGCTTGTCAAGTTTATCCTTGAGCAGCTGCATCTGCTGCTGCATCTCCTTCAAAGTGTTATCGGTTGTTTCCATTTTACTGCATGTTTTTAAGTTGTTCTTTGATTCTGAAAAGACGGACTGAGACGTTACTTGAACTTATACCTACTATCTGGCCAATCTCCTCGTAACTGAGGTTCTCCAGCCAGAGCAGTACGATTGCCCTGTCAAAAGGACCAAGACGGCCGATGCGCTCACGCAGCATACCAATCTGTTTGGTATCATCGGCCTGATCATTAAAGAGGTCAACGTCCATAGAAAGCGGCACGGTGCTCACACCACGTTTCTTCTTGCGGTCAAAAGTGATGCAGGTGTTGAGCGAAACCTTCCATATCCAGGAACTCAGCGCGCTTTCACCCCTGAAAGTTCCGGATCCCCGCCAGAGGTTGATGAGTATCTCCTGGAAAAGATCGGCCACCTCATCATGATCATTCGAGAACATGTAGCACACCGTATATATAGTGCCTTTGTTCTCTTTGATCATTGTTTCAAATTCACGTTCTGTCATTGTCTTTTTGTTTGTTTCTGCACATTAGACGCAGGTCTTAATGGAAAACTACAACAAAGGTAGATTTTTTTTGATTTTTCCCGAATTAATGATTATTAACTAAATAAATCGTTGAGCAACTATTTTACTAGTTACATTTGCATCGGTACTAGTTACTGATGCATTATGAAACAAAAGGAAATAACCAAGCTAAGTGAGAAGAAGGAGGTCATAATGAACCACTTCTGGGACAAGGGTGAACTCTTTGTACGCGAACTCCGTGAACTCTACCCCGAGCCCAAGCCCCATTTCAATACTCTTTCTACACAGGTGCGTGAACTGGAGTCCGACGGATTCCTGGACCACAAGGCATACGGTCCCACCTATCAATATTATCCCATTGTGACTCGTGATGAATACAGCAAGTTCTCAATGGGCGGATTCATCGGCAACTATTTCGGCTCATACCTGAATGCGGTATCGGCATTTGTCGGTGACGGCAAGGTATCGATCGATGAACTGAAAGAACTTATTGAACACCTTGAAAAGAAAGAAAAATGATGACCTTCCTTACCTACCAATTGAAAGTTGCGGTCATAATGGCCGTCTTCTACATATTCTTCCGTCTGCTGCTGATCAAGGATTCATGGCACAGACTCAACAGGATAGTGCTTTTGAGTACGGCTTTGCTATCTTTTCTTCTCCCTGTCTGCATTATTACAATCAACAAGACTGAGATACTGCCAATGCCGGTAACCCAGCTCGTGCAAGCCGTCTCAAACACTCCTGTGGAGTCCGCTACACCCTGGTGGCACATTGCACTCATGGCAGTCTATACCGCAGGCGTAGTCTTTGTACTGGCAAGAGTCCTGGCATCGGTCCTTCGCGTACGCGGAATAATAAAGAGCGCACGCAAGGAGGTTACGGCCGATGGCACAACTGTCTATATCATGCCCGGCAATGCGGCATCATTCAGCTGGATGGGACACATTGTAATATCCGAGCAGGACTGGAACAACAATGAAAACGCAATCATCCGCCACGAGAAAGCACACGTGGCACTCCGCCATTCAATAGACGTACTTATTACCGATCTTATAGCCGCTCTGCAGTGGTTTAACCCCGCCATCTGGATGCTGCGCATAGACCTGCGCGCCGTCCATGAATATGAGGCCGATGACACCGTACTGCGCAGCGGCACCGACTTACGTAGTTATCAGTATCTGCTCATAAGCAAAGCGGCCGCAATGAACGGATACACAATAGCTAATAATTTCAATCACAGTATTTTAAA
>CAJOJD010000028.1 GCA_905234745.1 uncultured Bacteroidaceae bacterium | reverse complement strand
GAATATCTATTATTTGTTGGTGTGAGAAATTCAGATAATGAAGGATACAATAATTGATGTAATTGGTGTTGAAATCAGGATATTTGGAACGAGCGAACGAATAATATTCTGAAAAAGAAACCGTAAGATCATGTAAAATCGATTGGCGTAATGGATTATTTATTATTCCACAATCATTCTTTATAATATCATAAGATGGGGTAGAGTTAAACAATTGCAAACAATAATCTAATATTTCAGACTCACTACTACTTTCCGGTTTGAGAGCAATTTGTCTTACCCTATGTTTATCTGATAAAGAAATATAGTACTCTTGATTTTTTCTTATTCTGCGCTGATAAACATAAATTACGCAAAGTATAAGAATAATAAAAGACGAGACTGTTACTACTAATGTCCTTATCAAAAATTCTCTTCTTTTAAGTTGATAGCTTTCCTGAGCATACTGGATCTTAACCGACGCAATATCATTTGAGTTTTCAATAATTAGGATAGAATCCATGACATCAGTAAATCTACTTGAATAATCAAAAGCCTCTTTTGTGTTACCCATCATACTGGACAGTTCAAGTAAATAACTGTAATTTATGCTTCTAGTATACACTTCGTTTACACATTCTAGCGACTTATTAAAATAATAGTAAGCAGAATCATAGTTACACATTTTGTAGTGAATAACGCCTATAGTGGAATATACGAATCCATTTACTCTTTCCGGATTCTTAAGATTATTCATTAACAAATCATATGCCGCTTGCGGGTCGTTGTATCCATAAAGAAGAACTTTCACATAATTTATTTTTGACTCGTTTCTATATAACTCTGAAAGATTTTTGTCATTTATTAATTCGGCAAAAATGGGTGCTGCTAATTCATATTTGTTCTCATAAAGATATATAGTAGCCGTCTTAAAATTACAATAAGATATTAAAGCCAAATCATTTAGAGAATACGCATTATTACGACAATTTGTGTAGAGAGAAAGTGCTTGATTATACATTGATTTCTTAAGATATAAATCCCCCAACTTCATTTCGGTTAGAGCGAAATATTTATTCAGCGTGTCGGGATATAAATCCAATGATCTAAGATATGATTCTGTGGCAGGAATGTCATTGTTCAATCCCGCCAATACACATCCCTGAGAGTACCAAGCCATAGCGGAACGGTAGTTCTTATGATGAGTTCCGTAATAGCTGGTGGCAGTGAGTATCAGGCTGTCAGATGTTATGGGTTTGTATTGTTTGTAATCCAGCTGAGTCTTGAGGACGGCATACCAGGCCCTGTCGCGGCGGGAGGTGGGCATCGGCATGGAAGAGAGTATTGAATCGGCCGCCTTAACATCGGTCTCCATCAACTGCTCTACATGTTCCAATGTACCATGCTCACATGATGCTAGTACCCAGAATGATAAAACAAGAAATATGATTCTCTCTAAATGTTTTATTCTCATAATAGACCTGATAAACCAATTTAGTACAGAAAACCGAACAACCAAAGTGGGATTTTGTTGCCTCTGCCAAATTCTACTTCATCTATGGCAAGATAGCTGTCTTCAACATTCTTAATCTGGTCAAATGTCTTTCTGGGACCACCTACTTCAAACAGATAACGGTCATTCACCAGGAAATCTCCTTTGCCGGGATGATTTACTTTACAAGCGCGGCTCAACTGGTTATAGAAGAATGTTTCACGAACTGTGCCGATTTCTGGTCCTTCAGATAAAGCATACATCAGGTTTGGATTGTCAAGGAACAGTTTATCGGGCGATGACAGTTTCTTAACGGCCTTAACCTTGGTCTTTAGCTGTCCTATCAACGCTGCATTCTCCAAGAGGTCCATTAGTTTGAGCCCCTGCTCTCTGTTGGTTTCCAACTGAGCATATATATCCTCCATTTTTGGAACAAACGGAACCTGTGCAGCAATAATATACAGCAGTTTCTTAAGCTTCTGGACAGTAGCATATTCAACCTCTGTTACTGCAGGAATATCCTGCTCTATAACCTGTTTGCAGACTTCGGTCAACCTATCATTAAACCCCTGCTTATCCTCCTTGTAGAAAGGATAATAACCATACTTGAGATAATCCTTAAAATAGTCCAGGACATGGACCTTGTTTGTTATCTCGGTTGCTATTTCTACATGATGTTCAAGTATATCATCAAGGCAAACTTTATTCCATGACAGTATTCCTTCAAATGCAAGATATTCGCGGAAAGACATGCCGTTGACTACGTTCATGGAGGTTCTACGTGAAAGGTCAACATTGCCTTCGCCTATCTGAAGCATTGAACTTCCTGTAAATACAACTTTCATGGATGGGTAATTGTCATATATATTCTTTATACCCCATTGCCAGTTCTTATATTTATGTACCTCATCCAGAAACAAATGGGTTCCTCCGTGGATATAGTGGTACTCCACAAGGTCATCCAAGCTATTTCCATTAAACCAGATATGATCCAGCGACGCATACAGTATCTTACTGTCATCAGGAAAGGTCTCACGGATATGTTGTTTAAGAAGGGTCGATTTTCCAACACCCTTGGGCCCTTTTATGCCAATGATTCTTGGCTCCCAGTTAATCCTATCATATATTTCTCGCTTAAAATCCAAGCTCACTTGAGATACCAGTCTGTGCGAGTTTCTGTACAATACTTCTGGATTCAGTTCCATTGTTTTGATTATTTATTCGTCACAAATATATGAAACAATCTTGGAAGATTGAAATTTTAAGCAGAAACAATCTTGGAAGATTGATTTAATAGTTGATGGTGCGTTCGCAGTCGATGCGGAGGAAGACTGCCAGGAGGATGGTGAAGCCCCAGAGTGAGGAGCCTCCGTAGCTGAAGAATGGCAGGGGGATTCCTATTACGGGCGTGATGCCCAATACCATTCCTATATTAATAAATAGGTGGAACAGCAGTATGCACACAACCGAGTAGCCGTATACTCGGCCAAAGACTGATGATTGCCGCTCGGCAAGCACTATCAGGCGCAACAGCAGACCCATATAGAGCAGCAGCACAAACAGCGAGCCCTTGAATCCCTGTTCCTCGCCCACGGTGCAGAAAATGAAATCGGTATCCTGTTCCGGTACATATTTGAGTTTGGTCTGGGTTCCTTTCATGAACCCCTTGCCGGTAAGTCCTCCGGATCCGATGGCTATGAGCGACTGGTTCACGTTGTATCCGGCTCCCTTAGGATCATCCTCCAAACCCAGAATTACATTGATACGGGTGCGCTGGTGGGGCTTCAGGATATCATTGAATGCGTAGTCAACAGAGTAGAGATAACCCACTGAGCCGATGGCGAATACTGCTACCCAGATATAGCGGCGGGCCATATCCTTCAAAGCCCTGAACACTATGTAGGCACTGGTTATTACTATCAAGGCGACCTGCAGATATGTAACCTTGAACGGAATTATTGAAAGTGAAACGGCCAGTCCAACAAGCATTCCTCCAAGGCCGATGCCCAGCACCGTAAGCGACAGGTTGCGGTCACGTGACATGATCCATATCATGAGTGTCTCAAGCAGTTGGATTATGGTAAGCACAAGCCAAGTGCCCACCTGGAACGGCTGGTCACCAAAGTTTACGGGGCTGAACTTTATCTCCAGGATAAAGAACAGTATGGCGCAGAATCCCAGGAACAGCACGCTTCCGGTCATTCCCTCGCGGTAAAGCACCAGCAGGAATGCCAAATATACCAATGCCGATCCGGTCTCGTTCTGGCAGACTATCAGGAACATGGGGACCACAAATACGGCGCACGCCTTGAGCAGGTCACCCATCTGTGCGGGATTGAAATCAAACCTGTCCACAAACTTGGCTAGTGCAAGTGCAGTAGCAAATTTTGCGAACTCGGCCGGCTGCAGACTAACAGGACCCAGATTGAGCCATGAGCGTGAGCCCTTGGTGTCCTTTGCCACAAAAATTGTGACAATGAGCAGCAACACAAGCGCTATGTAGATGATATAAGCGTACGAGTTAAGGAAATTCTGATTGATGAACAGCACCACCGCTCCCAACGCTATGGCACATAGTATCCAGACCATCTGTTTGCCCGGGCGGGTAGCGAACGAGAACAGGTCAACGTTCTCCACATTGGCGCTTGCACCGCAAATGCTGAACCAGCCGCACACCATGATTACCAGCACCAGCAGTACTGTCAGCCAGTCAAGTTTGCCCAATATGTCAACGTTCCTCCTCTCCATAATCAATCACACGACTTGAATAATCCTCAACCTTACGCTGGCTGGCCTCTGAAAGCCCACCCATGATATACTGCTCCATCATCAGGGCGCCGATAGGCACACCGTAAACCGCACCGAATCCGCCGTTCTCGACATAAACCGCAATGGCAATCTGCGGATCATCCATGGGAGCGAATCCCATAAACACCGAGTGGTCTATACCGCGGTTCTGCGCTGTTCCGGTCTTGCCGCAAACAGCATAATTACGGTTATTGGCCGATCGGCAAGTACCGTCAATGACCGACTGGCGCATACCCTCCACCACAATGTCATAGTTCTCCTTGTCAACGCTCACGTAATGGAGTTTGGTATAGGCGGTATCCTGCTGCTCGCCGTCAACTGTCTTGACCACATGGGGAGTTATGTAATAACCGCGGTTGGCGATGGTGGCACCCAGGTTGGCAATCTGAAGCGGAGTAAGGGTTACCTCACCCTGGCCGATTGCATTACTTATGGTAGTGAGTCCGTTCCAGGAGCGGTTGTAATGGCGGTCATAATAGTCCGAGTTGGGTATCATGCCGCGGGCCTCGCTGGGCAGGTCAACTCCCAGAGTGTAGCCGAACCCCATCTCGACCATATAGTCTTTCCAGACAGTCAGGGCTTTCTGTGGCGTACCGTATTTAGCTGCACCAATCATATAATAGTAACCCCAGCAGAAATAGCTATTGCACGATGTGGCTATGGCAAAATTCAAATCAAGCGGCGACGAATGCGAGTGACAGCCCACCCTGAGGCCGCGGAAAGAGAATCCGTCATTACAGGGATATTTGGTTCTGGTATCAATGATACCCTCCTGCAGCAGAGTCAGCGCCTGCGATGTCTTGAATGTTGAGCCGGGAGGATAGGTTCCCTGGATGGGGCGGTTGAGCAGAGGTTTGTCGGGTCTGGCCTGTAACTCCTGATAGTGCTCACCGCGATGACGGCCCGAAAGTTCCGACGGGTTGAACGACGGGGCAGAAACCATGCACAGAATCTCACCGGTCTTGGGTTCGATGGCCACAATGCTGCCAATCTTGTTCTGCATGAGTTTCTCACCAAGCATCTGCAGATCTATGTCAAGGCCTAATGTCAGGTTACGGCCGGGTATGGCCTCCTTGTCATACTCACCGTCATAATAACTGCCCTGGATACGTCCGTAGGCATCTTTGAGCAGCACCTCGGTTCCCTTCTGTCCGCGCAGTTGGGACTCGTAGTATTTCTCTACTCCCTGCTTGCCTATCACATCGCCCTGGACATACCAGTTATCATCCTCAATCTCTGTCTTGGAAACCTCGCCAAGATCGCCCAGCAGGTGGGCGGCAGCCTCATAACTGTATTTGCGCTGCTGGCGCTGTGTTATGCCGAACCCGTCAAAACGGTACAGTTTCTCACGGAACTCCGATATCTCCTCGAATGAGAGCTGTGCCATGAACACCTGCTCGGTATAAGGGGAGTAGCCGGGATTCTTACGGCGGTTACGGATATCGTCCATCCGGCTGTCAAAATACTCTTGGGTTATATCAAGTGACCGGCAGAAAGCCAAAGTGTCCAGATTACGGATGTTACGCATTACCACCGTCACGTCAAACGACGGTTGGTTGCTTACAATCATACGGCCCTGACGGTCATAAATCACACCGCGTGTGGGATAGACCGTACGGTAATAGAGTGCGTTGTTATCGGCCGAATTACGGTAACGGGTGTCAATAAGTTGAATCTGGATAAGGCGTATCACATAGACAATCACAACGCACACGACCATAAGGCCGATGACGAATTTCCTGTTGTCAAACCTGTGGTTCTTCACAGTTATGTCAGCGTTTTATTCCCGAACCACCCGAGACGTGCTCCGTCACGAGCATGAAAACGAATGTGAGAAGTGCGCTGAACACTACCTTCAGCACGAGCATCGGCCAATCACCCAGAGGAATGCTCCGCAATATAAAATAGACTGTGTGATGCAGGACGGTCATAAGCAGCAGATAACCTGCAAAATGTCTGCCGCCCATGGTTGCCGAGCATGGCACCAGCACGTCATGACGGTCCAGAGGCACAAACAGTTTCACTATGCCGGGTTGGAACATGGCCAACAGGGTAGCCGATGCAGCATTCAGTCCCGGTGTGCCTGAGAACATATCTATAATAAGTCCAAGGAAAAACGCCCACAGCAATATGGAGGAACGTTTCATTGCACTGTCAAACCTGATTATCATCCAGATATAAAACAGCGGAGTTACGTATCCGAACAGGCAGATGCGGTTAAGGATAAGCACCTGAAGCAGTACCAATCCTATCAGCGAAAGCAGCCTGAACATGAATGACCTCTTATCCATAACCCTAGTCCGGTATCTGTTTGTAAAGTTCCTCTATCTCATCATCGGCGGTACGGGTATGGACATATACCCAACCCAGGTTGGACAAATCACAAGCCAGATTGACCTGAATCTTAAGGGTATAGCCGTTCTTGGAGCGCTCAACCCCGGCCACCGTTCCAACAGGAACATTCTCGGGAAAGACCGATGAAAAACCGGTGGTTACGATGGTATCACCTATCTCCACTGCTGAATGGTAAGGCATATCCTTGAGCTGGGCCACATAGGGATCACCCCCGGCCCACTCCAGGAAACCGAAACTGTCAGTTCCCTTTTTCTTGCAACTGATACTTGAATTGCCGTTTAAGACCGGCAGGACTACCGAGTAACGCTTGCCTGTGACCATGACTACTCCCACGACGCCGTCCGGGTTGTAAACACCCATACCCGGGCTGAGTCCGTCCAGACTGCCTTTGTTAATGGTTACGTAATTGTCATCTTTGCGTATGGTGTTATTCACTACGCGTGCCGCTACTATATCGGCCGATGACAACGTCCTCTGAATATCCACATACTGGCTGTCTGAGAGTTCATAAAGCATGTCGCGGAGCTGGGTGTTCTCCTGCACAAGACGTGCATTCTCCTTTCTCAGAGAGAAAAACTGGTCAACACTCGAACTCCACTCCAGGAGTGTGCCGGACAAAGAGTTGGCCGAGGTCATGAACGCCTCCTTCTGCCGGTCATTGAAACCGAACAGAAGCACCAGCGACAGAATCTCCAACAGTATGAACAGGAAAACGTAGCTGTGCCTTACTAAGAAATCAAGCAGTGAACGCACGGCTGTCCTGTTCTGTTATCTCATCAGGAATGAGAAACGGTCTACATTCTTAAGAGCTACGCCTGTACCCTTGGCTACGCTCAGCAGAGGCTCATCGGCCACATGGAACTCAATACCTATCTTATCGGCCAGACGCTTGCTGATGCCGCGCAGCATGGAACCGCCACCTGACAGATATATACCGTTCTTGAGGATATCGGCATACAGTTCAGGAGGTGTGTTCTCAAGAGCGTTCAGTACGGCCGATTCAATCTTGGCGATTGAGCGGTCCAGGCAGTGAGCGATCTCCTGATAGCATACGGGGATTGACATGGGCAGAGCGGTGATCTTGTTAGGACCGTTTACTATGTAATCCTCGGGAGCCTCGTCACCAAGCTCGGTAAGAGCGGCACCAACGCTTATCTTGATGCGCTCGGCCATACGCTCCGATACCTTCACGTTGTGCTGACGACCCATGTACTCCTGGATATCGGCGGTGAAGTCATCACCGGCCACCTTTACGGAGTTGTTGGATACCAGACCTCCAAGTGAAATTACGGCAATCTCGGTTGTACCGCCGCCTATATCGACAATCATGTTGCCCTCGGGAGCAAGCACGTCAATTCCGATACCTATAGCGGCAGCCATCGGCTCAAAGAGCATATATACCTCGCGTCCGCCTGCATGCTCGGCACTGTCACGTACGGCACGCAGCTCAACCTCGGTACTGCCCGAAGGAACGCCTATTACCATCTTGAGTGAAGGTGAGAAAAGACGGCGACCGGTATCAACCATACCGATAAGACCGCGCATCATCTGCTCGCAGGCATCGAAGTCGGCAATCACACCGTTTCTCAAAGGACGGACCACGCGGATGTCCTTGTTGGTTTTCTCATACATCATCTTGGCCTGGTTACCCACTGCAACCATCTTGTCGGTGCGGTTGTCAAGGGCAACGATCGAAGGCTCGTTAACTACAATTTTATCGTTGTGCATTATGATGGTATTGGCGGTGCCAAGGTCCATCGACAACTCTTGCGTTAATGAAAACAGTCCCACTTTAATATCTGTTATACGTTAGTAAATCAATGTTTGAAATGACGGAATCCGGTCATGACCATTGTCATGTCATGCTGCTCGCAGTAGTCTATTGACTCCTGGTCACGTACGGAACCTCCCGGATGAATAACGTTCTTGACGCCTGCCTTATCGGCCAGCTCCACACAGTCGGGGAACGGGAAGAATGCGTCACTTGCCATAGCTGCACCCTCCAGTGTAAATCCGAATCCGTGTGCCTTTTCTACTGCCTGCTTCAGGGCATCCACACGTGAAGTCTGACCTACGCCGCTTGCCAGCAACTGCTTGCCGCGTGCAAATACTATCGAGTTGCTCTTGCTGTTCTTTACGATCTTGTTGGCAAAGAGCATATCCTCTATCTCGTCATCACTGGGCTTGCGTGAGGTTACCAGCTTGAGCTCATCGGGAGTCTCAATCTTGGTATCCTTGTCCTGAACCAGCACGCCGTTCAAGGCTGAGCGTACCAGCTTGACGGGCAGCTTCTGGTCCTTGCGAACCAGGATTATGCGGTTCTTCTTCTGACCCAGGATCTCCAGGGCGTCAAAGTCATAATCGGGAGCTATGATAACCTCAAAGAATATCTTGTTGATCTCCTCGGCTGTTGCCTTGTCAATGGGAGCGTTTGCTACCAGCACTCCGCCGAATGCCGATACGGGATCACCTGCCAGTGCATCCTTCCAGGCCTCAAGCAGTGTGGGGCGTGAAGCAACGCCGCATGCGTTGTTGTGCTTGAGTATTGCGAATGTAGTCTCGTTGAACTCATCAATCAGGTCAACGGCTGCGTTTATGTCAAGCAGGTTGTTGTAAGATATCTCCTTACCGTGAACCTGGTCAAACATGGCATCCAAGTCGCCATGAAACACACCGTTCTGGTGAGGGTTCTCACCATAGCGCATTGCCTTGTGACCGTCCAGAGCAAGACGGAAATGGTCATCCTCATCATTGCCGGCAAACCAGTTGTAGATGCAGCTGTCATAGTATGAAGATACGGCGAATGCCTCCTTGGCGAACCAGCGGCGCTCCTCAAGGGTAGTCTCGGCACCGCGCTCGTTCAGTATGTCAAGCAGGGGCTTGTACTGGTCCTTGCTGGCTACGATTACGGCATCCTTGAAGTTCTTGGCACCTGCACGGATAAGTGAGATACCGCCTATGTCAATCTTCTCAATTATATCGGCATCCTCAGCACCTGACTTTACGGTGTCCTCAAAGGGATAAAGGTCAACAATGACAAGATCTATCTCAGGGATATCATAACTGGCCATCTGAGCCATGTCATTCTCCTCCTCGCGACGGGCCAGAATGCCGCCGAACACTTTGGGATGCAGGGTCTTTACGCGGCCACCCAGGATTGAGGGATAACCTGTAAGTTCCTCTACTGCCTGGCAGGGTACTCCGAGCGACTCGATAAAGCGCTGGGTACCGCCTGTTGAAATTAGTTTGACACCCTCCTGATGAAGCTTGCTGATGATCTCGTCAAGGCCGTCCTTATGGAAGACCGATATCAGAGCTGATGAAATTCTTTTGGTTTCGGACATATGTTTTTAGTTTGAATTCCGGGTTTGAATGATAATTTGCGCGAAATTAACAATTTCCGCCTACTATTCCAATAGTAGGTACTGCAAATAGCAGATAAAATATATAATAAAATTAAAACAGGCCGGAAATTGGAACAAAATGCATACCTTAGCGGCAGTTATATTGCTAACCGATAATATCAAACAAGACCAATATGGATAGAAGGGATTTCCTTAAGACTCTGGCCGCAGCCGGAGCATTAGTGACCGTAAAAAGCAGTGGCATGATGGACGTAATGGCATCGACCGTACCGTCAACCGGAGCTGCCCCCGCAGCCGATAACGCCGATCTGGCAGCTGTAATGAACGGCGAACCTGCAGCTATGCTTGAGGCTGCCATGAAAGAACTGGGCGGCATAAGCCGTTTCATCAAGAAAGGAGACAAGATTGTAATCAAGCCCAACATAGGCTGGGACCGTACCCCCGAACTTGCCGGAAACACCAACCCGGACCTGATAGTTGCACTCATAAAGATGTGTCAGGATGCCGGTGCGGCCGAAATAAAGGTCTTTGACCACACCTGTGACAACTGGACCCGCTGCTATGACCACAGCGGCATCGAGGCTGCCGTAAAGAAAGCCGGCGCCACCATGGTATATGCCCACGAGCAGTCATCATATGAAAGAGTCGATATACCCAAGGGCGTATCACTCAAGAACGCTCAGGTGCACAAAGCCATCATAGAGTGTGACAAATGGATCAATGTTCCCGTACTTAAGAATCATGGCGGTGCTCTTATGACCTGCGCCATGAAGAACCACATGGGCATTGTTTGGGACCGCCGCACATTCCATTCACGCGGTCTGCACCAGTGCATTGCTGATATCTGCACCTACAAGCCTGCAGTACTCCATATAGTTGACGCTTACCGCACCGTTGCCACCAACGGCCCGCAGGGACGCAGCGCAAGTGACGTAGTGCTCACCAAGGCATTGTTCGCATCACCTGATATCGTAGCAGTCGATACCGCCGCCGGCAAGTTCTTTACAGGTATCAACAAGAGCATAAAGTTTGAGGATATCGAGCATATTCCGGACGGCCAGAAACTGGGATTGGGAACAATGGACCTGGAGTCAATCAACGTCAAGAGAGTAAGACTCTGAACAATGCTCAGAAAGATCAGAACGGCGATGGCCATTGTCGTCATCGCCATACTAACCTTCGGGTTCATAGACTTTGCGGGAATCATTGACAACCCGCTGTTGCAGAAGATACAGTTCGGGCCCGCCCTGTTCTCACTCAGCATAGTGACGCTGATATGCCTGATAGCCGCCACACTCCTGCTGGGCAGGCTTTACTGTTCAGTTATCTGTCCTCTTGGAATATTCCAGGATTTCTTTAATTGGTTGTCAAAGAAATTTGACAAAAAGAAAAAGTACGGATTCAAGCCTGAAAAACCCTGGCTGCGCTGGGGTGTCCTGGCTGTACTGATCATCGCCTGGCTGTGCGGATTTACCTTCCTGATAGGTCTTGTGGAGCCCTACAGCGCATACGGACGTATGGCCGATGAGCTGTTCCGTCCCGTCTATCTGTTTGGCAACAACATACTGGCAGCCATATCTGAGAAGTTAGGCAATTACCGTTTCTACAAGGTGCTGATATCCCTCAAGTCCATATCGGCCTTTGTGGTTGCAGTACTCACCCTGCTGGTTATCGGCCATCTTTCCTATCATCATGGACGCACCTGGTGCAACACCATCTGCCCGGTTGGTACTTTGTTGGGATTTTTCTCAAGATTTTCACTCCTCCGCATACGTATTGACAAGGACAGGTGCAACCACTGTCTGGCCTGCCAGCGCAAGTGCAAGGCATACTGCATAGACTCTGCCAACCAGCAGATTGACTACTCGCGTTGCGTGGATTGCTTTGACTGCATTGACGCCTGCAAGCAGAAAGCCATCTACTTCGGCCCCGTAAAACGACAGAAAGCCGATGAACCCATTGACGAGTCCAAGCGCCAGTTCCTTAAGTCGACACTGGTGATTGCAGCGCTTGCCCCCGCAGCCCTTCAGGCAAAAGTAACAGGCGTGAAGGATACGCGCGTACCTATGTCGCCTCCGGGATCAATCAGCCACAAGAACCTGCTCAATCACTGCACCGCCTGCCATCTTTGCGTAAGCAAGTGCCCAAGCCACGTACTCAAGCCTGCAGGTATGGAGTACGGTCTGGGAGGCATGATGCAGCCCGTCATGAAGTTCGATCAGGGTTATTGCAACTATGACTGCAACCTTTGCAGCCAGGTATGTCCCGCCGGAGCCATAAAGCCCCTAACCGTCGAGCAGAAACACAAGACCCAGCCGGGCCGCGTGGTATTCAACATAAACATCTGCGTGGTGAACGTGAACCGCACCAGCTGCGGAGCCTGCGCCGAGCACTGTCCCGTCCAGGCTATACATATGGTTCCGTTCGAGGGAGGCCTTACCATTCCCGAGACCACACCTGACCTGTGCGTAGGATGCGGCGGCTGCGAATTCATCTGCCCCGTCAAGGCAGTACACATCGAGGGCAACCCAATTCACCTTGAGGCAAAAGCTCCCGAGCAAGACACAGTCATAGAAACCCAAGATTTCGACTTCGGCTTCTAAAAAAGGTACCATTGGGGTCTGACCCCAATGGTACTCTTTTTATTCTCTGAAGAAGAGGAGGACGGGATTGGAGTCCTTTTTGATCGTTGGGAACAGCGATTTGAAACGCTCGTTGTCCAGAATCATGCCCGAGTCATAGAAACCCACCAGCGTGCCGTTGTACGAGCCCACAAGGAAGGGGAACGGCTCACGCGTCTCCTTGTCGTGGTTGAACTCACCCGTATAGACATACATGCGGTATGTGGTCCAGTCTTTCTTGTCGGTAAATACAATCATCAGGTTGGCACCGTAGTTTGTATTCACAAAGTAAAGGAAACGGGGAGTCTCCAGGTAACCGCATTTGGTATACTCTTTCTGGGGATTTACGAATACCTTGTCGCTTCGTTTAAGCTCATCGGGCATTACGATATCGGTTACCATACGGCAGGTGACCGATATGCTGTCACCGGCGTAATGATAGAACTTGTCATTATCCTCAATACCCATAAAACCTATCACACCAGGGCTTATATGATTGATATACGGGGTATTTAAGCTCACGTGAGCGAATTCAGGGTCAAACTCGACAAGCTGCTTAATGAACCTACCGTCGGCCCCTGTTTTCCAAAGCCCGCGACGATGGTTACGGCCCGTATATTTAATGGGATTGGCAAAAAGGAAACCGCCGTCAGGCAGGACCGCAAAGTCACAAACATAATCATCAATCTGAACACTGCGCTTATAACTGCCGTCCATGCCATACACAAAGATATTGTTGGTATGACCGTCCATTATGTAGAGTTCACCGCGCTCGGGGAGCACATCAAAACGGTCTATCGTGCGGTAATTGCCTGTACCCTTGCCCAGGCGGTCAAAACGGCGCAGGAACTTGCCTTTGTCATTAAAGAAGAACAGTGTATTGGCCGATCTTACTATGATTGTGTCGTGGAATGCTATAACCTCATCGACCGATGGTATGATGCTCTCATAGCCTGCATTCTCAAGGAACACCGTATCCACACGTTCAAACATGCTTGACATGATGGGATACTCAGTAGGATCATCCTCGAGCAGCGGAGCGTATAATTCATGCAGACATGTGTCACACACCTTCTGCTTGCCCTTACAGCCAGCCAGGAGGAAAAGAACAATCAGAAATGAGCATAATCTCATGACTGATTTGATGTTTGACACAAATCCTGTTTTCATTTCAAGGCGCGAAGATATACTATTTTGATATATTATTAACAATAATTGGCAAAAAAAAGGCCGGTACTATGCAGCACCGGCCCTGTTGTGTATTGACAGATTTAAAGGTTATTTCTGGGCAGCGTGATGTCTTGCCTCAATCTCCTTGTTCATCTCGTCAAGTCTCTGGTCGGTAAGAGGATACTTGTAGACCAGATATCCTACAACAACCAGAAGGATTGCAGGAATGATGGTTGTGAATATAAGGATTGCATTCTGTACAGTCGGATTATAATCACTGATGTGAGTATAATAAGCATTTACCGGAGCGCTGATGAATGATGCCAGGAACACTACGATAAAGATGCTCAGTACCAGCTGCAGGCACTTGTTAGCCTTGAACTCAAGCCACATCTCCTTGAATGAAACGGGCTTCTCGGGGGTGGTGGTGATGTTCTCCTTGCTGCCCATGAAGCAGAGTGTCAGCAGAACGAAACCTACTATTGCAAAGATGCAGGTTACGGTGAACCATGCCTTAGGATCGGTAGGCAGAGCTGACTCCTCACTGGCCAGGTTAAAGCCGATAAGACCCATAACCCAGGGAGTAATGAAACCTGCCAATGAGAAACCGGCCTTGAAAGCAACACCTGCAAGAGCGTTGACAGTAGCGGCAGGACGGTTGCCTGTACGATACTCGGCATCGGTGATAACCTCAGGAACCAGAGCCCACATGAGTGAACCTACCAGCAGACCTACACCGGTCAGAACCTTGGCACCCTGAACGATAACATTGCACTTCTGAACGTCAAAGAACTTACCGATGATGAACAGTGTGATGAATCCTACAAGACCTACGCACAGAAGCAGATAGTAAAGACCCTTCTTACCGAACAGTTTCTTCAAAACGGGAAGCAAAGGCAGGATGATGAAAGCAGGGATGGTACCGATAGCCATGAATACAGCCTGGTTCCAGTCAACTGCGATACCTACGCACATTGCAAGTCCGATGGGGAAACCGGCCTGAACAACGATCTGGCCGATGTTGGCGCATACCATACGGGTTGAGGTAAGGATAAGAACCTCATCGTTGTCACGGGTCATAGAGGCCATGATAGAGCCGTAAGGTACATGCTAAGCAGAGTGTAGCTGACGGTAGCATAGACAATCTTCCATGTCATGCCCCATGTAGCCACGGTGGGAAGCATCAGGAAGCAAGCGGCAACGGTAAGAGGAATACCGCCGTAAAGCAGATATGTACGATACTTGCCAAGCTTGGGATTGTGGTTGTCAATGTACTTTCCTACTACAGGGCTCCAGAAACAGTCAAGGAGTCTGACTGCAAGGATAAGACCACTAACAAATCCGGGATTGATTTTCAGAACCGTACACAGGTACAGCATCAGGAAACATGCAACCGTCTGGAAAATAAGATTCTGGGCAAGGTCACCTGAACCGAATCCGATTCTCTGGCCCCAACTCAGTTTGTAATAACCGTTGTTTACTTCGTTTGCCATAAAAATGATTTTATTGATTAATAATTTTGGTCGTTCTGTAATTATCAGCCCACAAACTTACACAAAAAATGTAAGGAAACAACATTTATTGACCCGTTTCCATAAAGGTTACGGCTCTCTGGATAGTCTCATCAAGATCCTGAATGACCTGATAATAGGCATTCATACCCCATATCATACGGGCAATGGTAGCCTTAAGCTGAGTCTTGAATATTGGCAGGTCCTCGTTGTACTGAGCCTCGTCAAACTCCACGCCGGCATCATTGGCCTTTGCCTGGAACAGCCTGAGCACCTCAGGACCTACCTCATATCCACGGTTGAACTCCTCAAACGAACGGAACCTGCGCTGAATGGTGCGGCGGTTACGCTCGGTATACTGCAGTGAGGTGTTAAGCACGACGTTCTTGGCAGTCACGTTGCGGTAGTACTGATTGGTTTTGGTAGTATCAAGCGGAACGAATATATCCGGCATGATGCCGCCTCCGCCATATACGGTCCGATGCTCGATCTTGGTGCTGTACTTGAGCGAATCGGGGAAATGTATGCTGTCGCGGTTGGTGAGTTCGCCGTGATGCAGACGCTCCAGAATGTCATCGCCGTAGTCCACATCCTTGCCGTACGGTTTCTGTATGCATCGGCCTACGGGTGTGTAGTACTTGGCAATGGTAAGACGAATGAGTGAACCGTCATGGAACTCAATGGGGCGCTGCACAAGACCCTTTCCGAACGAGCGGCGGCCTACTATCGTGGCACGGTCCCAGTCCTGAACGGCGCCCGATACGATCTCGCTGGCCGATGCCGAATACTCGTCAATGAGCACCACCAGCTTGCCGTCACGGAAACGTCCGCGTCCATCGGCCATATAACCGCTGCGGGGTGAGCGTCGGCCCTCGGTGTAGACCACCATCTGGTCACGGCCCAGGAACTCGTTGGCAATACCGACGGCGGCCATCAGCAGGCCTCCTCCATTACCCTGAAGGTCAAGTATGAGTTGTGTGGCTCCCTTGCCGCGCAGTTCGTTGAGTTTTGATTCGAACTCCTCGACGGTAGTTGCGCCAAAGCTGGATATCTTGATGTAACCTATGCCCGGACGGATCATGTAAGCGGCATCGACCGTATTTACGGGGATCTTGTCACGGGTGACGGTAAAGTGGAGCAGTTCCTTCACTCCACGGCGGTTTATACCCAGGTCAACCTTGGTTCCCTTGGGGCCGCGCAGACGTTTCATTATGGCCTCCTGCGACATCTTCACGCCCGCAATGGCGGTATCGTTTACGGTCACAATGCGGTCACCTGCCATGATTCCCACCTTCTCGGACGGGCCGTCAGGTATGGGCTGAACGATGAACAGCGTATCCTCGACCATATTGAACTGCACGCCAATGCCCTCGAACGACCCCATAAGGGTCTCGTTTGACTTGTCATTCTCCTCGGGGGTCAGATAGGTTGAGTGCGGGTCAAGCTCCTCGAGCATGCCTATGATGGCCTTCTCTACAATCTTCTTCTCGTCGACCTCCTCGACATAGAGGGCCGATATCGCACCCTCGGCCACCAGCAGTTTCTGCAACTCGGCATCGATCGATGTAGCTTGGGGCTGCATCTGAGGCTGGCGCTGCATCTGAGGTGTCATCTGGGGCGTCATCTGGGGCGTCATCTGAGGCACACGCCCGGGCTGAGCCATCAGCAACAGAGGCGTAAGAAGTGCTGCAAACAGAATATTTGTCCTTTTCATAACTATCAAAGATATGGTTTGAAAGTATCTATCATAAGGTTATCGGCATTGCGGCCGAATGATATGAGTTCACGTACCAGGCTGCTGCTTACATGCTGTACGGCAGGGCTGGCAACCAGCAGTACCGTCTCAACGCCCTCAATTGTGCGGTTTATGTCGGCCAGGTTGCGCTCCTTGTCATAATCCGTGACGGAGCGGATACCACGCAGTATGGCATCGCATCCGTTCTCACGGACAGCATCGACCGTAAGTCCTTTGTACTCTATCACGCTTACGCGGGAGTAGCCCTTATAGTAGTTGCGTATGGCTTCCATGCGCTGCAGGCTGCTGAACAGAGGCTTTTTCTCCTCATTTATGCCTACGGCTATGACCACATCACAACCAAGGTTCAACGCACGTTCAACAAGATCGGCATGCCCTATCGTGAATGGGTCGAACGACCCCGGGAAAAACAGTTTCATAAGTCCTTCTTTAAGTTAGAATTTCTCACCTTCATCCTCCTCTACGCGGTCCTCCTCGACAACCAGGTTGTCAATGATGAAGTTCTGACGCTCCATGGTGTTCTTGCCCATGTAGAACGACAGCAGGTCATCGACGGCATCGGTCTTCTTGAGGGTTACCATCTCCAGACGCATATCGGGGCCGATAAAGTTCTTGAACTCATCGGGCGATATCTCACCGAGTCCTTTGAATCGGGTTATCTCGGGATTGGGCGACAGTTTCTCGATGGCCTGACGGCGCTCGTCGTCGGTGTAGCAGTAGATGGTTTCGAACTCACCCTTCTCGGTCACCACACCGTCTACATGGCCGGCGGGACCTTTCTTTTTCTTGCGCTTGTTGCGAACGCGGAAGAGCGGAGTCTGAAGGATATATACATGTCCCTTCCTGATAAGTTCGGGGAAGAACTGCAGGAAGAAGGTTATCATCAGAAGACGTATGTGCATACCGTCCACATCGGCATCGGTTGCAACTATTATCTTGTTGTAACGCAGGTCATCAAGGCCCTCCTCAATGTTCAGGGCTGCCTGAAGCAGGTTGAACTCCTCATTCTCATAGACCACCTTCTTGGTGAGTCCGTAGCAGTTAAGAGGTTTACCGCGCAGGCTGAATACGGCCTGGGTGTTCACGTCACGGCTCTTGGTGATGGATCCGCTTGCAGAGTCACCCTCGGTTATGAAGATGCAGCTCTCCTCCTGGCGGTCACCGCGGGCATCGTTCAGGTGGATGCGGCAGTCGGCCAGTTTGCGGTTGTGCAGGTTGGCCTTCTTGGCGCGCTCGCGTGCCTGCTTGGTTATGCCTGCAATCTCCTTGCGCTCCTTCTCGGATTCAAGTATCTTCTTGAGAATTACATCGGCCACCTCAGAGTCCTTATGCAGCAGGTCATCGACCTCCTTCTTGATGAAATCACCCACAAACTTGTTGAGTGATACGCCTCCGCCCGGGCTCATGGTAGTGGAGCCCAGCTTGATCTTGGTCTGGCTCTCAAACACCGGCTCCTCAACGTTCAGGGCAATGGCGGCCACAATGCCGTTACGGACATCGCCCAACTCAAAGTTCTTTCCGTAGAACTCCTTGATGGTACGGGCTATATGCTCCTTGAAGGCACTCTGATGGGTTCCTCCCTGTGATGTGTACTGGCCGTTCACGAATGAGTAGTACTCCTCGCCGTACTGGTTGGTATGGGTGAAAGCAATCTCAATGTCAGTACCCTGCAGGTGGATTATGGGATAGAGGCTCTGGGCGCTCATGCGTTCCATGAGAAGATCCTCAAGACCGTTGCGCGACACAAAACGCTGGCCGTTGTACATGATGGTAAGGCCGGTGTTCAGATAGGAGTAGTTGCGCAGCATTGTCTCAATGATGGCAGGACGGAACTGGTAGCCCACGAACAGGTCGTTGTCGGGCTCAAACATTACCTGGGTTCCGTGCTCATCGGCACTGGACCGGGTCTCATCCGACTGAAGTTTGCCGCGCTCGAACTTGAGGGTGCGTACCTGACCGTCACGCCAACTGCTGACCTCAAAGTGATGGCTCAGGGCATTTACAGCCTTAAGACCGACACCGTTCAGACCTACGCTCTTCTTGAACGCCTTGCTGTCAAACTTACCGCCGGTATTAAGCATGCTGACCACCTCGACAAGTTTGCCCAGAGGAATGCCGCGTCCGTAGTCGCGCACAATGACACGGCCGGTATCGGACAGGTCTATCTCAATGCGCTTGCCGGTGTTCATGCGGAACTCATCGACGCTGTTGTCAATTATCTCCTTGAGCAGCACGTAGATTCCGTCATCGGCGGCCGATCCGTCACCAAGTTTACCTATGTACATACCAGGACGGGTACGGATATGCTCCATATCGTCCATGTGGCGGATATTGTCCTCGTTATACTGTACCTGAGGTGTCTGCGGGTCAAATAATTCTTCAGTGTCTGCCATATATCTTATCTATACTTTTCTCAAAACATAATTAAATCAGACGGGCTTGAAAAAGACAGCCCTGCGGCGTACTATCTTGACTCCTTCGTAGTACGACCACTGGCTCTGGACCTTGGTGTTGTCCACCAGTTCCGGATTAGTCTCGGCAAGCTTGTATCCCAATTCAACGAGAGTGGGATTGAGCACCGTGAACGGTACCGCGTTGATACCCTTGTTCTGATACTCCGGCTTGACTGCAATGAACAGGAACTCCACCAGAGGAGGACGCTTGAACTTGATCGCCTTGATTATATGCCACCAGCCGAACGGGAACAGGCGGCCCTTGGCCTTCTGCAGTGCACGGGCAATCGATGTCATTGTAAGTGCTCCCGCCACAAGCTCATCATTCTCATCAAGCACGAACACCGCAAGACGCTTGTCCAGAAGCGGCACGAACTTGCGGGCAAAGTCATCAATCTGCTTATCGGAGAATGCGGAGTAACCGTACAGCGGTGCGAACGCCTCATTCACCAGATGGAACAGTTTATGCGCGTAGATCTTGGCCTCGGTATTCTTACTGTGCTCCAGTTTTGCCAGATGCAGATGATAGCGGTCAAGCACTATCTTGCCTATGCGCTCCATCTTCTCTGGCAGGGTGTTGTAGGGAATCTGACGCTCCACCCACTCGGCCGACGGCTTGAGTCCCAGTCGCTCCATGTGCTTGGGATAGTAAGGGTAGTTGTAGATGGTGGCCATCGTTCCCATCAGGTCAAAGCCATCGGTCAGCATTCCCTCGGGATCAAAATCGGTAAAACCGAAAGGCCCTTCCAGTCTGTCCATACCACGCTCCTTACCCCATGCAGTCACGGCATCAAGCAGTGCCCGGGTAACGTTTATGTCGTCAATGAAATCAATCCAGCCGAATCTTACCGTCTTTACCTTCCAGGCATTGTTGGCCTTCCCGTTTATGATGGCGGCCACACGGCCCACAACCTTTCCGTCCATGACGGCAATGAAAGGCTGCGCCTCACAGAACTCCAGTGCGGCGTTTCTTGAAGGCTTGAAAGAGTTTATGGTATCCCGTATGAGATCAGGCACAGCATAGGGGTGGTTCCTGTAAAGCTGCACGTTAAAACGGGCAAAACGGCGCAGGTCTCTGGCTGTCTTGACCGGTATTACGGATATATTGGATGCCTGCATTCTCTCCACTGGATTTTAATTCAGCGAAGATACAAATTTAACGGCACTCCTGCCTATTCCTGAATGCGGAAATTATCAACCGCCCGCGTACTCTTTTTTGGCCTCGCTCAGCAGTTTGCGGAATGCCTCGTCGGCATGAAGACTGGCCACCAGACCGGCAGCAAGAATACGGGCCGATGTTATGTCGGTAGCCCAGTGCTGACCTGTGATAATGCCGCTGCTGCCCATCCTGTATCCAAGAGTAAGGATATCGTTGGCATGGTCAGGAGCTATCTCAGTCAGTATCAGCGCAACGCCCCAACCAATCTCTGATTCGGCCGACGGGTATGATGATCTGGTCTTTTCAATCTCACCTGCAAACGGAGCCTCGCACAACTGAACGTAAGGACTCTTGCGGAATTTGGCCGATGCGGCCAGATCTGATGCATTCTGGAGCAGCGCCTTGCGGCTCTCTGTCACCAAAGCGGCCATTGCGGGAGTTTTCTTTACATCCAGATTCTTTCCAAGAGGAGCCGAGAACGCCTTGAGCAGAGCCTCTACACTGCAGTCGGCATCGGCCTTGGCCTGTGCGCCACGCTCGGTTGCACGTTCAGCCTTACCGGCAAAATACTGGGCCACGTCTCCATAATAGCGGTTACTTGCCGTATCCACCGGCTCATTGAGAATTCTCTTTCCGTCGGGGTAGCCGTTTTTGTCCTCAGGCTTGCGACCCGACTTCTCATAATACTCGGCACGGGCGGCCTCCATATCGGTATAGAATTCCGGCACTGAATGCATGGCTGCCACGCAGGCCGATGCACACATATAACCGGCGTTCACGTCACTCTGGTAATGGGCCGAAACTATTATGCGGCTCTCGCCATACTCAAAACCGCGGCGCAGGATGGTGTCCTGATACTCGGGAGCCATCTCGGCCAGCACCAGTGCGGTAGCCATACCTCTGGTGGTGTGACCCGACGGATACGACCCGCTGGTACGCAGACTCTCCAGACGGTCCGAACGGCCTGTAGGAGTCTCGTTATACTGGATGACCGGACGAATACGCATATATTTGGCCTTGGGGTTCTTGGAGGCCTGCTCGGCAGTATGATAACTGCGTGACATCAGGTTGTATATTGCAGGAGTCTCGGTGCGGCTTATCTTGAAGCCTAGTGCCTCGGAATATATCCTTGCCATCTCGGTCGTACTTGAAGCCGATTCCTGACTGGCGCGGTCACCACGCTCCGTAGGACGCATGGACTTACCCCATTGCCACTGTATGAAATCATCGATATATGCTACACTTGCAGTATCAGGAGGTGCCGGCAGGAATATGCCGCCATCGGGCTGGTCCTCTCTCTCCACATAAAGGTTGACGGTCTGGGAACGGTACTGTGAAAAAACGCTCTGTGATAAAAAGAGCAATATGAATACCGGCAAAGCGTGTCTGATAAACCTTCTCATAAACTATCAGTTTTCTATCAACTTGAGTTAGCAATTAGTTTCGCGAATATAACTCTTTTCTTTTATAATATGACAAAGGCACCGATGTTAAACCTAACACCGGTGCCCGTTATCAAAAAAAAGACTTGCACTACTTGCCTTTCTCTATCTGGTCAATCAGACTCCGGAGTTCCTCGATCGAGATTTTCTCCTCTGTGACCAGCGCCGAGACGGCACCCAAGTAAGAATTATTGAAACACTTTCCTATCAGTGTATCCAGACTCATCCCGCTGTACTCTTTACGACTGATTGCAGGATAGTACTGGAAAGAACCGCTGAAAGACTTGTGTTTCAGGTAACCGTTCGCCTCGAGCGTACGGACTTGGGTTGACAAGGTGTTGAAGTGAGGCTGAGGTTCAGGATAAAGCTCCTGGAGTTCCTTGACATAAAGTGGTCCCTTGTCCCAAAACCAATTCATGATGATCTCCTCTTTCTTTGTAAGTCTTTTCATTTTCATACGTATATAGTTATAAAAAGTAAGTTTTCACACACTTATCCGGCTAGGCTAAATAATAAATAACCAAAGTTCTGATGCAAAAATACAACTAAAACTATTCGTTTCCAAATAATTTAACGAACTTTATTAGTTGGGGCTCAAAGCCCTAGATGGCCCACGAGGGCCCCGAAATCGGGACCCTCGTGGGCCATCTAGGGCTTGAACCTAGGACCTCCAGATTATGAGTCTGTTGCTCTAACCAACTGAGCTAAAAGCCCGGAGAAGGAATCATCGGCCGTAGCCGACATCATCTTTCGGGTGCAAAAGTACTCCAATATGCCGAATTAGCAAAGTTTTGGAAGAAAAAATTCCCATACCCCGTCTATCTTCACTACTTTTGTAGTCCAAAACATAAACGCATGACCATACCCGTTCCGGACACCGGCAGATATGCCGCCACGATAGGATTCTTTGACGGAGTCCATCTGGGTCACGTCCACCTTCTGGAGAGCCTCAAAAGCATAGCTTCAGAGCGCGGACTCAAGAGCATGGCCATAACGTTTCCCGAGCATCCCCGCCAGATACTGCAGTCAGACTACCGTCCCAGACTGCTCTCCACGCCACAGGACAAGATGCAGATGTTGGAGCACACCGGAATAGACTACTGTTTCCCGCTTCATTTCACGACCGATCTTGCCGCACTGGATGCCCGCACCTTCATGACTGATTTCCTGCAGAACAAACTGGGGGTACGTACACTTCTGGTGGGCCATGACCATCATTTCGGTCATGATACCAGCCTGACTGTCCAGGATTACAGACGCATAGGCGATGAGATAGGCATGGAGGTGATTCCGGCCGATGCATATCTCTATGAAGGAACCCCGGTAAGCAGTTCACGCATTCGCCGCGAACTGGTAGCCGGAAACGTAAAAGCCGCAAACGACATGCTCGGCTACCGTTATACCATAAGCGGAACGGTAATACACGGCATGCAGAACGGCCGCAAGATGGGATTCCCCACTGCCAACCTGGGTCCCTACTGCGAGTTCATGCAGATACCGGCCGACGGAGTCTACTCGGCACTGGCAACGGTTGACGGAGAGGTATGGCCGGCAATGCTCAACATAGGCTTCCGCCCCACGTTCGAGGGTAAGGCCCGCACCATCGAGGCCCACCTGCTGGGATTTGAACGCGACATTTACTTTCATGAACTGAAACTGGAGTTCGTGGATTTCCTGCGTCCCGAGCACCGTTTTTCATCGCCGCAGGAACTGGCAGCCCAACTTGAGGCTGACCGCAATCAGGTAAGACAAACCGTAAAACTTCAATAATATGGCAAAGATCAAAAAATCGCTTGTTACCATAGGTATATGGGTCGCAGCACAGATTCTCGTGACCATGATCTTCATGATAGCTGCAACCGTTCAGGGTAAAGACATCTATTCAGTCCTTGCACCTGCACTTCTGTACTCTGACATGCTGGTCATAATATTGCTGATTGCAATCAGGTATTGCGGCATAAAGGAACTGTTCAAGACCGTCCCGGCAGATATATTCCTGTTTTCCATAGTATTTGCCATATGCGGAATGTATGCCGCCGAAATGCTGTCATCGGGCTTTGACATACCCAATGCGCTCGAGGAGCAGTTCAAGGCCATGAGCAAGTCATTGTCGGGTTTCTTTGCAATATGCATAGTAGGCCCCATAATGGAGGAGATAATGATGCGCCGCATCATCCTTAAGGAGGTTGAGAAAGCAACCAAGAGCATGTGGTGGGGCATCATAATATCGGCAGCCCTGTTTGCCATCATCCATATCAACCCTGTTCAGGTGGTATTTGCCATGCCTGCCGGAATCATCCTGGGTTGGATCTACTGCAAGACAGGCAGTCTGCTGGTACCCATCTGCATACACATACTGAACAATACTGCAGCATTCATCACCATGCGAATAGACGTGGACAGTGATTTTACTATCAGCAGCCCGTTTGGCGTAATGTTCACCTTCATCCTCATCTTTGTATCAGCAGGAGCGTGCATCTGGATTATAAGACGCTACAACAAGATCAGGAAAGAGCAGGAACTGCAGGAAGCCGCCGCCCAGGTGGAATCAGAGGGCGATGGTAGTACCGGTGAGCTTGTCGAGTGACTGGGCCTGAGTAATCAGGACCGATGACACTCCCGCCTGCAATGCATTGAATGCATTCTGGATTTTGGGAATCATACCCCCGCTTATGGTACCGTCCTGTACCAGGCGGGGGAAATCGTAATATGAGATATAGGGTATGACGCTGTTGTCGTCATCTTCATGCAACAGCACGCCCGGCTTCTCAAAGCAGAATATCAGGGTTACCTTGAAGTATGAAGCCAATGCCTTGGCTGCCTCACCGGCAATGGTATCGGCATTGGTGTTGAGCAACTGGCCCTTGCCGTCATGTGTAAGGGGAGCCAGCACAGGTACTATACCCTTCTCAATCAGGCTTGCCAGGAACTCTGCATTGACAGCCTTGACATCACCCACAAAGCCGTAATCGATATCCTTGACGGGGCGTTTATCGGACTGCATCACATTGCAGTCCGTGCCGGTAAGTCCGATGGCGTTGATGCCCTCTGCCTGCAGTTTGGCTACGATATTCTTGTTGACCAGACCTCCGTAGACCATAGTCACCACGTCAAGCATATCAGCATCGGTTATACGGCGTCCGTCAACCATCTTGCTCTCTATGCCCAGACGGCTTGCCATAGCTGTAGCCGAACGGCCTCCTCCGTGAACCAGAAGTTTGGCTCCGGGTATGGCCTTGAAATCCTTGAGCAGACGCTCCAGAGTCTCGGGCTGCTCAACAATCTTGCCGCCCACCTTTACTATGACAAGTGACTGTTTCATATATGGTCAATCTTTCTTAAGGTCCAACAATTGTTTCAGATAGGTTATGGTGTCCGATATCTGGTCACGTGACTCCAGACGGTCTCCCGGGCATATGAACTGAGCTTTCAGATATCCGGGCTCGCGGCGTGCGGTCTCGCTCTCAATGAAAGCGGCCAGTTCATCATCGGTCTTGGATGCTATCAGCGGACGCTGCGAACGGGCCACCTTAAGACGGCGCAACAGGGTGTCGTTGTCACATTTGAGATAGACGGTCTGTCCGTGCTGAAGCATGAATTCCATGTTGTCGCCAATGAGCGGAGTGGAACCTCCGCACGACACTATCACGTCGTCGAACTCGCCCACCTCACGAAGCATACGGCTCTCTATTTCACGGAACCCCTGCTCGCCGCGGGTGGCGAATATCTGGCTTACGCTCTTCATGTACCTGCGCTCTATATACTGGTCCAGGTCAATGAAAGAGACACCCAGGTCCTTAGCCAAGGCCTTGCCGAGGGTGGTCTTGCCAGCCCCCATAAAGCCCATAAGGAAAACCCGTATCATTTCTTGGTCTTGAATATCCGGCGCTTGGGAGCGGAACCGGTCTTCTCAATCTGACGCTTGATGATATCCTGGCACTCCTCCTCTGTAAGAGTGGAAGGATCCATGTTCTTGGGAATCTTGTAGTTGCTTCCCTGATATGCAATGTAAGCACCGTAACGGCCGTTCATCACCTCCATATCGGGATTGCCGGGGAATGACTTGAGCACCTTCTTTGACTCACTCTCACGCTTGTTAACTATCAGCTTGACAGCCTCATCAAGAGTGATGGTCAAAGGATCGGCCACACCTGTCAGTGACACGTAGAACTTGTCATGACGGATGTAAGGTCCGAATCTTCCGGTACCTACGCTAACCTCAGTACCCTCAAACTCACCAAGAGTCCTGGGCAGACGGAACAGTTCAAGAGCCTCATCGAGAGTGATGGTCTCAATGGTCTGACCCTTCTTCATCTGGGCAAAGCGGGGCTTGTCATCATCCTCGGCACTGCCTATCTGAACGATGGGACCGTAACGGCCGATCTTGACCGATACAGGCTTACCTGAGATGGGATCGGTACCCAGAATGCGCTCGCCGACCTTATGCTCGTTCTTGAGCGTCATGGCGCTGTTCACTGCCGGGCTGAACCTGTCATAGAAGTCGCTGATTACGCTCTTCCACTGCTTGTCGCCATCGGCTATGTCATCGAACTCCTTCTCAACCTGAGCGGTAAAGTTGTAGTTCATGATGTCGGGGAAGTATTCAATCAGGAAGTCGTTTACGACCATACCTATATCGGTAGGAACAAGTTTTGACTTCTCGGTTCCGTAAACCTCGGTAATGGTCTGTTCCTTGATATCGCCGTTCTCCAGACGGAGCATGTCACACTCGCGCTTTACACCTTCAATGTCCTCGCGCAACACATACTCGCGCTGCTGGATGGTGCCGATTGTAGGTGCGTAGGTTGAAGGACGGCCTATGCCAAGTTCCTCCATCTTGTGCACCAGGGCAGCCTCGTTGAAACGCTGCGGATGCTGTGTGAAACGCTGGTATGCTGATATCTGGTTGAACTCCAGCGCCTGGCCTTTCTTAAATTCGGGCAGTCCCTGGTTTTCCTGTGAATCATTTGCATCATCGTCACGGCTCTCACGGTATACGCGCAGGAAGCCGTCAAACTTGACTGTCTCGCCGGTTACGGTAAACTCACCGTCTATCTTGGGTGCGGTAATTGAAACCGTTGTCTTCTCAATCTCGGCATCGGCCATCTGAGATGCGATGGTGCGCTTCCAGATAAGCTCGTACAGACGCTTCTCGGGAGCGGTACCGTCAATGGTCTGGTTGTCCATGTAGGTAGGACGGATAGCCTCGTGTGCCTCCTGGGCTCCCTTTGCCTTCTGTGTATACTGACGGCTCTTTACATACTCGTCACCCATTGACTCGCTTATTACCTTACGGCATGAATCAATGCAGAGAGTTGAAAGGTTCACAGAATCGGTACGCATGTATGTGATCTTTCCGGACTCATACAGACGCTGAGCAAGCATCATGGTCTGCATTACGGTGAATCCGAACTTGCGGGTTGCCTCCTGCTGCATGGTTGAAGTGGTAAACGGAGGTGCCGGCAGTTTCTTGAGCGGCTTGGTAGTGATATCCTTTACCTTGAACTGGGCATCCTTGCACTTCTCAAGGAAAGCGTATGCCTCCTCTTTCGTCTTGAAACGCTCGCTGTAGTCAGCGCGTACATCCTGTACCTGACCGCCGGCTCCCTCAAGACTGAATATTGCCACTACCCTGTAAGATGCCTCGGGAACAAACTCCTTGATCTCACGCTCACGCTCCACAATCAGACGTACTGCAACAGACTGTACACGGCCGGCTGAAAGAGCGGGCTTTACCTTACGCCAAAGGATGGGTGAAAGCTTGAAACCTACTATACGGTCCAGTACGCGGCGTGCCTGCTGTGCATATACCAGATTGGTATCGATGTCACGCGGGGTCTCTATGGCGTGCAGAATGGCGTTCTTTGTTATCTCGTGGAAAACTATACGTTTGGTCTTTTCGGGCTTAAGTCCCAGTGTCTCGAAAAGATGCCAGCTGATGGCCTCTCCCTCGCGGTCCTCATCGGATGCCAGCCAGACCATTTCGGCCTTCTTGGCTGCCTCCTTGAGTTCGCTTACCACCTTCTTCTTATCCGAAGGTATCTCATATATGGGTTCAAACGTGTCGATGTTGATGCTCAGGTCCTTCTTCTTCAGATCACAAATGTGTCCGTAACTTGACATCACTTTGTAATCGGCTCCCAGGAACTTCTCAATTGTCTTGGCCTTAGCCGGAGACTCCACAATTACCAGATTCTTCTGCATGTTATTCTTATATTAGTTATGCCCTAAAGGCGCGGCAAAAGTAGAACAAAAAAAACATATAGAAAAGGTGGAAAGAGATAAAAAATTCACTCCTTCCACCTTATTAATATTAATATTAATAAAAAGTCAGAACCGGTATGTGAGACCTGCAAGTACCGAAGGCTTGATGGCCCGGTAACCGGCCCAATAATAGTAATTGCCGCCTGCAAGACGGTTACCCGTCAGATAGAATGAAAGGTTTGGACGGAAATCATAATCAAGCGTCAGTGCCACATCGTTTACCATGGGCATCCTTGCTCCGTCAACCTTTCCGAATACCATTGCCCTATAGGTGAGCATGGCATCCAGCCCCGGCATGATACTGACCTTTCCGAACAGTGAGCCGTCCACTACAGGCTTAAGTGCCAGGACGCCATCGGAGTACTTTCCGGTATATGCGTTACCCGTTACCTCCATCCTGACCTGCGCCTTGTCGGCAAACTGCATATCGGCATCCAGACGGGCATACATTACGTCCGATCCCTCCTGACTGAGTCTTGATGTCAATATGATGCTGTCATGTACCACCTGGAACAGGTCATCCATGATATGGCGGTATCCGCCACGCAGTGAAAGGGTAAGCCATGTGCCCTGTGAATATGCAGCGCCTATTGAGGCATTCACCGTTTCATATCCGTCCCTTATCTGTTCCATCTCTGACCAGTAGGGAGATGTGCCGGCCAATGTGCGCATGCTGTTGTCCCTGAGTCCGCCGGTTATTCCGGCCAGAAGCCTGAAACTCTCTCCCGCATTGTAAGAGGCTGTCAGCATTGGTGATGCCAGGAATTTCTTTCCGGCGGCAGTGCGTATGTCAAGATTGAGTCCCAGTCGGGTATCAAGATTGCCCCAAGTCTGTTTCCAGTACGGAGAGAATGTAAGCGTGGTAAAATTGTTGTAAGCGGTGCCGTAAATACCCTGCCAACTGTAGGAGGCTGTCTTCTGGTTGTAGTCCAGACCTCCACGGCCACCAAGGAGAGGCATCTCCAGTCCGGCGTCTATGCGCAGCAGACGCTCTTTGTTGTCGGCCTGATTGCCGTTCAGGTTGAGTCCCTTGCGTGACAGCCACTGCATGCCTGCATCCAGATGCCATTCAACGTTTCTGAATTCGCCGTTCACCCAGAGACCCACATCGGCCCTGTTTATCTTCTGGTTAAAGTTGCTGGCATCAATAATTGCAGCGGTGGTGTCTTTTCCTTCACGGTAATTGAAACCGCTGTGTCCGTAACCGCCGTAAAGGCCTATGGCAAGGCTGTCGAAACGGTGGGAGTACTCGGCCTTAAGGTCACCGTTGAACATCTTTGACTTCCACTGGCCGTCGGGCTTGGTGGACCAGCCGTCCATAAGTCCCGATATGGTCAGAAGATCCCTGTCGGAAATCCTCCATCCCGCATCAAGCAGTCCGAGCTGCTCTCTTTGACATCATCGGACTGCTCGCCGAACACGCCCATGGGAGTGCGGTCGTAGCCCTTATGGGGGTTGGCCTCGGTACGGTAACTCACGGTTGCCGCCTGCCTCTGGGTCTGCGGGCGTTCGGGCACCGGCATTATCTTGCCCTGCTCCGACATGGACGGGTTGTAGGAACCCTCAATGGTGAGTGATCTGGACGGAAGCACATCATCCTGTGCTCTTACTCCGCTCCAGCATATTACGGTCATAAGGACCGGCAGAATATATCTTTTCATAACAGTCATTCTTCAAGTCGTTTTGCAATCATATCAGCTATGTCGTCTTCCTCGGTGTAGTTGGATTTGAGCGAGAGCAGATACTGACGCGCCTCAACATCCTTACCCTGAGACTTATAGATATCACTGAGCAGTATGAAACTGCGTGCCAGCCAGTACATATGGGGAGTACCCTCCTGTATGAAATCCATTATCACCTTCTCGGCACCCTCTTTGTCTCCGCTGTCAAACAGCAGCTGACTGAGCAGATAATCCGACTCGGCTCCATAACGGGAACGGGTATCCTTGGAGAGTTCCTCAAGCAACGGACGGGCATCTGAACGCTTTCCGGTTTCAAGCAGAGACTGTGCCTTCCAGTATGTCACCTCTGTCTTCTGGTCGGCTGTAAGCTGTGACTGCAAGGCCTTGTCGGCATAAAGCAGTACGGCATCATACTCGCTTATCTGGCCTGCGCTGCTTACTATGCGGAACAGGCTGATACGCTGACGTTCGGCATTGGTGGTCTTGCCGTACAGGCGTATGTAAGTATCCATCGCGGTCTCCCAGTCGCCTACAGCCCACGCCATCTGAGCGGCATGGTCAAGAGCACTCTCACAGAAACGGCTGCTCTCATAAGAGGCACTGTGCATGAAACTCTCATATGCATTCTCATAGTCATTCTCCTCCTCAAGCATGAGTCCCTGATAGTACCATGCATTGGCTGCGAACGCTCCGTTGGGATAGAGTTCAAGATACTCCCTGAACCTGTTCTTGGCATCAGCCTTCTGACCACGGCTGAACAGGCCCTCGGCAGCGGCATATGTAAGTGAATCACGCTCGCTTATGGCAATGGGAGTAGCACCCTGAACCGTCTCGGTATAAGTCAGGTATGTGTTGATGTCACCATTCTCGACATAGATGGATTTAAGGTCCACCAAAGCGGTACGGGCCTCGTCGCTGCCCGGATAACGTGCAATCACATCCTTGTAGGCGGCGATTGCCAGGTCGTACTTATCGGTCTGATAGTATATGAGAGCCGTTTCGGCCGATGCCTTGCGCGCCAGGTCCGTATTGGGATATTCGGTTATGATACGGGCAAATACTGCAACTGCCTCATCGGGTTTGTCAATCTGCTGATATGCGCGTCCCTCTTCATAGAGAGCCGACGGAACATATGGGGACTGGGGATAGTTGACCGTGAGCTTGTCCAGGTCAAGTATCTTCTGACGGTAATTGCGCTGAAGTCCGTTCACCAGACCCGACTGATAAAGAGCATAGTCACCTGTGGCCGGCACAAGATTGATTGCCGTACCGTAATATTCCTTGGCCAGGTCATACTGACGGCCATAGAACGCGCAGTCACCCGCACGCAGGGCGGCATCGGCTATGATCTCGTTCTCAAGACCAATCTGACGTGATGTCTCAAGCACTGTCTTGAAGTACTTTCCGCTCTTGGTATAATCCTTTTTGTTATAGTAGATATATCCCAATCCGTAGTTGGCAAGTCCGCTGCTGTGGGTCATACCGCTTCCGGTCAGTGCCAGGTAACGGCTGTAGTCTGCCTCGGCGCGGTCTGTCTGGCCCATGCGGTAGTAGCACTCACCGCGCCAGAACAAAGCTTCGTTTGCAGTCTTGCGGTCATAACGCTCCAGTGCTATGACATCGGTCAAGGTCTGAGGCACATCATCGTAATTGCCGGCCGCCATGTCATCCATAGCCTTCTTGTACAGAAGCTGCATCTTGGCCGCCAGGATCGATGCGCCCGGATTCTGGATCTTGGCTATCGATGCCAGTGCGGCGTCATAACTGGTGGTGTTCATATAGACATCAACCAGGTAACTGCTCACCTTGTCGGCATAGGCTGATTTGGGGAATTCGTTCAGGAAACGCTCCATCGATGTTACCGACTCGGCAAACGGCGAGTATGATGTCTCATGTATTACCATTGCATAGTTATAGAGCGCCTGCTCTCTCACCTCAGGCTTGCCCGGGATATTCGAAGCCCTTTCAAATGCCAGACGGGCGGCATTCTTGTCCTTCTTGCTGAGCGAAGCCAGACCCATATGGAGCAGAGCGTTCTGTGTCACTGCGTCATCATTGGTTACAACCTTGGAGAGATGCTCCAAAGCACCGTCCATATCGCTGGTCTGGAACTCGGACATTCCCAGCAGATAAGTGTCATAACGTTCATCCTGACTCTGGCCGGTAGCCATGTAACTGGTCAGCAGGTCCACAGCCTTGGCATATTCACCCTTGCGGTACCAATACTCACCGAGTATACGCTCGGCCTCTGCCTCGACATAGGGATCCTCGGAAGTGGCCACCAGTTCATTTGCGGTATTGTACGCATCAGTCATATCACCGCCGCCGTTCAGGTCCATATCGGCCAGATATAGGCGGGCCTCATCGTCGTGACGGGTTTCGAGTGATCTCTCAAAACCTATGGAGGCCTGATCGTTCCTTCCGTTCAGATAATCGTTGTATGCACGATAGAATACAATATCCTCATCCTGGTCAGGGTCTTCGACCAGGCGTGCCAGAATGGTCAGTTGCAGATATCCCTCCTGGGCGCGTCCGCATCGGAACAGGGAGATGGCGTTATGGCGGACCATGCGCTGACAATCCTTGGAATCCAGAAGCAGCGGGTCACACTCGTCAAAGCACTCGATGGCCTCCTGATACTCGTGCAGAACAAAGTGTGACGAGCCCATCAGGGCAAGCATACGGTTGTTGTACATCGAGTTCGGGTACTTGGACATGAATATCTGAATGGCCGGCATAGCTGTGGATAGATCCTTTTCAGCTGCTATTACCACCTGCATATACTCTATCTCCTCGGTCAGTGCCTGTTTCCTGCTCTTGGTCAGATTGACCCATTCGTCAAGCAGTGACCCGGCAGCGCCGTAATCTCCTTGCGTAAACACAGTGCGGCACTCATCAAGCAAACGTGTATCGGCATCCGTCAGACGGCTTTGGGCCGATACGCCCGCAAATGCCCCTGTAAGGCACAGCACTGCAGACAATAGTATCTTTCTCATTAATCAAAACTGTTTCTTGTACCACATATCAAGAGCCCTCTCCTCGGCGGCTTCCATTACGGCGCGCTCGCCAGGTCCCTTGTCGTTGATGCCGCACAGATGCAGCACCCCGTGAATGATCACTCTCATCAGTTCTTTGTCATAAGACGTATGAAACTTGGAACTGTTACTCAATACCGTGTCCAAACTGATGTACATGTCGCCGCTCACCACGGCCGGCTCGCTGTAATCAAACGTGATTATATCCGTGTAATAGTCATGTCCCAGGAACTCTTTATTCACTTCCAGGATACGGTCGTCATTACAGAAGATATAGTTCAGGTTGCCCACCTTGCGGCCGTCATATGTGGCAGCCACTGCAGCAATCCATGCCCTCACCGCCTTTCGGTCCAGGCGTGGTGTCTTTATGTTTTCAGTCAGGAATGATATCATCGTGTTTTAAGTTTATGCAAAGAACAGATATGCCAGGAATATTGCGGCAAGTATACCAGCCAGGTCGGCCAGCAGGCCGCAGCCCACGGCATGACGTGTATTCTTTATGTTCACGCTGCCAAAGTAAACCGCCAGAATGTAGAAGGTTGTATCGGTAGAGCCCTGGAACAGGCAGGCCAGACGTCCGGTGAACGAATCGGCACCGTAAGTGGTCATCGCGTCAATCATCAGACCGCGTGCTCCACCGCCGGAAAGCGGTTTCATCAGAGCCGTAGGCAGAGCGCCTACAAACTGTGTGTCCAGTCCGCACTTATCGGCACACCAGGCAACGCCGTTAACCACGGCATCCATTGCGCCCGATGCACGGAACACGCCAATGCCCACCAGGATTGCAATCAGGTAAGGTATAATCTTGACCGCTGTCGTGAAGCCGTCCTTGGCTCCCTCAACGAATGCCTCATAGACATTTATCTTGGCCTTTATGCCTGACACTATAAAACCTATTATCACCACGAACAGGATGATGTTGGCAATAGATGTCGATACCGGACCAATCTTTACAGCCGGCAGCTGTGAGAATCCCCAAATAATCAGGGCGACCAGTACGCTCAGTCCGCCCACAAAGCCAATCAGAACCTTGTCAAAATGAATCTTCTGGATAAAGCAGGTAACAAGCAGACCCACCAGAGTAGAGAAGAATGTGGCCAGCAGGATCGGGATGAATACATCGGCCGGCTGAGCGGCACCCATCTGTGCTCGGTACACCAGTACGCTTACCGGAATGATGGTCAGGCCCGATGTATTGAGCACCAGGAACATGATCATGGGATTTGATGCCACATCCTTGGTCTTGTTCAGTTCCTGCATGCGCTCCATCGCCTTAAGTCCCATGGGAGTAGCGGCATTGTCCAGTCCCAGCATATTGGCTGCAACGTTCATGAATATATGTCCGTAGGCAGGGTCATTCTTGGGCAGGTCGGGGAACAGGCGTGAGAACACGGGGCTCAGCCATCGGGCGAAAGTATTCACCAGGCCACCCTTCTCGCCAATCTTCATGATACCCAGCCACAGAGACAGCACACCTGTCAGTCCAAGTGATATCTCAAAGCCCGTCTTGGCCGATGAGAACGTTGAGTCCATTATATCCTGAAACACGCCCGCATTACCCATGCAAAGCTGTATCACAGCCACCACAAAAGCTATAAGAAAGAACGAAATCCAAATCCAGTTGAGTACCATACGCGCCTGTACATTATTATTTGCGAAGATACAAAAAGAGTACCATTGGGGACAGACCCCAATGGTACTACTTTTCAACAAACCTATTTATCAATCACCAATCTTACCCTCAGAATGGAAAAGCTTAACGAAGAGGAATAGGAATACCGGGAGTTTCTTGAACACGATCACTTACAATTTCCACTCTTGGCAGATCTTCATTTACTACCATTGTTATTGTAAACTGCGTGCCCGTAAAACCTGTCTTTATCTTTTCATATCCTACATATGTTATTTCCAGATAATCAGCCGGATTGACCAGTTTAAAGGAGAAATTGCCTTCAATATCGGTAATGCAATGTGCTACAATTCGTTCCGTTGCATCCCTCTCAGTTATGTTAACCATCATCATGGGCCCTTCGGCATCCTGAACAGTGCCATAGATTATATCACCGGCTTTTGGCTTCTTACCTGAAACCTGAACCGTTGATGTGATTTCAGGTCTTACGCGCTTCTTTATCTCCTCTTTGATTACCACATCACCATCGCCCATACTCTTGGCCTGCTGAATCTTAGCGCGGACATCGGTCTCATCAAAATCCATTTTGGGATCATTCCTCACCAACCAGCCTATCTCTGGCCTAAGAGCCATAGTTGCCGTATCCTGTGCCAGGCCCACTATTCCTCCGCGCAGATCCAAAGCGTTTATGCCGATGCAGTTACCCATATCATCCTCTACGTATTGAATGACGGGAACGCTTGTCATAAGTGGAGGCAGTTTATGTCCATAAGGTATAGCTGACGGACGCTCTCCCCTATCATCAAAAGGAATGAATTCCAGGAACCATCCGGTAAACAGAGTCGGACCATATGAAAGATCAAGGCATCCGCCGCCGCCTTTAAGTTGGAAGTTCCAGGGGCGGCCCTTAATGGCCATATCACACCAGAACTCAAGGTTAATCTGACCTTCGGCTGCCAGAACAAACTCATTGAGAATGGGGTCCAACTTATCTGTCCATGTCTTTACTCCGAATTCACCCAGCTTCCTGGTCTTTTCACGCAGAAGGCGCCAATCATCGGGAGTACCCTCAAGCGTCACGCTGGGAATACCACACCCTACAAGACCCTCCAGGAAATCAAAGTACTCCTTTACTGTCTCCATAAGTGTAATCTGTGATACCATCCTCTCTATCATTCCTGTTGTAGAGAAGTTACAGGTCATGAGTTCGGCGACATCACCTTTGGTCTCCTTTGCAATCAATTCTGCAAATTTCTCAACCTTCTGCGCCGTAGTCGTTTCGAGGGTAGTCTTTATCATAAGCGTCTCTTTTCCCTCATGGCCTACCAGATACTGACGGAACTTTTCCGGATCACGGTTTACATACTGAGAGTATCCGTTGCAGATTAAAATCCACATGATATCGGGTGACAGGACTATTGGCCGATGCTGGGCATATGCCAGACATACCATCGAGAAGAATGCATTTTCATCACCATCAACCAGTGACTTGTCGGCAAAACTGGAGCCCAGATAAGGACCTCCATCAGCCCACTTGCAACCCAGGTCAGCGCCAGTTTTTACAGGAAGACAATCCTTGGCTATCTCCACATCCTCAACCTGAATTGTTATTGACTGCTTTTCCTGAGCCATTGCAATAACAGTTCCCAGTAACAAAACAAATGCAAAAACCATTTTTTTCATATCCGTGAGTTTTATCGTTTCTGCTGCAAATGTATGCCCCGGTCCCAGCCCACTCCAATCAATCCGCGTTGCATTGCCGTTGCATTTTTTTTGCAACGTTTTTGCAACGCCCTATCTTTGCAGTATGATTACACTCAGGAGAACTACAGCGGCCGATGCACGGTTCATTGCAGAGAACGTGCTGCGTGCCCTGCACATTGACGAGACCG
>CAJOJD010000027.1:27343-56024 GCA_905234745.1 uncultured Bacteroidaceae bacterium | reverse complement strand
CATGGCCCATTTCCTGCCTGAGTGGCTGTTCCGCTGGATGACCATGAAGGGTGGCAGGAACCGTGTGATGCCGGTTACCATAATGCGTTTGCTTCGCAGCGCGTGGGCGTTCGGATTCCTGATACTGTCAGTCATTGTATGCACTCCTGTGGTGCTGATTATATTCATCGGCCGAAAGCGGGAGTGGAAGGACCGTTTCCTGCACAATCTGCTTTACAGGTTTGCAAATCTGGTTATTCGCCGTGTTCCGGCAGTTAAGTTCACTCTGAACAACAGCGTGGGCGAGACATTCAGCAAGCCCGCCGTGATAATAAGCAACCACCAGTCACATCTGGACCTGATGTGTCTTATGATGCTCACGCCCAAGATGATTGTGGTTACCAATGACTGGGTATGGCGCAATCCCATCTACGGGGCTCTGATACGTCGTGCCGAGTTTGTACCCGCAGCCGAGGGCATTGAGGATTATATGCCGCAGTTCCGCAGTCTTGTGGAGCGTGGTTACTCCATACTGGTATTCCCCGAGGGTACGCGGTCGGCCGACTGTTCCATACTGCGTTTCCATAAGGGCGCATTCCATCTGGCACAGGAACTGGGTCTTGACATACTGCCTGTATGTCTGAACGGAGTGGGCTATGCTTTGCCCAAGGAGGAGTTCATGCTGCGTCCCGGACATATTACCGTAACCATAGGCAAGCGCGTTGCCCCCGATGACCTTAGTTGGGGAGCCGATGCAAGAGAACGTACCAAGACATTCCACAAGTTCTATCAGGAGTGGTACACCGATCTGTGTAAAAAACTTGAGAGTTGACTATGGAGGCGGTGATAATAGGTGCAGGAATGGGCGGATTGTTCTGCGGAGCTCTCTTGGCCAGGCGTGGGGTAAGGGTGACCGTACTTGAGAAGAACAACACTATAGGCGGCGGATTGCAGACATTCGCACGTGGAGGCGAGGTATATGAAACCGGTATGCATGTGGCGGGCGGTTTCAACGAAGGAGGCATCCTGAACAGCCTGTGCCGCTATTTGGGCATAATGGACAGGCTCCGCGTACGTCCCGCAGACATGATGTTGAGCGTGACATACGCTGACAGCGGCCGCACATATGACCTTCCTGCCGGCAGGGATGCGTTCATAGGCTATCTTACGGACAAGTTCCCCGCCCAGAAGGATAACATACGCCGTTACGTGGATGCCGTGTTCCGCGTATCACACGAGGAGAAACTCTTCTATCTGGAGAGCATGAGCGGCGTTGGTGACCATTCCGACGAGTTCTTCATGCCGGCCGATGCCTTCATAGCCAAATACATCAGTGATCCTGAACTCCGTGCCGTGCTGGCATCGGTAAACCCCTTGTACAGTGGCATTCCGGGACATTCTCCGGCATATATCCACATAATGATATCGGCTCTGTTCATGGAGAACCCCTGCTGGTTTGAGGGCGGTTCGGGACAGTTGGCCGATGCACTCAAGAGCGTGATTGAGGCTGCCGGCGGCCGTGTGCTGACACGCTGCCAGGTGGCATCCGTACGTGTATCGGACCTGAATGTGGAGTGTGTAGTTGATACTGAAGGCCGTGAGTACCGAGGCGACTGGTATATATCCGATATCCATCCGGCATCTTTGTTCCCGCTTATTGAGGGCAAGGCGTTCACGACGGGTTACCGTAACCGCATTGATAGCATTCCTGATACGGCATCGGCCTTCAAGGTATATATGAAACTGAAACCGGGAACGGTTCGTTTCCCCGGGCATCCGGTCTCGATTGTGGACAGTATGGAGAATGCCTGGAAGATGGCCCGATATGATGTTTCAGAGTGGCCTCACGGCGTTAACTGTTTCTGTGGCGAGGGTAAGGACGGCTGGGCGTCACATCTGACTGCATACTGCCTGATGGACTTTGATGAGGTAAAGGAGTGGGAGAATACCCGCTCGGGACATCGCGGCGATGCATATGAGGCCTGGAAGAGGGAGCGTACCGACAGAGTCCTGGCATTGGTCGAGAAGCGTTTCCCGGGAATCAGGGAGTGTGCCGATGAGATATTCGCCTCATCACCGCTCACATTCCGTGACTGGATGGGAACCCGCAGGGCTGGCGCTTACGGCCTTTTCAAGGACAGCACTGACATAGCATCGTCCCTGATTCCCATACGGACCAAGGTGAAAAACCTGCTTCTTACGGGACAAAATGTGAATATGCATGGAATTGGAGGCGTTCCGATGACTGCAATTGAGACCATTCAGACTATATTTGCAGATGAATCCGTTCTGGACGGAATTAAAAGAGAATTATCAAACAAGTAAGATATAAAGGACAAAATGAAGACTTTCAAGCTCAAGCTCATCTATCCCAAATGGCAGAAACTGAAAGGTCAGACTACGTTCAATCTTCCGCCTCACGGCCCGGTGGCATTTGCTGCAACCCTGCCTGAGTGGGTTGACGTGACTTTTACCGATGAGAATGTCGAGGCAATAGACTTTGAGGAGGAGTGTGACGGCGTTGCTCTGTCAATGATGCTCAGCACGCAGGTCAAACGCGGTTGGGAGATAGCTGATGAGTATCACAAGCGCGGCAAACTGGTTATGGCCGGAGGTATATCGACCATGCTGCATGCCGAGGATATGGTAAAGCATGTGGATTGCGTGTTCCTGGGCGAGTCCGAGGGCCGCATGGAGGAGGTAATGCAGGACTGGGTGAACGGCAAACTCCGCAAGTTCTACAACTATATGGGTAACCTGCCTCCGATCGAGTCGGTAGGCCCGTGCCGTCGTGACCTGTACAAACGTGAACTCTATAACCACAAGGGCGTGCAGATGGTGGACCTGTTCCATGCCAGCCGTGGATGCCGCTTTAGCTGCTATCCTTGCGCCGTATCTTATCTGGGAGGCCGCAAGTTCCGTCCGCGTCCAATCGACAAGGTGGTCGAGGACATGGCTGCCATTGAGAACAACCGCCTGTTTATTGTAGATAACTCTCTTGCACAGAACAAGGAGTGGGAGAAAGAGCTCTTTACCGCCATTGCCCCGCTCAAGAAGAAATGGATAAGCCATACCATCGAGGATGACCCTGAGGTACTGGATCTGGCCGCCAAGGCAGGCGCATGGTATGTGTATCAGGCCGTTTATGATACATCGGACTACATCAAGGAGCGTGTAAAGCGCTATCACGACTATGGCATTGGCGTTGAGGGTACGATCCTGCTGGGACTTGACAACCAGACCGAGGATGACATTAAGCGTCTGATTGATTTCCTGGGTGAGATAGACCTGGATCTGGCCGAGTTTACCGTAATGACTCCGTTCCCGCACACCAAGGGATATGACGACCTGCTGCGTCAGGGACGTATCTTTGATTTTGACTGGAACCATTACAATGCCGGTCAGGTGGTGTTCCAGCCCAAGCATATGAGTCCGGAGCGTCTGCAGGAACTCTATGATTATGCATGGAAGAGTTTCTATGCCGATGAGAGCCAGGAGCAGAAGATGTTCCGTCTGTTCTGCAACGTGGCACTGCGTGAGATGGAAGAGGGTACATACCGTCCGCGTGACCGCCGACTCGCCAACAAGTCGTTCGGAAAAGACGTGGTACGTAACATTAAAACCGTAAATCATGAAAGTATCTCCTGATTACTACGACGAAATATTTGAATATCTTGGTGAATGGGATATGCCATCGGCCTGCGGACTCAAGATCCGTGAACATGAAGGCAAGAAATACGTTATCGTGACAGAACTGTATCAGGATAATCCCGGTACATCAGTTACCTATGCCGGACAGAAACTGGCTGACCAGATCTGTGAGGCTAAAGGCCTTAAACTGTCCGATATCGTATATGTGGAGTGCAATCCCAACACCAACTCCAAACTCTCATTTTATGACGAGGAGTATTTTGAGGTGAACTTTGACGCTGATCCGCAGCACAAATACCGCCAGCTGGACAGGGAGGAATTGCTCAAACTGCTGGGTAAGTAATGCTGACAAGCCTGTTTTTCACTTTTCTGGCCGTCCTCATCCCGAGCAGTAAGACAATTACTCCTTGGGCTGATCTGGAAAAGCATGCCGATGAGGTGATGCTTACCCCTTATATGGCAGATGACAGCCGTAACGCACCGACTGTAATAGTATGTCCAGGCGGCAGTTACCATTGGCTGGATGTCAAGGGTGAGGGTATTGAGGTGGCTGAATGGCTTCGTGAAAACGGTATAAACGCCGTGCTGTTGCAGTACCGTACCGCAGGACTAGGTTCATGCATATGGCATTACCGTTTCCTGTTCCGTGGCCGCAGACACCCGGATATGATATGTGACATACAAAGGACGATCCGTTATGTGCGTGAAAATGCTGATGAAATGGGAATCGACCCGAACCGTGTAGGTGTTATGGGATTTTCGGCCGGAGGACATCTGGCGTTGTCATCGGCCTGTTTCAGTGACACTGATTATACCAATCTGCCGGAAGGTCCCTCTCAGGTATCTCTCAGGCCCGATTTCGTGGGTGCCATCTATCCCGTAGTCACCATGAACGGTGAATATGCCCATAGGCGTTCACGTCGTGGACTGCTTGGAGAGTGGGGCGTTTACAGCAGTGAAAAAAGGGATGCGATGTCAATAGAGGAGAACATCCCCAAGGGCTGTCCGCCCGTGTTTTTGATAAATTGTAAGGACGATCCTGTTGTAGATTGGCATAATTCAGTAATTTTGGACAAAGCTCTGACTGAAGCAGGTGTCAGTCACAAGTATATCCTGTACGAGACAGGCAAACACGGTTTCGGCGTGAGTGAGGTATACGGATCGCCTGAATGCCGTAAATGGAAGGACGAATTTCTTATTTGGTTGAGTGAGTTGTATGAATGACATAGAGTTTTCATCACCTGAACAGATAAAGCAGTTCCAGGAGGAGTTGCTACAAAAGCATCTGGTTTATCTCAAGAAGAACTCTCCCTACTACAGGAGACTGTTTGACAGCTATGGCATAAACATCAACAAGATTGTTCATCTGGAGGACCTTACCCGCATTCCTTTTACCGAGAAGAAGGACCTTCAACTGTACAATGACGATTTCTGCTGCGTCCCCAAGACAAAGATAATTGACTACATAACCACATCCGGTACACTGGGTGATCCGGTGCTGTTCGGTTGTACCGAGAAGGACCTGCAGCGACTGGCTTACAATGAGAAGAAGTCATTTACATGCGCCGGGCTTACCGCCGACAGCGTAGTACAACTGATGACCACACTCGATAAGCGTTTCATGGCAGGTATGGCATATTTCCTGGGACTCCGTGAGATGGGAGCGGGTGTTATTCGCGTGGGTAACGGTATCCCCGAACTCCAGTGGGATACCATACGCCGTTTCCATCCCGATGCCATAATGTGCGTACCGTCATTCATACTAAAACTGATTGAATACGCCGAGGCTCACGATATAGACTACCGCTCCAGCAGCATACGCCGCATCATCGGCATAGGCGAGGGATTGCGTGACCAGAATTTTGAGCTTAACCTACTTGGCCGTCAGATTCATGAGAAATGGCCTCAGGTTCAACTTTTTGCCACATATTCATCGACCGAAATGGGGGCCACGTTCAGCGAGTGCGAGTACGGTATGGGCGGACATGTGCATCCTGAACTTATCATTGTAGAGATAATAGGCGATGACGGAATGCCCGTGGCCGACGGTCTGCCCGGTGAGGTGGTTGTAACCACACTTGGCGTTGAGGGCATGCCTCTGTTGCGTTTCCGCACCGGTGATATAGCCTGCAAGCATGTGGAGCAGTGCCGTTGCGGCCGATGGTCATACAGACTGTCTCCGCTGCTGGGCCGCAAGAACAATATGATCAAGCTTAAGGGTACCACACTTTATCCGCCGGCCATCAACGATGTATTGGACAATACTGATTACGTTGAGAACTACGTTGTCATAGTACGTAACAGCAAAGCCGGAACAGATGACGTGCTGGTCAAGATAGGCCTCAAACACGATCCTGGATTCGATGTCGTAAAGGAACTCAAGGACAGTTTCCGTTCACGCATCCGTGTGGCCCCGGAGATTGAGATATGCCCCGTGGATGAGATACACGAGATAAACTATCCGCCAACCGGCCGTAAACCCGTCAAATTCATAGACCAAAGAAAATGACAGATTATCATAAGTTTGATGATATCCGTCCGTACCGCGACGAGGAGATTCCGGCAGCGATGCAGCGCATTGCTTCCAACCGCTCGTTCCCTCTGGTGGCTCAGTTTGTCTATCCTGAACTGACTGTTGAACAGGCTGCCGAACAGGTACGTGGTTACAAGACAATATATGATTTCCAGCTTGGCGCCATGGTTCCCATGAACCAGCAGGTAATAGAGGGAACAATCACGGAATTCACTCTTGGAGGTGTAGAGAAACTGGATCCGTCCAAGCGCTATCTGTATGTCAGCAATCACAGGGACATAGTCCTGGATTCATGTATACTCATGTATGCGCTGCATCTTGAAGGTCATGATACGGGTGAGATTACATTCGGCTCAAATCTGATGCAGGGTGAACTTGTGGTCGATATAGGCAAGAGCAACAAGATGTTCCGTGTGGACCGCGGCCGTAACCCGCGTGAACTCTACACCACATCGGTCCACCTTTCAGAATATATCCGCTACGCTATCACTGAGAAGAACCAGTCTGTATGGATTGCCCAGCGCAACGGCCGTACCAAGGACGGCATAGACCGTACGGACCAGGGCGTGATAAAGATGTTCGGAATGAGCGGTCCCAAGGACCGTGTCGATGCACTGGATGAGCTGAATATCGTTCCCGTATCGGTCTCATATGAATGGGAGTCTTGTGATATCCTCAAGGCTCTTGAGCTGTATGAATCCCGCAACGGTGAGCCATACATAAAGAAGCCCGGTGAGGACCTGAACAGCATTCTGACAGGAATAATGCAGGACAAGGGCAGGGTACACTTCCAGATTTGTGATCCTATACGCCGCGAGGAGTTGGAGGCTTTGAGTGACGTTCCCAATGTACAGTTCCATCGTGAAGTGGCCCAGATAATAGACAAGCGCATATGCGGAGACTTTCATCTGTTCCCCAATTCATACATAGCACATGACCTGCGCTATGGCAACACCCATTATTCGGACCGATACACAAAGGATGAGTACGATGCCTTTACGGCTCACATGGCGGAACTGAACAAATACAGTGACGATCCTGCATTGGGTGACATTTTCCTGGGCATTTATGCCAATCCCATAGAGAGTAAAAACTAACCTGAATATATTATGAAAAAGTATCTTGTTATGGCTGTGGCCGCATTGTCTTTGCTTATGGCAGGCTGCGGGAAGAAGAACATCAAGGTGTGCATCTTCCCTGGTGATTATCCAGATCCTACCATCCTGCGTGACGGTAATGATTACTACATGACCCATTCCAACTTCACCTACTATCCCGGATTGCTTATCTGGCACTCTACAGACCTTCTGCATTGGGAGCCCATAGCACGTGCGGTACAGGGACAGGACTATTCAATCTATGCCCCTGATCTTTGCAAGGTAAACGGAAAATACTACATCTATTATCCCACCAGCAGCGGTGAGAACTTTGTGGTTACGGCCGATAAGATGGAAGGCCCATGGAGCGAGCCAGTCAAACTGCGTGTAAGCGGAATCGATCCCGGTCATGCAATGGATGAGCAAGGCAACCGCTACCTCTATACCAACGATCGTCACGTGGCTCCGCTTTCTGCCGATGGTTTGAGCATAACAGGCCGCAACCAGAAGGTATACGATCCCTGGCAATATCCCGAGGAGTGGGAGACCGAGGGCATGTGGCTTGAGTCACCAAAGATTGTAAAACGCGGAGAATACTACTATCTGGTAAGTGCTGAGGGTGGCACAGCAGGACCTCCCACCAGCCATATGTGTGTTGTAGCCCGCAGCAAGTCAGTAACAGGTCCCTGGGAGAACAGTCCCTACAATCCTCTGGTACATACATACACAGCCGATGAACTCTGGTGGTCAAAGGGCCACGGCACTCTGATTGACGATCCCGAAGGCAACTGGTATATAGTATATCACGCATACCGTAACGGTTTCCATACACTGGGTCGCAGCACCATCATTGAGAGCGTAAAGTGGACCAAAGACGGTTGGCCTGTACTGGCACAGAAGAACGGCGCCAAGTGGAAGAACGGAGGTCTGCAGGACTACGACTATCTGCGTCACTACGAGAATCCGCTTATGTGGGCCAAGTGGGAGCCCGGCTTTAACGGCGGCACTCTGATGACCACCACAGCCGTTGATGAGAAGTATGAGATCACCGCTCATTTCAAGATCGGTGCCGAGGGCCGCGCCGGACTCTACCTCTTCTATAATGAGGAAGCCAACCTGGGTGCAGTAGAGAGCATCGGTCCTGATTTCTATGTCAGGATTCTGAATGACCGCAACACAGCTAAAGTCTGGACGAGCACCGACGGTGAGAACTGGAAGGTATTCTACGGTGAGACCGCAGTCTCCTCATACCACCACAACTACTACAAGGGCTTCTTTGCCCTCCGTCCCGCATACTTCCTGGACGGCGATGCCACCCTTGTATCCTTCGATTACAAACCGCTGTAAAGTGGGCAAATTGGGGCAAATTGGGGACGGTTCTTTTTTTGCCCTTTTCCGAGGGCAAAAAAAGAACCGTCCCCAATTTGCCCCTCTGCTCTTAGTGTTAATTGTTGATAACTTATTCATTGGGTTAATGTAGATTGATGAAAAAGCCGTAACTTTGCGGCATGCAAAGAATAGGAGGAAATATAAGTTGCTCACCAAAGCATAAGCAGACCGGTGGGGATAATGTTTCCGAAAGAAATATTTTTTAGAAGGAGGAATTGTTTTTTACAGTTTCTCCTTTTTTTTTCAAATTGAAAATTGAAAATTGAAAATTGAAACTTTAACAATATACAAATGACAGTATCATTGATTTTGGCCGACGGCACCTGCTTTAAGGGTGAGTCATTCGGATACGAGCATCCGGTGAGCGGAGAGCTTGTGTTCAACACCGCTATGGCCGGTTATCCGATTGCTGACTGAGCCTGCATCGCGCGGCCAGTTGATTGTAATGACCTATCCGGTCATTGGTAACTATGGAATTCAGCCCATGACGGCTGATGAGTTCGGACTGCCCACAAATGCAGAGAGCAGTCATGCTCAGGCACGCGCCCTGATAGTAAGCGACAAGAGTGATTTCTACAGCCACTGGAACGCCAAGGAGTCACTTGACGCCTGGATGAAACGTGAGAAGGTGGTTGGTATAGAAGGGGTCGATACCCGTGAAATTACCAAGCACATCCGCAATCACGGCAGCATGACCGCCAAGATACTGTTTGACGGCATGAAGAAGCCCGAAGAGTACGCATACACCAATATGCTGCCTGAGGTTTCTTGCGAGAAGCCCATTACCTACAATGAAGGTGCATCCAAGACCATAGTACTGGTTGACTGCGGCGTAAAGGCCGGTATAGTACGCTGCCTCATCAACGAGGACCTCACAGTGGTTCGCGTGCCCTGGAACTATGACTACACCAAGATGCAGTTTGACGGTCTGGTGATATCGGACGGCCCGGGTAACCCCAGCTACTGCAGCGAGGTTGTAACACGTTTGCAGAAGTTCATGTCCAAGACCGATAAGCCCATCCTTGGTATAGGTATAGGTTGCCTGCTGCTGGGTCTTGCCGGCGGTATGGATACATACAAGCTCAAGTTCGGTCACCACAGTCAGAACCAGCCGGTTATCCTGGCAGGTACGGACCGTTGCTACATTACCACCCAGAACCACAACTACGCCATCCGTGAGGATTCTGTAGTAGGTCAGTGGAAGGTATACCTGAAGAACCTGAACGATGATTCCGTTGAGGGTATCTACAACACACGCAAACCTTGGGTTGGCGTGATGTTCCACTCGGAGTCAGATCAGGTGCGTACTGATGCTGAGTTTATTTATGATGATTTTGTTTCAAAACTCTAACACCTTTAGGATATGGCATTGAAGAAATACAAGAAAGTGCTGCTGCTTGGATCGGGCGCACTCAAGATAGGTGAGGCAGGCGAGTTTGATTACTCCGGTTCGCAGGCTCTTAAGGCCCTGAAGGAGGAGGGTATAGAGACCATCCTTATCAACCCCAACATTGCTACGGTACAGACCAGCGAGGGTGTTGCTGACAGAGTTTATTTCTATCCCGTAACCCCGTTCTTTGTAGAGAAGGTTATTGCCAAGGAGCGTCCCGATGCAATCCTGCTGGCGTTTGGCGGTCAGACCGCGCTTAACTGCGGTGTGGCCCTGGAGCAGAGCGGTGTTCTGGCCAAGTATAAGGTTAAGGTGCTGGGTACCCAGGTCAAGGCCATCATGGATACCGAGGACCGTGACCTCTTTATCAAGCGTCTGGATGAGATAGGCGTACAGACCATCAAGAGTCACGCCGTTGAGACCATGGACGATGCACGCGCAGCTGCACGTGAACTGGGCTACCCGGTTGTCATTCGTTCAGCATACGCTCTGGGCGGTCTGGGTTCAGGTTTCTGCGACAATGAGGAGGAACTCAACAAGCTGGCCGAGAAGTCATTCTCATTCTCACCGCAGATTCTGGTTGAGAAGAGCCTCAAGGGCTGGAAGGAGATAGAGTTTGAGTGCGTGAACGATAAGAGCGGCAACTCAATCATAGTCTGCTCAATGGAGAACTTTGACCCGCTGGGCATACATACCGGCGAGAGTATCGTGGTTGCTCCTACACAGACACTTACTCATCACGAGGTGCAGAAACTGGAGGAACTGACCATCCGTATAGCCCGCCACGTGGGTATAGTAGGTGAGTGCAACATCCAGTTTGCATTCGATCCCCAGAGCGAGGATTACCGCGTTATTGAGGTTAACGCCCGCCTGAGCCGCTCATCGGCCCTGGCATCAAAGGCTACCGGTTATCCTCTGGCATTCGTGGCCTGCAAGCTGGGCCTGGGATACAACCTTTATGAACTCAAGAACTCCATTACCAAGGATACTACCGATTTCTTTGAGCCGTCTGTTGACTATGTTGTCTGCAAGATTCCGCGCTGGGATCTGAGCAAGTTCCACGGTGTAGATCGTGAGATAGGCTCATCAATGAAGTCTGTAGGTGAGGTTATGTCAATAGGCCGCAGCTTTGAGGAGGTTATCCAGAAGGGTATCCGTATGATAGGTCAGGGCATGCACGGATTCGTGGAGAACAAGAGCATCAAGTTTGCCGATCTGGACAAGGCACTCAAGGAGCCTACCGATAAGCGTCTGTTCGCCATCAGCCAGGCATTCAGCGAGGGCTACAGCATTGACCGTATCTATGAACTTACCAAGATTGACAAGTGGTTCCTGAACCGTCTGAAGGGCATTCACGACGTATCAAAGCTGCTCCACAAGGTTAAGGGCGTTGAGGCTCTGACCGAGGACCTGCTGCGCAAGGCCAAGAAGATGGGATTCAGCGATTTCCAGATTGCACGCGCTATAGGTGAGGAGAAGAAACTGGGCTCACAGGCCAGCCTGCTGGCAGTACGTAACAAGCGTAAGAGCTTAGGCATTGTTCCTTATGTTAAGCAGATTGATACACTGGGCGGTGAGTATCAGGCCAAGGAGAACTACCTGTACATGACTTATAACGGCTGCGCTCACGATATACCTTTCTTTGATGACAAGAAGTCTATCATAGTAATCGGCTCAGGTGCATACCGCATAGGTTCATCGGTTGAGTTTGACTGGTGCGGCGTTCAGGCCCTTAATACCGTACGTAAGGAGGGTTACCGCAATATCGTTATCAACTGCAACCCTGAGACAGTAAGTACCGACTACGATGTTACAGACCGTCTGTTCTTTGACGAGCTCACATTTGAGCGCGTCATGGATATCATAGAACTGGAGAATCCCTACGGTGTGATTGTATCAACCGGCGGACAGATCCCCAACAACCTGGCCATGAAGCTTGACGCAATGAACGTGCCTATCCTGGGTACCAGCGCCAAGGATATCGATAATGCCGAGGACCGCGAGAAGTTCTCAGCCATGCTTGACCGCATCGGCGTAGACCAGCCTGAGTGGAGCGAGCTAACCTCTATGAAGGAGATAGGCAAGTTCATCGAGAAGGTTGGATTCCCGGTTCTGGTACGTCCTTCATACGTGCTCTCAGGTGCTGCCATGAACGTTTGCAGTAACCAGGAGGAGCTGGAGAGATTCCTGCAGCTGGCTGCCGAGGTATCAAAGGAGCATCCGGTTGTAGTAAGCCGCTTTATCGAGAACGCCAAGGAGGTAGAGATGGATGCCGTTGCCAAGGACGGTGAAATCATTGCTTACGCCATCAGCGAGCACATTGAATTTGCCGGTGTACACTCAGGTGACGCTACCATCCAGTTCCCGCCGCAGAAACTTTATGTTGAGACAGTTAAGCGTATCAAGCGCATCAGCCGTCAGATTGCCAAAGAGCTGCATATAAGCGGACCGTTCAATATCCAGTATCTGGCCCGTGAGAACGATATCAAGGTAATTGAGTGTAACCTGCGTGCTTCACGTTCATTCCCGTTCGTAAGCAAGGTGCTCAAGATCAACCTTATTGAGATAGCTACCAAGATCATGCTTGGCATACCTGTCGAGGCACCCGAGAAGAGCCTGTTCGATATCGACTACGTTGGTATCAAGGCTTCACAGTTCTCATTCAACCGTCTGCAGAAGGCCGATCCCGTACTGGGTGTAGATATGGCATCGACCGGTGAGGTAGGCTGCCTGGGTGATGACCAGCGCTACGCTATCCTGGAGTCAATGCTCTCAGTCGGTTACCGCATCCCCAAGAAGAACATACTGCTCTCAACCGGTACAGCCAAGCAGAAGGCAGCCATGCTGGATGCAGCCAAGATGCTGGTTTCAAACGGTTACAACCTGTTTGCCACCGGAGGTACGTCAAAGTATCTTGAGGAGAACGGTATCAAGAATACCCGCGTATTCTGGCCCAGTGAGGAGGGACAGCAGCCGCAGGCTCTCGATATGCTGCACAACAAGCAGATTGATATGGTAGTGAACATACCTAAGGATCTGACTCAGCATGAGCTCACCAACGGATACAAGATCCGCCGTGCCGCCATTGACCTGAACATCCCGCTGATTACCAACGCAAGACTCGCTAGTTCATTTATTAACGCGTTCTGTACGGTAGATATCAACGATATTCCAATCAAGAGTTGGGACAGCTTCAAGTAAACAAAAAGCCTCGCGGAACCCGCGAGGCTTTTTTAATTATTTCCATTTCAGGATTATGCCCGATTGGGCGGGTATGGTGATGCGGATGGGGGAGTCGGGATGGATGTTTGTCTGGAAGGTTTGTCCTGAGAGCAGATCCTTGACTCTGACACCGTCTTTCTCCTTTAACTCCATGTAATCAAACGCGTGCTGCGGGATATTTACTGCAGTGTAAAGGGGTTGATCTGTAAAGTTTGTTACTATAAGGATGGCTTCTTTTCCGTCGGAGCGCAGGAATGCGTACTGGCGGTGCGGATCATACATCAGGTCAAAGAATTTTCCTTCACGGATGGCCTTTTCCTTATTGCACAGACGCAGCAGAGTGGAGTAGAAGTGCCTAAGTTCACGCTCGCTGTCCGTGAGTCTGTCATCGTTCCAGTTACCGTCATTGTACAGGCGGGTAAGTGTATCGGGGGCCCAGTAATCAAATATTGTGGTGCGTCCGTCAAGGCCGCTGAATCCCTCCTGGTCCATACCTTTCTCACCAACCTCCTGACCGGCGTAAACCATTACTGGACAGGTATCAGTGAGGGCCGATACTATCATTGCCGGACGTCCTTTTTCGGCCTTTTCAGCGAAGAATCGGGATGCAATACGCTGCTCGTCGTGGTTTTCCATGAAGTGCAGCATATGGGGGCCGTTGTAGCCGTTCTGCTGCCAGCAGCGGGTTATGGCGGTGGCCGATTCACGTCCCTCGGTCACAGCCCTCAGAGTGTCATAAAGACCCACCTTGTCGTATATGTAGTCAAAGTGGCCTCTGTTCAGGTAATCCCAATATGATCCGGGGTTATAGATTTCGGCGATGAAAACTATCTTTTTGTATGCTTTCTTTACTCTTGAAACGGCCCAATCCCAAAACTCTACTGGAACCATCTCGGCCATGTCGCAACGGAATGCGTCAATACCTTTCCCGGCCCAGAAAAGCAGAATGTCAAGCATCTTGTTCCAGGTGTCAGGAACGGGATCGAAACAACGCTGTCCGCCTGCCATGTAATCAACTCCATAGTTCAGTTTTACTGTTTCGTACCAATCTGAATATGAAGGAGTTGCGCTGAATTTGTCATTACCTGTGGCTCGTGCCGGGAACTCCTTGTAACCGCCCCAGTCAGGCTCGCCTGAGAGTTGCTGCCCGGGCAGGTAATAGAAGTTGTTCTGCGGGCTGAAAGAGAGTTCTTTGTCATCGGTTTCACCCAAGTCTTTCACATTCTTGGGCTTGGCAACCGAACGGTACTCACGTGCGACGTGATTCGGCACGAAATCCATTATGAATTTCATGCCGGCAGCATGAACGCGGTTCACCAGAGCCTGGAACTCGGTCATGCGGTCGGGAACGGACACTGCCAGGTCAGGATCTATGTCATAATAATCACGTATGGCATAGGGTGATCCTGCGCAGCCTTTGACTGTTCCCGGATGTGACGGTGGAATGCCGAATTTCCGGTAACTCGTGCATGATGCATGGGCTATGAGTCCGGTAAACCAGATATGAGTAACTCCCATCGACCTGATGCTGTCAAGTACGGTGGGAGTATAACTGTTCAGTTTGCCTGAACCATTGGCCTTGATGTCACCGCCAGGCGCATTCTTTGAGCCGCTGTTGCAGCAGACTCGCGTGAATATCTGGTAGATGACGGCCTTTTCCATAGGTCTTAGCCTCTGATTCTCTTGATAAGTCCTGTCAGGACTGCACCGGGACCGCATTCGGTGAATTCCTCGGCTCCATCGGCAATCATATTGAGAACGCTCTGTGTCCAACGGACCGGAGAGTTGAGCTGGGTTACCAGATTTGCCTTGATTTCATCGGGGTTTACATGCGGTTTTGCATCTACGTTCTGGTAGATGGGGCAGATGGGAGTGTTGAACTGAGTTTCGCTGATGGCCTGTGCAAGCTCATCCTTGGCGGGAGTCATGAGGGGTGAGTGGAAAGCGCCGCCTACCACGAGCGGAAGGGCACGCTTGGCACCGGCCTCGGTCATAAGCGGGCATGCGGCTGCGATAGCCTCCTTTGAACCTGAGATAACCACCTGTCCGGGGCTGTTATAGTTTGCGGGAACTACTACCATTCCCTTTGCATTCAGGTCTGCGCAGATGGCCTCGATCTTCTCATCGGGAAGGCCGATGATTGCGGCCATTGTTCCGGGTACCTTCTCGCAGCATTTCTGCATGGCGTTTGCACGCTTTGAAACCAGCTTGAGACCGCTCTCAAATGAGAGTGCACCACAGGCTACAAGTGCTGAAAACTCACCCAGAGAGTGTCCTGCAACCATGTCCGGTTTGAAATCGGCACCATGTGACTTGGCAACTGCAACGGAGTGGATGAACACTGCCGGCTGGGTTATATCGGTGCGGCGAAGGTCCTCATCGGTGCCGCTGAACATTATGTCTGAAATCTTGAAACCAAGTATGGAATCGGCCTCTGCAAACAACTCTTTTGCCCAGTCAAACTGGTCAAACAGGTCCTTACCCATGCCCGAGAACTGGGCACCCTGTCCGGGAAATACATATGCTTTCATAACAAAAACTTAAATTTTACAAGTAATTTATTAACTTTGCGCGTCTTTTCCAAATTGAAATAGTGCACACAAAGTGCTTGTGAGTGCAAAATTAGTCATCATTCCGGATGCTCGGGAACGTATTGACGACATTTTTTTGCGATGCTACACAATTATTGCTTTTTGTGCGCGTTATATATAAAAAAGCAAGTCGATGTTGAATTACAATATTCAGAGCTACGGTAGCACATACCGTATGGAGCATTCAGATGCAATGGGCGGTTTTCAGCTTGGACTGAAGAGACTGTTCGATGTTGTTTTCTCGGTTATCGGACTGATCGTCCTTTCTCCGCTTATCCTGGTTTTCTCCATGATTCTCTTCTACGACAAGGGACCCATCCTGTTCAAGCAGGAGAGAGTGGGCTACAAAGGCAAGCCGTTCATCATCTACAAGTTCCGTACAATGCGTACCGATGCCGAATCGGACGGTATTCCCCGTCTTGAAAACGAGCGCAACAAGTATCTCACTCCTTTCGGAGGTTTTCTGCGTACGCATCATCTCGATGAGATCCCGCAGCTTTGGAACGTGCTCAAGGGTGACATGTCATTCGTCGGTCCCCGTCCGGAGCGCCAGTATTTCATAGACCAGATCAACCGCGAAACCGATGATTACCGTTTCATCTATCAGATGCGTCCGGGAATCACATCATATGCAACCATCTACAACGGTTATACTGATACAATGGACAAGATGCTCAGACGTCTTGAGTATGACCTGGACTATCTTGACAACCGCAACATCTTTACTGACCTGGGAATCATCATCAGAACCGTATTCTCAATTGTCAGCGGCAAGAAATTCTAACTGATTTGTATTTTGTTATTCGATATGAGAAAATTCCTAGTTTCTCTGCTGTTCATGTTATCCGGCATCTCTGTCTATGCACAGATGTCGGATGATAAAATTATAGAGTATGTACAGGAACAGCAAGCCAAAGGAGTATCACAGGAACAGATCGTCTATGATCTGAACAAGAAGGGCGTATCGCTGCAGCAGATTCAGCGTATGCGCGAAAAGTATGAGAAGCAGATGTCTACCGGTTTCCTTGGGAATACGATGGATCAGGGCGGCTCACAGCAGACTTCACGTACCAGGACAAGACAGGGTGAGTCATACAATCTTGTCAGACCGGCTGAGACAACTTCTGCTAATCAGGCTAAGAGCAGGCTGAGTACCAATAACAAGGAGATGATGGAGAAGGAGAAACTCCAGACCCTCTATAATGAGTCCATGTTCCTGTTCGTGGATTCAATGTATCTGCTCAAGATGTCCCTGATGCCCAAGAAGAAAGAGATATACGGACATGATATCTTCAAGAACCGTGACCTGACATTCGAGCCGAGTTCAAACCTGGCTACCCCATTGAATTACCGTCTGGGACCTGGTGATGAGGTCATAATTGACATTTGGGGCGCCTCGCAGTCCACGATACAGCAGGTTATCTCCCCGGATGGCAACATAATGGTAGAGGACCTGGGTCCGGTCTATCTTAACGGAAAGACAGTCGAGGAGGCCGATGCATATATTAAGAAGGTGTTCAGCCAGATCTATTCCGGACTGGACGGAGAGAACTCAAACTCCAACATAAAACTCTCATTGGGACAGAACCGTTCCATACTGGTCAATGTGATGGGTGATGTGGAGTATCCCGGAACTTATCAGGTGTCTTCATTCGCTACGGTGTTCAACGCCATATACATGGCTGGAGGCGTGAGCGACCTTGGTTCTCTCAGAAAGATCAAACTTTACCGTGAGAACGAGGAGGTGGCTACCGTCGACATGTACGACTATATTATAAACGGTAAGGTTCAGGATGACATCAGACTCAACGACAATGACGTGGTGATAGTATCTCCTCATTCGCTTCTGGTTGACATAGAGGGCCGCATACGTCGTCCTATGCTTTATGAGATGACTGAGGATGAGACTCTTGCCAACCTTATTGATTATGCCGGCGGTCTGGAATCGGACGCTTACCGTAAGGATGTCAGAGTGGTGCGTATGGGTGAGTTCCAGCGTCAGATATTCACTGTCACAAAGGAGCAGCAGCAGAGTTTCAGGCTGATGGACGGTGACTCTGTATATGTTGATTCAATCCAGCTTACATTTGCCAATATGGCCGAGGTCCGTGGCGCGGTATTCCGTCCCGGACAGTTCCAGATAGACGGTGACATCACTACTGTCCGCCAGCTTGTCGTGGCTGCCGGAGGTCTTAAGGAAGAGGCCTTCCCGTCAAGGGCACTTCTGAGCCGTACGAATCCCGACAAGACCCTTACCAACCTGTCGGTAGATATCAAGGGACTTCTGGAAGGTACTGCAGAGGATGTACAGTTGCGTAACAATGACATATTGTTTGTACCAAGCCTGTTTGATGTAGGTGAGGTAAAGACATTCAGCGTATATGGTGAGGTTATGTTCCCGGGTGACTACCGCTATGCGGACAACACCAGCATAGAGGACCTGATACTTCAGGCCGGTGGTCTGAAAGAGGACGCATCACTGTCAAAGGTTGATGTGGTTCGCCGTAACCGTGACAAGAATGCTACTGAGAAGGCCGAGTCATTGGCCGAGACATTCACATTCAGCATTGATGAGAATCTGGCCATTCTGGACAATGATTTCCGTCTGGAACCCTATGACGAGGTTTATATCCGCCGTAGTCCGGGTTACTCGGTCAACCGCCGTGTGATAGTTGAGGGTGAGGTTACATTCCCCGGTTATTACTCGCTTGCCACTAACAATGAGCGCCTGAGCGATATCATGAACAGGGTAGGTCAGTTCAGTAACGAGGCATATCCGGAAGGAGCCCGTCTGGAACGTAAGATGACCGATGACGAGAGACTGCGTATGCAGGATATCGCCGAGATTCTTGCAGGTAATGACTCAATCGCACTTGCCAAAGCTGTTGAGAAACTTGAGAACACGACGACCTTTGATGTGGGTATCAACCTGAAGGAGGCAGTCGAGAAACCGGGTGGTGCTGCGGATATCGTTCTGCGTGACGGAGACCGCATCATCGTGCCTATGTTTACCAACACCGTAAAGATAAACGGCGAGGTGATGTTCTCAAACACTACTCCGTACGTCAAGGGCAAGAACCTTAAGTATTACATAGAAAAGGCCGGTGGATATTCCCAGAGAGCCAAGAAGAGCAAGGCTTATGTGGTCTATATGAACGGATCCGTGGCCAAGGCCAAGAAACGTTCCAGCAAACTGGTTCAGCCGGGTTGTGAGATTGTGGTTCCGGCACGTGCCGAACGTGAAGGACTGTCAGCGACCGAGATCCTGAGCTTAGGTTCTACATCGGCATCATTGGCTACTGTAGTATTGGCACTCATGAGTCTCTTAAAATAATCGCTATGGTGCAGGAGAAGAAAGCTGTCATTAAGGAACAGGACCTTCTGGAACTGTTTTCCAGAATCCTTAAGAGAAAGAGATTCATCATTATCTTTACAGCAGTCTCTTTCGTATTCGGCGCTGTATTGGCTTTTACTTCGGTTAAAGAATATACCGTCGAGATTGTGGTTTCACCCGAAAGCTCTGAATCATCGGGCATTTCAGGAAACCTGGGCTCGCTGGCATCGATGGTTGGCTTGGATTTCAGTACTTCGGCCGATGCCATCTATCCTCTGCTGTATCCGGATATGGTGAATTCACTGCCGTTCATGTGTTCTCTGATGAATACCAGGGTTAGCACATCGGACGGTCTCATAGATACCACATATTCATACTACCAGGCCAAGCTGCAAAAGAAGTATTGGTTCTCGGAGGTAGTAAAGGCTCCCAAGAGAGGAATAAAGAAACTGATAAGGCTTTTAAAGAAGGATAACGGCACGGGTGATCCTTTCGTATATGACCCGTACCGTCTGTCTGAACTCCAACTTATACAGATTGAAGGTCTCAGCAACAAGATAAACGTCTTTGTTGACAAGAAGACCGAGGTTATAACACTTTCATTCAAGGATCCTGATCCTGAGGTTGCAGCCATCATGGCCCAGACAGTCGAGACGGAACTTGAAAAGAAGGTTGTCGAATACCGTACCCGTAAGGCCCAGAAGGATTGCCTGTATATGGAGAAACTCTATCTGGAATCCAAAGCTGATTATGAAAAGGCCCAGGCTGAATATGCTGATTTCGTGGATCATAACCGCAATGTGACGCAGGAGCGCGTGCTGATAGAGAAACAGAGGCTGGAGGATGAGAAGAATCTTAAGAATACCCTCTATTCACAGTGGGCTCAGCAGTTGCTTATGTCACAGGCCAAGCTCCAGCATAACACACCTGTATTCACTACCATCAAGCCGGCGGCAATACCAGCCAAACCCTCTTCATTGAGGCGTCTGTACCTTCTTGTCCTGTATACGGCTCTGGGATTCTTCATTGCCGTAGGATGGGTGCTGCTTAAGGAACCCGTAAACAAAGCTATCCTGAAACTGAAAGATCCGGGTAAGTGATGATTTACATTCTGCTTTTTCTCTTTCTCCTTATACCTGTAATAAGGTATGACATCCTTGCTATGAAAGGAGGAGAGAAGATATGGTATGTATCATCAATGATCCTTCTTGTAGCTGTTGCCGGCCTCAGGTATCGTGTGGGCGGTGATACGCTTGTCTATATGGCGGAATTCAGCATGTATCCCACGTTGGATGAATTGCGCTATTTTGATTTTGAGACGGCCCGTTTCAATCCGTTATGGTATGTCTTTGCTGCAATACCTCGCTCAATTGACGACAGCTTTACCTGCTTTCAGATAATTCACGCCCTGATAGTGAATGTCACATTCTTTCATTTCTTCAGGAAGTACTGCCCCAGATACTATTTCAGTGCCATACTGGTCTGGTTTGTAGGCTATTGGTGCTATTTCAGCATGGAGATTCTCCGAGAGGTCCTTTGCATCTGCCTGCTTTTGTGGGCTACCGATGCACTCCTGGAGAAGAAACTGCTCAGGTATTATCTGGTATGCGTCGTGGCTCTGTTCATACATTTTTCATCGGTAGTAATGCTGTTCATGCCTCTGCTGCCTTTGGTGTTCAGACGTCCCAATTGGATCTTTCAAGTGATATTGCTTGCCGGCGTTGTGGCTTTCACGCTGGTTGTGAACATACCTGCGCTGATTGCGGGAATGTTCTCACTTGGCGATCAGATGGAGACCGTCATAACCAACTATTTTGATGCCGATATCAAGAATATAGTGGGAAAACTGTATGAGATAGTCAAGTATCTGCCTGTTCTGGGAATCATATGGCTCAGACAAAGGAATCCTATGGAGGATGAGTATGACTTTGTCCCTTACATATCCTTCATGGTGGTCTTTTACGGATTGTCTTCATATCTGGGAGTAGCCGGACGTTTCCTGAATTATTTCGCCCCGTTCTTTATCGTGACCCTTGTGAATACCCTATATGACTTCCTTCTGGAAGCCAGCTGGAGAATAAAGCAGTTCTCAACTGTCGTATCCCTGGCGGTTGTGTTCGTGCTGAGTTTCAACTATATGCGGTATTATCTCAGGGACGATTCAGATACGTATCCCGATACTCATGCATACAACATTTTTGTTCCGTACCACTCGGTGATCAATCCGCAGGTGGACAACAAGAGGGAGGGTTATGTGGAGAACCTTAGGGATTTTGCCATAATATTCTGACATATGACAGCTGTAATTCTCATAAACTGGAACGGTGCCGATGACACTATCGCATGCCTGGAATCCCTGAACAAGGCAAAGGGGGATTTCATGGTCGTAGTGGCCGATAACGGATCCACCGATGACAGTCTTGAGAAGATACGCCATTATGCATCTGGCCTTGCCGTTAAGACCGATGTCATTGCCCTGGAGAAGAACTGGGGTTTTGCTGCAGGCAACAACAAGGCAATAAAGTTTGCGTCCAGGTATAATCCCGATTCATATATGATCCTGAACAACGACACTGAGGTGGAGCCGGATTTCCTGCTGCGTATACAGGAATACAGGAATGACCATCCCGATGTAAAGGTGGTCGGTCCCATGATCAGGTATTGGTATGACAAGGATCTGATATGGTCATGTGGCGGAAAACTTGTATTCGGTAGCCGTAAAAGCTGTTTCAGGAATTGCCGGGTTCAGGATGTCAAGTATGACAAAGAGATGAGAGTCTCTTTTATCTCCGGATGTGCGTTGTTTGCTGACGCCTCCCTGTTGGAAGCCGACGGAAAACTGCTGTCCGAGAGATTCTTCTTTGGCGAGGAGGACTACGAGTTTGCGCACAGGATGAGACAGAGAGGTGAGAAGATGGTAATACTGACAGATTCGGTCATCTACCACAAGGTGGGTTCATCGGCCAAAAAGATGTCCGACAGAGCCAAACTGGGGCGTGACTATCTTTATTATCTGGGACGTCTGATGGTAGTCAGGGAGTATTACAATCCTGTAAGCGCCGCTCTGATACGCATGCTGAGTCGCAGGAGCTGCCAGCGCTATTTCATGCAGGACGGACTGGATAAGGACCAGGCCCGCTGTCTTGTGACGGAACTCATGCTTTCAGCCAGATTCAAGGAGAGTATCACATATGATGATTTCAAATCAATTGTGATTGACGGTTCTTTTTTTGACATAATCTGAACAACTATGGAGAAAAGCCGGAAACAGGTTATCGTATTGTACATGGCGACATTCTTGGGTGCCATCCTGAATTTCGTGGCCTCAAAGGTGAATACAGATTTCCTGTCGCCTGCAGAATACGGAAACGTCAGGTATGTACTCAATATAATACAGCTGTTCTCGTGGGTGGTCCTGTTCGGATGGTTCGTATCAGGAAGCCGTCTGCTGGCTTTGTCCTATGACCGTAAATACAGCGCCAGGATCCGTGGAGCATTGATAATCCTGCTGCTGGTTGCGGTTGCCCTGTTGATGACCATCACGTTCCTGTCCGGATTGATGTGCACGGGCAATCCTACCATCAGGATCCTGTTCTTCTGCGCCATTCCGGTCTGCCTGTATCCGCTTCTGACCAATTACATAAATACTACAGCCCAGGGAGACAATCATATTTTCAGGCTGGCTCTGGCCAGATTGCTTCCGGTATTGTGCTATATACCCGTTGCATTGTTCGTGTTCAGCCGTTACGGGGCTCAGCCCAAGACTGTCATATGGCTGCATTGGGGAATATGCGCATTGGTGATTATCATGATAATAGCCTCCACAAAACCCTCTTTCAAGGATCTGAAACCCATTTTCGGTTCACTGCGCGAGGAGAACAGAAGCTATGGCATACAGCTTTATTGGGGCTCCCTGGCAATGGTGGCCACCAATTATCTGGCAGGCGTGGTTTTGGGCTTTATGGATGTGGACAAGTCAAACGTAGGTTTCTATACGCTGGCGCTCTCATTTGCACAGCCTCTCTCTTATCTGCCCGGAATAGTGGGCACGACTTACTTCAAGCGTTTTGCCCATGAAGAGCGTATCCCGGGCAAGGTGTTTGCGATGACGCTGTTCATAACGATTCTTACCTGTATAGGTTTCATAATACTTGTACATCCTGTCATGAAACTGTATAATGAATCATACGGAATTGTGGCCCGATACGCCTCATTCCTGGCTATAGGATTCAGCATTCATGGAGTAGGTGAGATGATAAACAGGTATCTGGGCTCTCACGGACAGGGACGCAGTATCATGAAGAGCAGTTTTGCCTGCGGAGGCGTGAAAATAATAGGCTCTCTGGCGCTTGTATGGCTTTGGAACGTGAACGGTGCGATAGTTACCGTGATAGCCAGTTCGGTAGTCTACTCTCTGTCACTATTTATAGAATACCGTTTCTTTGTTAATAGAAAATAACTACCTTTGTTGATACTAATAAGGGTGGTAGAATGAAACAGCGTCTGTATTTTATCGGTGCCTTGGACTATCCCAGGAATCCACAGGCTGGTGATGCTATCAAGAACCGCTATCTGTTGGATTTCTTCCGCCGGGAACTGGAAAAAGTCAGTTATACCGATACCCAGAACTGGAAAAAGAACCCGTTGATTCTGATTGAAGTGCTTTGCAAACTGCTGTTTAGCAGATTTGACAACATTGTTATTTCCACTTCAAACGTAAGCGCCTACAGGCTTGTCCGCCTGACCACCTCGCTGCATCTAAAAAGCAGGATCTATTATTTCATGATAGGAGGCTACACTCCGGTCAAGATAAAGGACGGCATATATAAGGCTGATCCGTTCCGTAAACTGGAACGTATTGTCGTTGAGGCCGATAAGGTATCGGACCTTTATCATGAACTGGGCATAGACAATACCGTTAGGCTATATAACTTCAAGCGGGTACTGTATACTCCCGATATCAGCAAACCTCATACCGGCAAGGTGAGGTTCGTATTCCTGTCCAGGCTGACGGAACTCAAGGGTATATTTCATATCCTTCAATCAGTCCGTGACCTGAATGAAGCCGGATATCAGGAACGTTTTGAGGTGGATTTCTACGGCAGGATTGACGATGATGTAAAAGAGCGTTTCCATGATCAGGTCAATGCTCTTGAAAACGTAAGTTACAAAGGCTTTCTTAATCTGGATAATGCAGACGGTTATGAAACGTTGGCAGGATATGACGCCATGCTTTTCCCGACCATGCATGCCACCGAGGGATTCCCGGGAGTCATAGCTGATGCTGCGATTGCCGCTCTGCCTGTAATTGCATCGGACTGGAGATATGCTCAGGAGATAATCGGCAACAGCCGGTGCGGCGTTATATTCCCCACGGCCGACAACAAGGCTCTGACAGATGTCATGAGAGAGGTGATTGAGAACCGGCAGGTGCTAGAGCCCATGAGAAAGAATGCGTTGGAACGCAGCAATGAATATAATGTTGACAAAGTACTCACCAGGGATTTCATAACCCTGTTGGGAATGGACAAACCAACAGATTGAGATGTTCATAAAGGATATAATCAAAAGAATTGCATCGTCCATAGGAAGGAGGAATCCGGAACTGATCGTAAGGATCCGTTACAGACTCCGTTTCCATAAACGCATCGATCTGGACAACCCCAGGAACCTGAACGAAAAGATCCAGTATCTGTCGCTCCGGACCGATACCACGGAATGGTCCCGTCTGGCCGATAAGTACGCCGTCCGTGATTATGTCAGGGAGTGCGGGCTGGGTGATACCCTGAATACCCTTTATGGAGTCTGGGATGACGCATATGACATTGATTTTGATTCCCTTCCGGACAGTTTCATACTCAAGACGACCAATGGATCGGGTGATTGCGTCATTGTCAAAGACAAGAGCAAGATGGACCAGGATGCAGTCAGAAAGTATCTGAAGAAGATGCTGGGTGCCGATTACGGTTTGTCAGAAGGTAACCCTCATTATTCCAGGATCAAGCCGCGCGTCATAGCCGAAGAGTTGCTGCCAAATGACCCCGAATCGGCAAAATACTCCACTTCACTTATCGATTACAAGGTATGGTGCTTTAACGGTAAGGCATACTATATATGGGCCTGCACCAACAGGACCCATAACGGTACCGATGTGCTTACGTATGACAGGGATTGGAATGCTCATCCGGAATACTCTGTCTTTACAAAGCATTACAGGAGAGACGACATAATACCAAAACCTTCAAATCTGGAGCAGATGCTTGCCGTTGCCGAAAAACTGGCGGCTCCTTTTCCTGTCGTAAGGGTGGATCTGTATAATCTGAACGGCCGGATCGTGTTCGGTGAAATGACGTTTACCTCTCTGGGAGGATTGATGGATTTCTATACCGAAGATTTTCTGGAGAGTGCAGGACAGATGATACATCTTCCGGAACAATCCTGTTAATCCTGTTGATAATTAAATGCTCCCATTTGCATAATATATCCCTTTTTGGTCAGTTGTTATAAAAAAGGGACTTATCTTTGCGGACGCGATGACAGAGGGTCTTGTTTCGATAATAACAACACTGTATGATTCCGCGGACTTTATCGCAAGAACGATAGAGTCTGTTCTGGCGCAGACCTATACCAACTGGGAGATGGTCATAACGGATGACTGTTCCAAGGATAACGGTCCTGCCATAGTGGAATCATATGCCGCAAAAGACCCTAGGATACGTCTCATCCGTCTTAAGGAGAACGGCGGCCCCGGAATATCCCGGAATATATCCATTGAGAATGCAAAGGGACAGTATATAGCATTCCTTGACAGCGATGACATGTGGCGTCCCGATAAACTGGAAAAACAGGTGGCCCTGATGAAAGAGAAGGGTTGCGGTATGGTTTATTCCAGTTATTACACCTGCGATGAGAATGACCGCATTACGGGACTTGTCAAATGCAGACGCCGCATACCGTATTGGCGTATTGTCTGTGACAATGCAGTCGGTTTCCTGACCATGATGTATGATATTAAAGCTGTCGGTGTAGAACTGCTGCCGGAGATCCGTAAACGTCAGGATTGGGGACTGAACATCAAGATAATAAAGAAGTGCCGTGTAGCATACGGAGTACATGAGCCGTTGGCTATGTACCGTTTGCGCCAAGGGTCGGTGTCCAGCGGAAAGCTGTCACTTATCAAATACAACGTAGGTATATATCGTGACGTCCTGGGCTACTCCAAGCCAGGATCGGTGCTGATTTTCCTGTTCGTGTTCCTACCGTTCTATTTTGGCAAGAAAGTGCTCAATTTCTTTGAGACGTTGTTCTTTAAACACTGACTTCCGGTTTAACTTCGGACCATTTACGACCTATTAATTATTGAGAATCCAATTTTACATTTTATAATCAGATGAAAAAAGTATTATTTACAGTAGCTCTGGCTCTCGTAGCAGTAGCAGCCAGTGCACAGGAGCCCAACTTCCCCATGATGGGTGGCGGTTTCGGCGGTTTCGGCGGCGGCTTTGGCGGCTTTGGTGGCGGTCAGCAGGTTGACGTCAAGTTTGATGAGTATGTAGCAGCTCCCGAAGGCTATGACCAGGAGCGTGACGGTATCAAGAAGGGTACTGTAAAACTCATCGAGTATCAGTCAGAGTCAGTTGGAACAACCCGTAAGGCTAATGTATATCTTCCTGCCAGCTATGACGGCAAGAAGAAGTTCGGCGTTCTCTACCTGCTCCACGGTATCGGTGGTGACGAGTGGGAATGGATGAATGACGGTGGTGTACCCAACATCATCATGGATAACCTTTATGCTGACGGCAAGGTTGCAGATATGATCGTAGTTATGCCTAACGGCCGTGCCGCCAAGAATGATTCACGTGAGGGTGGTATGGGTTCAGCCGCTGCTTTCGGTGAGTTTGACAAGGACCTTATCGGTAGCCTTATCCCTTACATCGAGAAGAACTTCAGCGTATACACTGACAAGGATCACCGCGCAATCGCCGGTCTGTCAATGGGTGGCGGCCAGTCTCTGAACTTTGGTCTGAGCAATATGGACAAGTTCGCTTACATTGGCGGTTTCTCATCAGCTCCCAATACAATGCGTGCCGCTCAGCTCATTCCTGATGTTGAGAAGGTTAAGAAGGAGAACAAGCTTCTGTGGATGGTATGCGGTGGCGCTGACGGCCTGATCGGCAACAGCACACAGCTCAAGGCTTTCTGCGATGAGAACGGAATTCCCTGCACTCTCATCAACTATCCTAACGAGGGTCACAACTTCACCGTTTGGAAGTATGGTCTTTACAACTTCGCCCAGCTGATTTTCAAATAAGAATCACTGACATGCAAAAAAATGGGTGGCTGTTTAAGTCACCCATTTTTTTATGCCTTTATTCCGGTACGGTTATATAGCCTTCGGTGGCGTGGGGGCAGGGTTTTATTATGAAAGGATTGCCGATTACAATACTGTGAGCGGGTATGTCCCGGTTAACGAACGAATTTGGGGCTATCATTACATCTTCACCGATCTGAATCTTTCCTACGACAGTTGAGTTGGCTCCGATCCAGACCCTGTTTCCAATGACGGGAGCGCCTTTTCGGGGACCACGGTTCTCCTGACCGATCGTAACGCCTTTGTTCAGTGTGCACCAGTCACCTATGACTGAACCCGGATTGACCGTGATATTGTAACTGTGTCCCAAATACAGTCCCTTGCCTATATTGCACTTATAACCTATTTCCAGGTGGTGTTTTGCCGAGTGCCTTATCAGAAGGAACCTGTACCACGCAAGAACGACAGGATTACTTGTGGTGCTGGCTTTCCTGAAGAGTTTATGGAATCTGGCAAGATACCTTCCGGCTTGCTTTTTACCTCCGTATCTGTATAAATCAGCTTGTAATGAATCCCTATAACTGTCCATTGTTGCAGAGTGTTTTGGTCGTTTGTTGCTACATTCTAAGCATCTTAAGGAAGTCACGCTCTGTTCGGAGCGTGGCCTCTTCCTTGCCCTTTACGGTCTGTGTCTCGGGGAACAGAAGCATGGTGGAGAAATCGGTCTCCGGCATATGGATACGCTCGTAGAGGTGACGGAATGAACGTCCGGCGTGGCTCTCGCTTTCACGGGGACCTACTATTATGAGCAGATGGTCCGATCTTAGACCGCTGATAACCCAGTGCATATCGGCAGTCTCACTGACTTCGTTGTATGATACCCGTCCGCTTGAGAAACTGAGTCCTGTACCAAGTACGGCCGATATTGGCTGATCCTTGCCGTAGAACTCGGTTGCGCAGCCTATCGCCATCGTGATGCGATATATGCTGTCCATACACTTTTCGAACGCATCATCCTGAATTACCGGTCCGGGAACCAGAACGATGATGCGTCTGATGGTATTCATTGGCGTAACAAAACGCTGCAGGACAATCTGACCGTGGAACCCGTCATTAAGCGGACTGATGATGTTGTCCAGATAGGGCAGGTCGATGCTGTGACGCAGCGGCAGTCCCATCAGCAT
>CAJOJD010000027.1:15564-27296 GCA_905234745.1 uncultured Bacteroidaceae bacterium | reverse complement strand
GTTGTTGCCAAGGCGGTTGTGCGTAATGAACGGGACATCGGCCGATGCCGCTATCCTGGATGCCTCCTCAAGTCGGCCCTTGCCGTCCTGCATGTATTTTGGGGCATGCTCGCCGTTGATGGTGACATACAGGCCTACAAGTTCCGGACTGTTCTTGTCATATAGGGTTATGGCGGTGTCCATAAGGGCCTGCAGGGTGTTGGATCCCGTAAGCATCACCATCAGACGCGAATCGGTGTCGGATGCATCGGACATGTTGTCCTGGTGAAGGACATCGGCCGCTCTCTCAGTTATGATGTTACTCAGGATGCATGAGAACAGCACAATCAGTACCGTGGCGCTCAGGGTGGTGTTGTCCATGAGACCGCCTGCATAGGCTCCCATTGCGATAGCCAGGGCACCGGCGGCGTGTGATGCGCTCAGACCGAATATCACGCGACGGTCATTGCCTGTAAATCCGTTGGCTTTCTGAACGATCAGGGCTGCAAACCATTTTCCGAATGTACCCACAATGAACAGAACCGCAAATGCGGTCAGGAACAGCCAGTTGCCTGTCATGCCCTGAAGGTCTATCATAAGACCCGTGCCAAGCAGGAAGAGCGGGACAAACAGCGTGTTACCCACAAAATCCAGACGGTTCATGAGCGGCGATGACTTGGGGATATAGCGGTTCAGTACTATACCGGCCAGGAATGCGCCTACTATCGAATCAAGCCCGATCACCTGCGCCAGACCGCAACTGAGCGCCAGCAGAATCATCACGAAGATAAAGTGCGAGAAACTGTTTGTCACCCTGCTGAAGAAATCGCGGGCGATACGCGGGTATATGAATATCACGGCCGATATGTATACGGCTATCTTCAGGACAAACCAATATGGATTGAAATCACTGTTGCCATGGGTGGACATCATTACTGCGTACACTATAAGTGCCAGCAGTATGGCAATCAGAGCACCTGCTACCGATATGGTCACGCTTTTGCGGCGGCTCAGGCCGTATCGGCTTATGATGGGATATGAGATCAGCGTGTGTGAACCCATGAGGCAGGCAAGTATGGCCGATGTGCTGGCTGAAAGTTTGAGCAGCCATACACACGACAGGTAGCAGAGAACCCAGGGAACGGCAAATGTGAGAATACCGAAAATGATGCCCCATACCTTGTTGCGTTTCATCTCCTCAAGGTCTATGCCGAGACCGGCAAAGAACATGATGAAAAGCAGTCCTATGCGGCTGAAGAAACTGATCTCGGGCGTGATCTGAAGGATGTTGAGCAGTCCGGGGCCGATGATGGTTCCGGTAAGGATGAGACCTGCTATCTGGGGAAATCTGAGACGTTTGCACAGGATGGGTACAAACAGCACAAGAGACAGGACCACAAAGCAGATCCAGATACTGTCGGTTAGCGGGAACAGTTGTTGAAAACTCATCTTCTCATATTATGCCACGAAGATAAAAATAATTCCGTCATTTAGTAACTTCGCATTTGCAAAGATTTGAACATTATGATAGACTACCAGAGTGAACTCAATCCGAGCCAATGTGATGCCGTGCTCTACACTGAGGGCGACAGCATGGTCATTGCCGGTGCAGGTTCCGGAAAAACACGTGTACTTACGTACAAGATAGCCCATCTGCTTGAGGAGGGTGTGGATCCATGGTCCATTTTGGCCCTTACCTTTACCAACAAGGCTGCCGGAGAGATGAAACAGCGCATAGCGGCGCGAGTGGGAGAGAACAGGGCCCGATACCTTTGGATGGGCACTTTCCACAGCATTTTCAGCCGCATACTGCGCAAGGAGGCTGATCTTATCGGCTACACTTCAAACTTTACCATTTATGACCAACAGGACAGCCAGAACCTGATAAAGTCCATCGTAAAGGAGATGCAGCTGGACGAGAAGACCTACAAGGCAAGCGTGGTCCAGAACCGCATATCGAACGCCAAGAACCGTCTTGTGACCGCATCGGGCTATGTCCAGAACGCCGATATCTACAAGCATGACCAGTTCAAGCGCATACCTATGGTGGGTAAGATATACGAGCGTTACGAGCAGCGCTGCCGCCAATCGGACGCAATGGATTTTGATGACTTGCTGCTCAATACTTTCATACTGTTCCGCGAGCATCCCGATGTTCAGGAGCGTTACGGCACGTCATTCAGATACATTCTGGTCGATGAGTATCAGGATACCAACTATGCACAGCATTGCATAGTATGGCAGCTGACACGTTTTGGAGCCAAGGTGTGCGTTGTCGGTGACGATGCCCAGAGCATCTACTCCTTCCGCGGAGCCAACCTGGACAATATGCTCAAGTTCTCAAAGCTCTATCCCGATTCAAAGCTGTTCAAGCTTGAGCAGAACTACCGCTCCACCCAGACCATTGTCGAGGCGGCCGGCAGCCTGATCTGCAAGAACCACGCCCAGATACCCAAGAAAGTGTTCTCCAAGAATGAGCAGGGTGACAAGATCAAGGTCTTGTGCGCTCATTCCGACAAGGAGGAGAGTGAGATAGTCGCAAACCGTCTGCTTGACCTGCATACCTTCAAGGACGTGCCTTGGAGCCAGATGGCCATACTTTACCGTACCAACGCCCAGTCGCGTGCGTTCGAGGAGTCTCTGCGCAAACGCGGGCTGCCATACAAGATATACGGAGGCCTTTCATTCTATCAGCGTAAGGAGATAAAGGACGTCATCGCGTACTTCCGCATGAGCGTCAATCCCAACGATGAGGAGGCGTTCAAGCGTATCATCAACTATCCTGCACGCGGAATAGGCCAGACAACCGTCGGCAAGATACTTTCCGTGGCCATGGAGAGAGGAGTAAGTCTGTGGACCGTGCTTAGCAATCCGTCGGAATACAGTCTGGATGTCAATTCCGGAACCGCGTCAAAGTTATCGGCCTTCAGGACCATGCTGGAGAGTTTTATGGCCGATGCATCCACTCTTGATGCACAGCAGCTCTCGGAGCGGATAGTCAATGAGACGGGTATTATGCGTGAGCTCCAGGCCGATACCACCATAGAGGGAATTGGGCGTAAGGAGAATGTCGAGGAGTTGCTTGCCAATATCGCCCAGTTCTGCCTTGACTGCAAGGAGGAGGGTAATGACAGGTGTTTCATGACCGATTATCTGAGTGAGGTGTCGCTCATGACCGATCAGGACAATGAGACAGATGCTGATCTTGAGAAGGTCACTCTCATGACCGTGCACGCCGCAAAGGGCCTTGAATTTGACGCAGTGTTCATTGTGGGACTTGAGGAGAACCTGTTCCCCAGTGACATGAGCGGGGATGGTGAGCGCGAGATTGAGGAGGAGCGTCGCCTGTTCTACGTGGCAATGACTCGCGCACGCAAGTACCTCACACTGCTATATGCAACTACCCGCTTCAGGTTCGGCAGCGTGGATTTCTGCACTCCCAGCAGGTTTTTGAAGGATATTGATTCCCGGTACCTCAGTGCACCTGGGGTGGATTTGGGGTCAGTCCCCTTTTGTTCCGGGAAGAATTTTCATATCAGTAAGACTCAGTTGGAACAAAAGGGGACAGACCCCGGCTCGTTATTTGAGCGGAAGACTGGATTTGAGGCCAAGCCCGATCGCAGGCCTTGGGAGCAAGGGAAATTTCAAAAGGTCACCGAATCTATGCTTAGGGAGACGGCGCCTGGTCAGGCATCGGCCCTGAAGGTGGGTAATGTGATTGAGCATGAGCGTTTCGGAATTGGAAGCGTAATAGAAGTTGAGGGCTCCGGTGACAACACCAAAGCCCGCATCAAGTTCCTCAACGTAGGGGAGAAAACCCTCCTCCTGAAATTCGCCCGCTACAAACTCCTGAAGTGAGGGGGCAAATTGGGGACGGTTCTTTTTTTGCCCTCGAAAAAGGGCAAAAAAAGATCCGTCCCCAATTTGCCCTTTACTTGAATTTGTAGGAGCGGGAGTAGTGGAAGGACTTGCCGGCGTAGGTGGCAAGGATTCCGGCACCGCCCGTAACGTTGTGCAGGATCGTGACGGGTTCTGACAGGAACGATATGTCATCGGCATCCCTGTAATCGTTTACAGACTTGTGGTAGTAATAGTAGGCACTTGAAAGCGCGTACAGTTTTACGTCGATGGAGTATACAACGGTGTCCTTCAACTGATCTGCTATGGAGTAGGGGGTACTGTCTGTCAAATAGCTGTTCTCATCATATGAGTATACCCAGCCCAGAGTATCAGGCTTCTCCATCACAAAATCAAAGCTGATCTTGTTGCCGTCCTTGATATAGAGGTTGTCAAACAGGAAGCTCTTGGTTCCGAACTCGAACTGGCTGTCAGCCTCGGTATCCTCCAGGACTGCAGTCGTTGCATCGGTCATGCCAAGCAGTACCTTGGTCTCGGCAGGAATCTTGAAATGGATGCCCTGAGTCAAGGTGTCGTATTTATCCTCATACTCGTCATACAGGAAATAGATCATCATCGGCTCAACGGTCAGCATATAGTAGTTCCGGTTGCTGCCGCCAGGGATATCAATATCGGCAACCCACACGGAATCAACGTTTTCTACATCAAAATCATAGAAGAGGTCGTCAAACAGCTCACTCATGGTCTTGGTCTGTACAAACTCCTTGGTGTATTCCGAGATGCTGAAATCCTGAGTCTGGGGAACGGTATCGGTAGCATGTACGGTTCCGTATTGGGAGGCCGATGCAGTGACCGATATGATATCGCCGCCTGTAATTACTCTGCCGTCGGTATATCCTTTCAGACTGTCCACATAAGTGGCATCACGGGTAACTCCGTTGATGTCGACACTTACACTGACGCCGCTCTTAAGGGTGTTGCCGCTGTAATATGAGTCCAGGAAAAACGCACTGTGGCTCATCTTGAATACAGGAACCTGGCCCGATTCAGTGATGCAGTTTACTATAAGCATACGCTCGCTGTCGGGGCCTTTATACTCGATTTCCTTGGTGCATGCACTCAGAAGGAGTGCTGTTGCCAATATGATGGTCTTGTACTTTTTCATAACCTTAGAATGATATTGCATAACTGAGTGTGGGGATAATGGGGAACAGGGTGAGCTGGCGTAAAGTGCGTGTCTCGACTGTCTTGGTCCCGTCATAATAGTTGTCAGTATAAACGTATACAAGGAACGGATTACGGTTGTTATATGCGTTGTATATGCTCAGGTTCATTGTTCTGCTTACCCTTTCGCTGAACTTGCGGTGCCAGTTGAAACTCAGATCCAGACGGTGGGTGGGGTTGAGACGGAAATTGTTGCGGTTGTCATAATATCCCAAAGTCGTGGTATACGGATACATCTCGTCTTTCTCATCGGCCAGAGTTTCCGATTCATAGTACTGGGTGTATATGGTTCCGCAGTTTCCGGTCTCAAAGAGCCATGTGGCCGACATGTCAAACCTGTCGCTGAACTTGTAGTTGCAGGTTATGTCCAGTTTGTGCCTACGGTCATATTTTGCATCAAATACACGTCCTCCGTTAAGGACCATGCCCGGGCGGTCAAACTTGCGCTGTGACTTGTTCCAGGTGTATGCAATCCATCCGTTCAGTCTGCCTACGGAGCGCTGTGCCATGAACTCAACGCCATAACTCCAGCCCTGACCCATGGCCACCTTGTTCTGCCAATCGGTATCACCGCTCATGTATGTGGATCCCTCCTTGTATTCCAGGAGGTTGTTCATGTGCTTGTAATAACCCTCAAGGGTGAAATCGGCCAGTCCCTCGATGCTGTACGCTGCACCCAGTGCCCACTGGTGAGAGTGCTCGGGCTCAACCTTGTCGGTAACGGGCACCCAAAGGTCAGTTGGCAGGCTTATCACGTTGTTTGAGAGCAGGTGCACATACTGTGTCATATAGGCGTAGCCGGTTTTGAGCGAAAGGTCATCGGTAATGAGGAAACGGGCGCTCAGTCTGGGCTCCAGCGAGTTGTAGTAGCGTTTGTTTACGTTGAATCCCGCATATCCGGCCCCGATATTGAACTTTATTACGTCCGTAAGTTCGATATCGTCCTCCACATACAGCTGGTATTCATGAGCCATAACCTCCTTTGAGCCGTATTTCTGGTTGAATTCATTGGTCGTTACCGAGTCATTGTCAGCAGTTTCCTTGCTGTGCATGGAGAGTTCCATGACATCGGGAGTGAACTTGTGATGCGTGTAACTGCCGCCGAACCTGATATCCTGCCTGGCCGATGGAGACCAGTGGAAATCGCTCCTGAATGACAGGTCGTATATGCCTGATTTCATGTCGATGCCGGTACTGGCGTTGGATTTGTTGATTCTGTCCTCCTCCTTTATGTTGATACCCATCTTGTGACGGTACTGGGTGTAGTTGGCGCTGATGTCCATAAAGAGCTTAGGGCCGATTACATGGTTCCAGCGTATAGCAGAGACTGTATTACCCCAGCGCCAGTCAAGTTTGGTCTTGGACTTGTATGCGCCTCCGGAGCTCTTGTAGTTGAAAAAGATGTCATCATCACCGCTGTACCAGCTTATGTAGAGACGGTCACGGTCATTGAACTTGTGGTTCAGCTTGACGTTGAGGTCATAGAAGTAGTAGCCCATGCTGATGTCATCGGTATTGGCAAAGTTGAACTGTTTGTTCATCCACAGTGCCGTGTTGAGCATGATGTCCGAGTATGTACGACGGGCGGATATATTGAATGATGTCTTACCTTTTATAATAGGACCCTCCAGGTTAAACTTTGAAGAAACAAGTCCGATGGATACGTTGCCATGATAGTTATCCATATCACCGTCTTTCATGCGGATATCCACGACCGATGAAAGGCGGCCGTAGTAGTGGGCGGGGAAGCTGCCCTTGTAGAGCGTCACGTTCTTGATGGCATCGGGGTTGAATACCGAGAACATGCCGAACATGTGGTTTACGTTATAGACGGGAACGCCGTCCAGCAGCAGAAGGTTCTCATCCGGGTTGCCGCCGCGCACGTAAAGGCCTGCGGTTGCCTCTGTGCCGGCCTGAACGCCGGGAAGCAGTTGCAGGGCTTTGAGAACATCGGTCTCACCGAACATGGCCGGAACGGCCTTGATCTGCTCGATGGGGATATCGACGGCACTCATCTGTGATCCGCGTACGCCAAGGATCTCACGGTTTCCGTATATGGTTACCTCGTTCAGTTCATCGATGGTGGGAACGTCTATGTTTATTACTGTGTCGCGGTGAAGTGTGAAAGGAATCACTACCGGCTTGTAGCCTACGTATCCGGTGCGGACCTCGACGGGACCGTCGGGTAGGGTAAGTGAGAAGAATCCGTACTCGTTGGTTATGGCTCCGCGACCGCTTTTGAGGTCAAGGACTGTTGCGCCTATGAGCGTCTCCTTACTTGTTTTGTCGGTGATATAGCCGCTGATTGTATGCTTGGACTGGGCTTGCAAACATAATACTGACAAGACTGATAATAAAAATGTTACAGTTCGTTTCATTCTGTACAAACAAAAAAAAGCAGCATTGTAGTTAAGGACAAGCTGCTTAGTAATTCATGAGCGGCAAACGAGACTCGAACTCGCGACCCCGACCTTGGCAAGGTCGTGCTCTACCAACTGAGCTATTGCCGCAGGCAAAAATCCTCTGGGTTTTTGCCTGCGGCAATAGCTCCAGCGAATTTTGTATTAGTGAAGAGAATGAGACTCGAACTCACACGACATAATTGTCACTACCCCCTCAAAGTAGCGCGTCTACCAATTCCGCCATCTCTCCAGAGAAGTGCCCAGAACAGGACTCGAACCTGCACACCTCGCGGCACACGCACCTGAAACGTGCGCGTCTACCAATTCCGCCACCTGGGCATTTCCAAAATAAATCAAAGATCTACTTTTGAGCGGCAAACGAGACTCGAACTCGCGACCCCGACCTTGGCAAGGTCGTGCTCTACCAACTGAGCTATTGCCGCAGATGCTTTTTGTGAAAGCGGTGCAAAGGTAAGGGTTTTGGGAATATCTGCCAAAGAGAAGTGCAACTTTTTTAGTGGGGATTTACACTTTTTATTTTGCGAGGAGGGCGTCGATGTGCTTTTGGGCGGTGGCGCAGACCTCTTGGGCGTTCATTGAGAGGCATTTGCGGTTCTCGACCACAATGTCGCCATTTACTATGACGGTATCCACATCCGATGAATGGGCGCTGTAAACAAGCTCCGAAACCAGATTAGTATGAGGATACAGATGTGCTTTCTCAAGATCCACAAGAAGGATGTCGGCAAATGCGCCGGCGCTCAAAACACCCAGTTCACCTTCGCGTCCGATGGCCTTGGCGCCGTTGACCGTGGCCATCTGCAGTGCGGTGTATGCCGGTATTGCGCAGGGGTCAAGCGTGCTTACTTTCTGCAGCAGTGATGCCGTACGCATCTCTTCCCACATATCCAGGTCATTGTTGGATGAAGCTCCGTCTGTACCTATCGATACGTTCACTCCGGCATCGAGCATCTTTTTGACAGGTGCGATTCCGGAAGCGAGTTTCATGTTGCTCTGGGGATTATGGGCGACAGACACACCGTTTCTGGCCAGAATCTCAATGTCGTGATCTGACATGACCACGCAGTGTGCAGCCAGAGTCTTGGTGGTGAACAGTCCCTCTTTCTCCAGATACTCTGTAGGGCTCATTCCGTGCTGAGCCATGCAGTTGTCCTGCTCGGTCTGTGTCTCTGCCAGATGGACGTGGCTTCCTGTGCCAAGTTCCTTGGACAGGCTGATGGATCGCTGCAGATGCTCGCCTGACAGGGTATAGATGGCGTGTGGTCCCATCCACATAGATACCAGCCTGCTCTCTGAAAAGCGTTTCTGAACCTGACGCCAGTCATTCTCAAAATGCTCCATCCTGAAGTCCATGGGGCAGGGGCATACCAGAGCGCGTATGCCTGCGCTTTCGGCAGCTTCGGCAACAGCCTCCTCATACGGGTACATATCTACAAAGGTGGTGGTGCCGCCCATTAGCATCTCAAGAATACCCATACGGGCGCCGTCATAAATCTCCTGATATCCCATCTTGCCTTCAATAGGCCAGATGTGCTGCTCCAGCCACTCCATCAGAGGTACATCATCGGATATACCGCGCAGAAGCGCCATTGCCACATGGGTATGCGTGTTTATGAGTCCCGGCATTACGATCTTGCCGGTGGCGTCTATATGTCTGGCATCGGGATGGCTTTCTGCGAATTCCAATGCTTTCTGCCTGTCTTTGCTAACAAAAGAAATCTTCTCTCCCTCTATGCCTAAAAAGCCTTCAAAGTAGAGATCGCTGCCGTTTGAGGCATCCATGGGCAGTATAATGCCGTTGCTTATGAGAATGTCCATTGATAATTGAATTGTCTCTGCAAAAATAGCAAATAGGTGGAAAGCATGGTAATATTGTTCAAAAACGTTCGTCTGGAGGTTGAATAAAAATCATCTTTGTTTAAAGTCATCAATAATTTTAATCAGATAATGCAAGTCCACCTATTTTCCAACATTGTCACCTCAGAAACTATTTTATCTTTGGTACGGAATTCAAACCCGACGATATGAGACTGACCCGAATCACATCAATCATTGCTGTTTCTGCAGCGTTGTTGATATCTTCCTGTTCAATGGAGGATAGATTCACCGTTATTTCTTATGAACAGGAGACCCAAGCCATATTCAATATATCGGTTGCAAAGAACACCAAGACCAAGTCTGAGGTCAAATTGACAAGGTCCGATAATTCTACCACCAAGACCATTACCGATTACAGTTCCCGAAAGCATGACGCTTTCCTGGATTCGGACATAGCATTCGGTCTGGTAGGCTTGGACAATGAGGATTTGTCAGTTCTTGTTGACAACAATCCGGTTTATGAGGAGGATGGTGTAAGAACCGCAAACCTGGTTACTTCCAGTCTTTCGAGCGGTTCGATGCACGTAAGTGCCTATTACCCGTATGTAAGTAGCGTGAGTTATCAGATTGATGGCTCATATGCCATATCTTTCACACCCAATGATATTAGTAAAGGCCCGTTGGCCTCGAATGCTGTTGATATGAGGTGTGATCAGGAGTTCGAGACAGTCAGTCTCCAGTTCCATCACATCTCCAACAGCGTAGGATTTATGGTTTGCGACATTACAGATGATGATCAACTGAAAGGATTAATGCACGTCCGCAAGGTAGTCCTTCACGGAATGCCTAACGAGGGACTGTATGTAGTCGATGGCAAAGACAGCCATTGGGTTCCGAATGCAAAGCACCAGGACATTTTGGTTTATGAAGGAAATGATTTTGTGAAATGTGGTATTGAAAACGCAAGTTTCCTGGCTGGTGCTTCGCTATCGGACAAACGAGAGGATTGCAGGCATACATTCGTGGTTCCCGAGGAGTTCAGGACGGGAAAGCATTATTTGGAGGTGACATTTGATGTGGATGAGTTCGATTATGACGGTACGCATTACCGTGGCGCTACCGGTCAGACTCAGAAGATAGAACTGTCAGGAGTCCTTCCGGACAACATGATGGAACTTGGACTGCAGTATACTTTCGTACTGGGAATGAACATATATACGGTATACAGACCTATTGAATTCAGCGCCGATATACAGGATTTCGAGGTTAAGTTCAATGGTCATATCCTGGATTATGATAACGAATAAACACAATAGTAAGAGACTGGTAATTGATCTAAGGACTGAAAAAAAGGAGAAGGATTGTGATTATGAGGAAAATTTGGAATTACGTACAGGAACTCAGGTTCATGTATTGGAAGCGGAGGATTGAAGGAAACTGGTATTTCTCAGATGTGGTATATTACCGTGATGCCAAGAGAATACAGAAGAACACCACCGTCAACAAACGTAAATGGAATCTGGTGATCAGCCCCAATTCATACGTTATGTACGGCGATGCTCCGTTGACCGTTGCCAACATGGTGACAATGGAGGGACATTATTCACTGCGCCCGGACGGAAGTCTGACATTCTGCGAGGAGCGTGATGGAGGTGAAACCATTACAAAGAAAGCACGTCTCTGCAAGTTAAGTGACAAGGAGTTGGTTTACAGCTTTGACCGTGACCAGTTCCAGAATCTGAATTACATGAATGAGCAGAAACAGACAGCAATGGCCGATAAGGTCTACTATTCTTTCTTCAGACTTTAAATTATTAGGTTGATTAATTTGAAGAAGAAAAACGCGCCCCCGATTGAGGGCGCGTTCATTTTTTCTATAGGCTAGGTGAACTTACTTTATGTTCTTGCGCTCAATTGACCAGCCGGCCATCTTGCTTACGCCAGGCTCAGAACCTGTGAACATTGTGCTGGCCTCCTTGTCGCCCTTAAGCCACCACTTGAGCCATGCGCCGGCAACCTTTGCGTAGTCACCGCCGTTGGGCTGCATGTAAGTACCGCCGTGACCGATGCCGTCAAGGCTTACAAGACATGCGGGCATTGTACCTGACATACGCTTGAAGTCATCATTGCCGTTCTCCCATGCGATATCGGTCGATCCGCCCAGGATCCAGATGATTGACTTTTGTTTCAGCTTAGCAAGACTGGCCTTGTCCTCGCTCTCATCGGTGCCGAAATAACCGCTGTTCATGACCAGGATGGTCTTGATACGAGCGTCATCTGACATATGGAGGGCCTGCAGACCGCCGCATGACATACCTGCTGCTGCAATATTGTCAACATCAAGTTTGCCGTAGTAGGGGCTGTTCTTGTCAGCATTCTGAGCGATTGCCCACTCAAGAGCCTGCTTCAGACCTGCGGGGTCACCCGTGG
>CAJOJD010000027.1:0-15546 GCA_905234745.1 uncultured Bacteroidaceae bacterium | reverse complement strand
TGGACATGCCGCCGCCACCCATCTGTGGCATACCGCCGCCCATACCGCCGGGCATTCCACCACCCATACGGGGCATACCTCCTCCCTGAGGACCACCCTGACCGGGAGCACCCTGAGGACGCTGACCGCCCATAGGAGGCATTCCACCACCGGGCATACCGCCACCGGGGAATCCGCCGCCCTGACCCATACGGGGTACATCACCGGTCTGACCGGGGCGCGGAGCCTCCTGCTGCTGATAGTTGCTGGGGCCGATTGCTACAATCAGGAATCCCTGTGAAGCAACTTCGTTCAGGAAATTGATATGGCCGCTGGGTGAGTTTGCGCAACCGCCGTTACCCCAAACTATAATGGGAAGCAGGTTTTTCTTGTCAAACTTGCTCAGATCCTGAGGACGGAAAATGGTGTGTGTCGTAAGAGAGGCCTCTTCCATCATGATTGCCTTGTAGGGGCCTGAACCGCCGTCTTCGACGATTCTCGAATTCTGTGCCTGAACAGACACGCCTGCCATAGCCAGAACGGCTGCGGCAGCAAAGAATAAAGTTTTTCTCATACCTTTTATTAATTAGATGAATAGGTTTTCTGCATCAAATGTAATCCCTTTTTTTCAATAATTAACTATATTCGCAAAACCAATTTGAGAACTGACAAATATTGAATATATGGAAGAAGAGAAGAAACCGGTAGAGTTGCCGGAAAACGCGTATCGTGAGTTGAAAGAGGGCGAATCATACGAGCCTATAATGAAGCCTGGCAAGGTATATCCCGAAGCTAACCTTTGGTCTGTGGGCTGGGGCTTGCTTATGGCAGTACTGTTCTCAGCAGCAGCGGCTTATCTTGGCCTTAAGGTGGGACAGGTGTTTGAGGCTGCAATACCTATCGCAATCATAGCCGTAGGTGTTTCATCGGTGGCCAAACGCAAAGGCGCGCTCGGTGAGAACGTCATCATTCAGTCAATCGGAGCCTGCTCCGGTGTGATCGTGGCCGGCGCAATATTTACACTGCCTGCACTTTACATACTTCAGGCCAAGTATCCGGATATGACCGTGAACTTTATGCAGGTGTTCATCAGTTCTCTGCTGGGCGGCGTGCTGGGTATCCTGTTTCTGATTCCTTTCCGCAAGTACTTTGTAAAGGATATGCACGGAAAGTATCCTTTCCCCGAGGCTACTGCCACTACGCAGGTGCTTATATCGGGTGAGAAGGGTGCCGGTCAGGCAAAGCCGCTGGTAGTATCAGGTATCATTGGCGGTATATATGATTTCATAGTCTCCACATTCGGACTCTGGACCGAGAACTTCACATCAAGGGTTTGTGCGTGGGGATCGGCCCTGGCTACAAAGGCCAAGCTGGTGTTCAGTATCAATACCGGTGCTGCCGTGCTGGGTCTGGGATATATCGTAGGTCTCAAGTATGCTTGCATCATTGCTGCAGGCTCGGCCTTGGTATGGTTCGTGATAGTTCCCATACTGCCTATGCTGGGTGATGCTTTCCTGCAGTCACTCAATCCCGCAGTAACCGATGCCGTGGCACAGATGGAGCCCGAGCAGATATTCTCAAGTTATGCCCGTCATATCGGTATAGGCGGTATCGCAATGGCCGGTATTCTGGGCATAATCAAATCATGGCCGGTTATCAAGGGCGCTGTAAGTCTGGCAGGTCGTGAACTCAAGGGTGGTGCAGGTTCGGCTAACGTGGAGGTTGAGCGTACCCAGCGTGACCTTCCAATGAAGATAGTCATAATAGGTATAATAGTGGCGCTGGTTGCAGTTTTTGCATTCTTCTACTTTGGTGTGATGGATTTCAACCTGCTTCATGCAGTCGTAGGTATTCTGGTAGTAGGAATCATCGCATTCCTGTTTACTACCGTTGCTGCGAACGCAATCGCCATTGTTGGTACCAACCCCGTATCGGGTATGACTCTGATGACCCTTATCCTGGCATCCGTGATTATGGTTGCAGTTGGTCTTAAGGGCACTCCCGGTATCGTATCGGCCCTGATCATGGGTGGTGTGGTATGTACTGCACTTTCAATGGCGGGCGGTTTCATATTACTGACCTCAAGATAGGTTACTGGCTGGGCTCGACTCCTGCCGTTCAGCAGGGTTGGAAGTTCCTGGGTACTCTGGTATCGGCCCTGACAGTAGGCGGCGTGCTCATCATCCTGAACAAGACTTACGGATTTGTTGGAGACAACGCTCTGGTTGCTCCGCAGGCCAATGCAATGGCAGCCGTCATAGACCCGCTTATGTCAGGTACAGGCGCTCCCTGGTGGCTTTATGCAGTAGGTGCCGTCATCGCTTTGATACTGAACTTCTGCAAGATTCCGGCTCTGGCATTTGCTCTTGGAATGTTCATCCCGTTCCAGCTCAACATCCCGCTGGTTGTAGGCGGTTTCATCAACTGGTACGTAGGCAGCCGTTCAATCGATCCTGCCGTCAATACCGCCCGTGTAGAGCACGGAACCCTGCTGGCATCGGGCTTCATTGCCGGCGGTGCACTTATGGGTGTGGTTAGCGCAGCATTGAGATTTGCAGGTCTGGATCTGTTTATGGCCGATTCATGGACAGGCTCACATATGGCAGAGTGGCTGTCTCTGATTATGTACGCAGTACTGATCTGGTACTTTGTACGCAGCGTGATGAAGCGTAAGAATTAAAACAGGGACCACGCATATATTGCGTAAGCCAATAGGAAAAGGATGCCTGCGGTACGGCCCAGGCGTCCTTTCTTTTTTCTCATCGTAGTGAAGATGATGATGAATACCGAGAACCCCAACATCCAGATGAAATCGTTTGCGTAGTCCCGGAACTCCAGAGAAATGGGCTTGATGGATGTGGACACGCCCAAGACGCAGAGTATGTTAAATATGTTGGAGCCAATTATGTTGCCTATGGATATGTCCATCTCCTTCTTGATGGCGGCTGCAACAGATGCTGCAAGTTCCGGCAGGCTGGTACCCAGGGCAACGATTGTAAGGCCTATCACTTTGTCGCTTACACCAATGGCGCTTGCTATTGTGGTGGCGCCGTCAACCAGAATATCGGCTCCGAATGCAAGCATGGCACAGGAGAGTACAATCAGTCCTATGGCGGCAAGTACAGTCATGTTCTTTCCCTCCTGACTGTCAATATCGGCTTCCTGTGGCTGTGTACGCCCTTTTCTAACAGATATGGTGGTAAACAGGATGAGGCCGGCAAACAGTATCAGACCCTCTATCCTGGTTATGCCTGATTTGAGTGCGAATACCATCAAGAGCAGTGATGCGGCAATCATTATCGAGCCGTGACGGATCACTTTGCTGTTATCGGTCTCAATAGGGTATATCAGGGCAGTAAGTCCCAAAATAAGACCTATGTTGGCTATATTGGAGCCTACCACGTTGCCGATGGCAATGCCTGCGCTGCCTTTGATGGCCGATATCAGGCTTACCAGCAGTTCCGGGGCCGATGTCCCGAACGCCACTATGGTCATTCCTATTACGAGCGGAGAGATACGGAAACGGCGTGCCAAGGCAACACCGCCGTCAACAAGCCAGTCGCCGCCAAAGAAAAGCAGTATGAATCCTGCAAGCAATTTGATAACTGCCCAAATGGTTCCCGATAAAATCATGCCGCAAAATTAGTATAAATAAGTGTGAAATATATTCCGTTTTGATACAAAAGGTCACTTTAATGGATAATAAGGTACGCCATAATTCACTATATTTGCATTCCGTAAAATTGACTATATGAAAGCAGTTTCAGGGCATGTAGCCCAAATAATCGGTCCTGTAGTGGATGTGGCTTTTGAGACAGGCAGTGACCTGCCGTCAATCCATGACGCGCTGGAGTTAACCCGTGATGACGGCCGCAAACTTATAATAGAGGTTCAGCAGCATATTGGTGAGAATATGGTCCGTTGCGTGGCCATGGACCTTACCACCGGTCTGCGTCGCGGCATGGAGGTACGCGTTACCGGCAGTCCTATCACGATGCCTGTGGGCAAGCAGATCAAGGGCCGTATGATGAACGTTACCGGTGAGCCTATTGATGACCTCAAGCCTCTGGATAAGGAGGGCGCGTTCCCCATACACCGTCAGCCTCCTAAGTTTGAGGAACTCTCTACTGTTGAGGAGGTGCTGTTTACCGGTATCAAGGTTATTGACCTGCTGGAGCCTTACTGCAAGGGCGGTAAGATTGGCCTCTTTGGCGGTGCCGGTGTGGGCAAGACGGTGCTCATCATGGAGTTGATTAACAATATCGCAAAGAAAAACAACGGATTCTCGGTATTTGCCGGAGTGGGAGAGCGTACCCGTGAGGGTAATGACCTGCTGCGTGAGATGATCGAGTCCGGTGTAATAAAATATGGTGATGCCTTCAAGGAGAGCATGGCCAAGGGAGAGTGGGACCTGAGCAAGGTGGATTATGATGAGGTTGCCAAGTCACAGGCCACGCTTGTGTACGGTCAGATGAATGAGCCTCCAGGGGCACGTTCATCGGTAGCGCTTTCAGGTCTTACCGTTGCCGAGTCGTTCCGTGACGGTGCCGGCAGCGACGGTGCTTACAGTGATATCCTGTTCTTTATCGATAACATTTTCCGCTTTACTCAGGCAGGTAGTGAGGTATCGGCCCTTCTGGGACGTATGCCAAGTGCCGTAGGTTATCAGCCTACGCTGGCCAGTGAGATGGGTAAGATGCAGGAGCGAATCACATCGACCATACACGGATCAATCACATCGGTACAGGCCGTATATGTTCCGGCCGATGACCTTACCGACCCGGCACCTGCCACCACGTTCTCGCACCTGGATGCAACCACCGTGCTGAGCCGTAAGATTGCCGAGCTGGGTATATATCCTGCTGTTGATCCGCTGGATTCCACATCACGTATCCTTGATCCCAATATCGTTGGCAAGGCTCATTACGATACTGCACAGCGCGTAAAGCAGATTCTTCAGCGTTACAACGAGCTTCAGGATATCATATCAATCCTTGGTATGGACGAGCTGTCCGATGAGGACAAGCTGACCGTGGCACGTGCACGCCGCGTACAGCGTTTCCTGTCACAGCCGTTCACCGTGGCCGAGCAGTTTACCGGTGTCAAGGGCACAATGGTAAGTATTGAGGATACCATCAAGGGATTCAACATGATACTGGACGGTGAGGTGGATGACCTGCCAGAGCAGGTATTCCTTAATGTAGGTACTATTGAAGAAGCCATTGAGAAGGCCAAGAAGTTGCAGGAAGAAATGGAACACAAAGGGGTCTGACCCTTTTGTGTTATTCAGATAAAGTGATAATAACGAACAAAACAACCAATCACTCAAAGGGGTCTGACCCCAAAAAGATGAAGTTGAGGATAATAACACCAAATGAGCTCCTGTTTGAGGGCGATGTGGAAAGCGTCACCCTGCCGGGTACCGTGGGCAGTTTCACTGTTCTCAATAATCATGCCCCTATAATCTCCTCACTTGAGAGTGGTAAGATTGTGTATAAGGATGCGAATGGGCAGACTGGCATAGTTGTAAGGTCGGGGTTCGCTGAGGTTAGCCACAACATCCTCTCAATTTGTGTTGAAATATGAAAAAGCTCATTCTGACATATCTGGTAGTACTTTCGGTACTGACTGTTGCAGCAGTGTTGTCATTGCATATGGCCTGGCCGGATCAGTATCCGTCCCTGCTTTTCATTATTCCGCTGTTCTATGCGGTAATGCTTGGCGTTATGGTATTGCTAAAACGCTCAAACGAGAGAAAGGGCAAGGACCGAAGCATATTCTTCCTTACCTACAGAGTGGTAAAGATCCTGCTTGCCATTGTTCTGCTTGTGGTATATTTTACAGCTGTCGGAACTCAGTTGCTGTCGTTTGCAGTTGTATTCATGATATATTACCTGTGCCTGTCGGCTGTTGAGACGGTGCTGTTTATGAAAGGAGAGAAAAAGGGTTGAAAAAGATAATCGCCATATTGTCACTGATGTTTCTGATTGCGGTTCCGGCCATGGCGCAGGAGACTGCCCAGGATGAGACTGTCGATGTCAAGGGCATCATATTCGGCCATCTTAAGGACTCCTATCACTGGCATATAATAACAATAGGTGATAAGGAGATCAGCCTGCATCTGCCGGTTATACTTTACAGCAAGGTATCGGGTTGGCATTTCTTCTCTTCACGTGAACTGGAGCATACAGGCAGTTATGAGGGCTTCCATATCACGGATGAGGGTGCCCATGCCGGCAAACTGGTGGAGACATTGCCCGACGGCACTGAACTCAAGCCGCTGGACCTGTCGCTTACCAAGATAGCGCTGGCAGTGATAATAAACAGCCTGCTGCTCTGCGTGATAGTGATGTGCACGGCCCGCTGGTACAGGCGTCACAGCGCTACTGATCCTGCTCCGGGCGGTTTTGTGGGCCTTATGGAGTATGTAATTGCCATGATTGTGGATGATGTAATCAAGCCGTCGGTAGGCAAGGACTACAAACGGTATACTCCGTTGCTGCTCACCATATTCTTCTTTATACTGCTGAGTAACATTATGGGTCTTATTCCCATATTCCCGGCCGGTGCCAATGTAACCGGTAATATAGCCATTACTCTAACCCTGGCACTGGTAACGTTCTTTACTGTAAATGTGTTCGGTAACCGCGAGTATTGGAAAGAGATACTCTGGCCCGATGTACCCATATTCCTCAAGGCTCCCATACCTTTGCTGCCGTTCATTGAGATTGTGGGTATATTCACCAAGCCCTTTGCCCTTACGGTTCGTCTGTTTGCCAATATTACTGCAGGTCATGCCATCATACTGTCGCTTACCTGTGTGATATTCATAACAGCAAAGATGGGACCGGTGATAGGTGCCCCGATGACAGTCCTGTCTGTATTCTTCATGATATTCATGAACTTGCTGGAACTGCTGGTGGCATATATCCAGTCTTATGTGTTCACCATGCTGAGCGCTGTGTTCATCGGCCTGTCACGCCCGGAGGAGCATCACGCACCGGATGGGGCCAAAGCCAACGCCAAGGCCAACGTAGATAATTCATTAACAACTTAAAAATAACAACGTTATGATGTTAGCAACATTCTTGCAGGCTGCCGTTGGTGCAGCATTAGGAAATGGCGTCATCGCTCTTGGTGCCGCTATCGCAGTTGTAGGTGCAGCTCTGGGTCTGGGCCGTATCGGTCAGTCAGCAATGGAGTCAATCGCACGTCAGCCCGAGGCTGCCGGTGATATCCGCAGTTCCATGATCCTGATAGGCGCCTTTATGGAGGGTGTGTCACTTCTGGCCGTAATCGTTTGTCTGTTGGCACTTTACGCTAAGTAATGGACCTTCTGATTCCCGAAGTCGGTACAATCATCTGGATGCTCATTGCAGCCGGAATAGTCTTCTTTATACTGGTAAAGTGGGGATTCCCCATGATTACCCGTATGGTCGACGAGCGCAATGAGTATATAGACAAGTCGCTCGATGCCGCCAAGGAGGCCAACGAGCGTCTGGCCGGTATCCAGAATGAGTGTGATGAACTGCTCAAGGAGACCCGTGCCGAGAAGGCGCGTATCCTTAAGGAGGCTGCCGACCGGCGTGATGAGATCATTGCAGAGGCCGAGAGTCGTGCCAAGGAGAGCGGTGAGAAACTCATCGCCGATGCACGCGAACAGATACGTCTTGAGAAGGAGGAGGCACTGCGCAGTATGCGCCGTCAGGTAGCCGAACTTTCGGTCCAGGTGGCCGAGAGGGTTGTGCTTAAGGAACTCTCCACCGATGAGGACCAGCTCCTTCTGATAGACCGTATGATAGATGACGTCAAAACAGAAAAGTAAGGTATGAATACAGGAACCGTATCCGTAAGATATGCCAAGGCTCTGCTGCAGTATGCGGTGGAGCAGGGCGATGCTGCGCAGGTGTATCTGGAGATGCAGACGCTTGCCTCACGGATGCGGGCTGTTCGTGCCATACATGACCGTCTGGTTGACCCCACGTTAAGTGTGGCCGATAAATGCAGCCTGCTTGAGACTGCTGTCACGGACGGAAAGAAACCGCTCAGCGGTTCCGCACAGGCTTTCTTCAAGCTCGTTGTAGGTGCCGGACGCGGTGACTGCCTGCTGTTTATGGCCGTAAGCTATCAGGACCTGTACCGCCTCAAAAATGGTATTGTGCCGGTTGAGCTTATAACAGCCACCCCTGTGGGCGATGAACGCAGGGCGCGGCTAAAACAGTTGGTAGAGAACGTAGAGCACGGCCGCGTGGAATGGACTCACACTGTTGACCCGTCACTTGACGGCGGATTTGTGCTTCTGGTTGACGGATTCCGCCTTGACGCCAGCGTGGCGGGCAAGCTGCAGAGAATCCGCAAGGAACTTATTGAAAAGAATAACCGTATCATATAATGGCAAACGGAATAAAGGCAAGTGAGGTATCGGAGGTACTTCTGGAACAGCTTAAGGGCATTGACACTAGTGCCAAGTTTCAGGAGGTGGGAACCGTGCTCCAGGTGAGTGACGGCGTGGTCCGCATTTACGGACTCAAGAATGCCGAGGCCGATGAGCTGATAGAGTTTGACAATGGCATACGTGCCATAGTGATGAATCTGGAGGAGGATAACGTGGGTGCCATCCTGCTGGGTCCTACCGACCAGATCAAGGAGGACATGACAGTGCACCGTACAGGCCGCATTGCCTCAATCAACGTAAGTGAGAACATGCTGGGCCGCGTGGTTAACCCGCTGGGTAAGCCGCTTGACGGACTTAAGGATATAGAGGGTCCCTTCTTTGAGATGCCCCTGGAGCGTAAGGCTCCCGGTGTGGTGTTCCGTGAGCCGGTGCATCAGCCGCTTCAGACTGGTCTGCGTGCCATCGACGCCATGATTCCCATAGGCCGCGGTCAGCGTGAGCTTATAATCGGTGACCGTCAGACCGGTAAGACCGCCATTGCCATTGATACCATCATCAACCAGCGTAAGAATTACGAGGCAGGTGATCCTGTCTATTGCATATATGTGGCCGTAGGCCAGAAAGGCTCAACCGTAGCAACCATCGTGAACACCCTGCGTCAGCACGGTGCTCTGGATTACACCATCGTGGTTGCCGCAACCGCTGCCGATCCCGCCGCTTTGCAGTATTATGCTCCTCTGGCAGGTGCAGCCATAGGCGAGTATTTCCGTGATACCGGCCGTCATGCCCTGGTGGTTTATGATGACCTCTCCAAGCAGGCTGTGGCCTATCGTGAGGTATCACTTATATTGAAACGTCCTTCGGGCCGTGAGGCATATCCCGGTGATATTTTCTACCTGCATTCACGTCTGCTTGAGCGTGCAGCCAAGATAATCAGCCAGCAGGAGGTGGCCGAGAAGATGAATGACTTGCCGCCATCATTGGTGGGCCACGTAAAGGGAGGCGGCTCTCTGACCGCTCTGCCTATCATCGAGACACAGGCTGGTGACGTATCGGCCTACATTCCTACAAACGTGATCTCTATTACCGACGGTCAGATATATCTGGAGTCAAGCCTGTTCAACCAGGGATTCCGTCCTGCCATCAACGTGGGTATATCGGTATCACGTGTGGGCGGTAACGCTCAGATCAAGTCCATGAAGAAGGTGGCCGGTACGCTTAAGATTGACCAGGCGCAGTACCGCGAGCTGGAGGCTTTCAGCAAGTTCAGCAGCGATATGGATCCCGTGACCGCCATGGTGCTTGACAAGGGACGTAAGAACAACCGTCTGCTCATACAGCCGCAGTATTCACCTATGCCGGTAGGCGAGCAGATTGCAGTGCTTTACTGCGGTATCCACGGTCTTTTGAGCAAGGTTCCGCTGGACCGTGTCATTGAGTTTGAGGACCGTTTTGTGGAGATTGTACGCGGCAAGTACAAGGAGAATATCCTGGATGTTCTGACCAAGGGCGTTATGAATGATGAGGTAGGCAAACTCATTGAGGAGGCTGCCGACAAGACAATTCAGGAATTAGGAATCTGATAAGTAATGTCACTCAAGGAGATAAAGACCCGTATCCAGTCGGTCAGCAATACACGCAAGACCACATCGGCCATGAAGATGGTGTCGAGCGTGAAACTGCGCAAGGCTCAGCAGAACATTCAGTTTGCCGTGCCTTACGTGAATCAGCTGGATGGTATCCTTAAACGCCTGTCGTCCGACCCTGAGGCCCGCAAGGTGTCACCGTTAGTGGTGGAGCGTGAAGTCAAGGAGGTGGCTATGGTCTGCTTCTCGTCTGATTCCAGCCTGTGCGGCGGATTTAACGGCAACATCATACGTCACAGCCGCGCACTTTACAATGAACTCTACAATATTGACCAGACTCCTCTGGTATATACCGTAGGCCAGAAGATAACCGATGCTTTCCGCAAGGAGGGACTGACCATAAACACCGGATATGCCGGCATGATGCAGAGCCGCAGTTATGAGCTGGCCGCATCACTGGCCGATGACCTTATGGATATGTATCTGAACGGCCATTTAGACAAGGTGGTGCTTACCTATACTCACTTTAAGAGCGCCGGATCACAGCAGATTGTGGATGAGGTTCTGCTGCCGGTAACTGTTCCGGTCGGTGAGGCGGAGCAGGAGAGTGACTACATTCTGGAGCCGTCGGCCGCAGAGCTTATGAAAGTGCTGCTGCCCAAGGTGATACGCATGAAAGTATATTGCGCCATGCTGGATTCTTTTGCCAGCGAGCAGGCTGCCCGCGTGATTGCCATGCAGGCCGCCACCGAGAATGCCGACAACCTTATCGGAGAGCTTACCCTGCAATACAACAAACTGCGCCAGCAAGCCATAACCAATGAGATACTGGATCTTGCTGCCGGCGCCCAGAGTAATTAACGTTGGCTTTGGCTTTGGCGTTGGCTTATAGCGGCGCTTTGCGCCGAAAGACACTCGCACCGGATGGAAGCCAAAGCCAAGGCCAAAGCCAAAGTATAAAATATGTCAGAAATGAAGATAGAGAGCCTGGCGTTGCACTATGTGGGCAATCAGGCAAATGAGGAGCCGTTTGTATGCTCCAAGAAACTGTTTACGCTGAGCGAGGATATGAACACCCTGCTCACGGAATACTTTGTGGGCTCGTTCAAGAGTGAGGAGCGTTTTGTGTTCCATGATGACCTGGGGCTTGAGAAGAACCGTGTCTATAGGCTGGTAAGTGACATATTCGATAATCCGGGCATGCTATATGACTTCTCGGTAGATTTGGCCACACACCTGTATGAGAACTGCCAGCACCCAAAGATCAAGGGCGGTGACTTTATAGTGGCTCATATTACAGGTCTGGGTATCGGGCGTGACATAAACGAGGCTATCGGCCTGTTCAAGATAGAGAACAAGGAAACCTTCCTTACCTTTGAGCACGATGAGGATGGTTTTGACATATCGCCCGTGGACGGCGTGAACCTGCGCCGACTTGACAAGGGAGCGCTCATAATGAACTACGAGCGCGAGAAAGGCTACATGGTGGCTGTGGTCGATAAGACCAACACCCAGGGTGCCAGTTATTGGATTGATGACTATCTGCACCTGATGCGCCGTCAGGACTCATATTTCCAGACCCAGAACGTGATGGAGCTGACCCGCAATTTCGTAGCGCAGGAGCTGCCCAAGCAGTTCAACGTGAACCGTGCCGACCAGGCCGACCTGTTGAGCCGCACTATGGGATTCTTCAAGAACAACCCCAAGTTCGATATGCCGTCATTTGAGCAGCAGGTAATATCCCAGCCCGAGGTGGTGGGTATGTTCGATGATTACCGCAACCGTTACGAGCAGGAGCGTCAGATACAGCTCCAGGACCAGTTTGACGTAAGCGAGGGAGCCGTAAAGAAACAGAACCGCCTCTACAAGAGCGTCATCAAACTGGACAAGAACTTCCACATATACGTGCACGGCAGCCGCCAGCTGATAGAGCAGGGCGAGGACGAGCACGGCAAGTTCTACAAGCTCTACTTCAACGAAGAATCCTGAATCGCCGCATTGTTAAACGACCCTAATGCGTCACATTCAGAATGACCAGATTGTCGCCGGCATGGAGACGGGTGTCACCGGACGGGATGATCTGTTGGTCGCCGCGACGTACTAAAAGGACCAGGCCATCGCCTGAAATATCGCTAATGGTGTGCCCGTCCCTTTTTCCGCCTTTCTTGACAGTCTTTTCCACCAGATATGTCTCTGTGTCCTCAAATGTTTTGGTCACCATTATAACCTTATCGCCGGCCATAAGGAGCGTATCTCCGCGTGGAACCAGACGCTCACCGTTACGTAGTACCAGTGCCAGCAGCACATTCCCGGGCAACTCCAGATCCATTACCTTCTTGCTGTCCCAATTGCTGCCGGGGGTGATGTCAATGCTGCTGAACTGCATCTGTGTGCCTTCGGAATAATCATTGAAAGTCTTCATTACATCAGACCCGGCATCAACCATATCAAGTCTTCGGGCAACCCAGGGAATCAGTGAACCCTGTAGTGAGATGGAAATCAGCACTATGCAGAATACTATATTGAAAATATCGTTCTCCACAAGCGGATTGTCGGTCATGGCCATAATGGCAAATACGATTGACGCAGCACCTCTAAGACCCACAAAAGACACCAATAACTGCTGTCTGAGTGGATATTTCCTGAATGGAGAAAGGATTCCTGTCACGGCCAGCGGCCTGGCTATAAGCAGCATGAATAAAAATATGGCCAATGCCGGGAGTATGGCCCGATGAAGCAGCAGTGGACGTGCCAGCAAACCTAAAAGGAAGAATATCAGCACTTGCATCAGTCCGGTTACACCGTCAAAGAAGTTGACCAAAGCCTTCTTTCCGGGAAAGTCAGTGTTACCCAATATCACTCCCACTATGTAGGAACTCAGATAACCGTTGCCCCCGATAAGGTCCGGGATGGCGTATGACAGGATGGCGACAGACAGTATGAACAGCGAGTTGTAGCCTTGGCCCTTGATACGGACACGGTCCAGTATCATTGATGCCAGTTTGGCTATGCCCACTCCGCACCCGGCTCCGAACGCCAACTGGGCAAACAGCATCCAAGAGATGCCTGGTCCGGTAGCGTTACCGGTCATGATGCTGAGCATCAGTGCCGTAAGCATATAGGCAAAAGGGTCGTTACTGCCGCTTTCCATCTCCAGCATAGGGGCGGTGTTGTTCTTAAGGCCAAGTTTCTTGGAGCGGAGTATGGAGAATACAGAGGCGGCATCGGTGGAACTCACTACCGCCCCCAGCAGAAAACTCTCAGCCCATCCCCAGCGTAGTGCAAAATGACAGAACAGTCCGGTCAGTCCAGCCGTGATGATAACGCCAACCGATGCCAGCAGCGTAGCCTCCCGCACAATAGGTCTGGCCGCGTCCCATCTGGTACCGAAACCACCGTAGAACATAATGAATATCAGAGCCACGGTACAGGTCTCCTTGGCAAAATCATAGTCCTCAAAATGCAGAGGTACAAGACCGTTGTTGCCAAACAGGATACCAAGAACTATGAATCCCAGCAGGGTAGGGATACCTATGCGGGCCGAAACATTGTTCAGCCAGATGCACATCATTATGATGACGCCTATAAGGATGAGAAAAAGAGTTGTCATTTACAGTTTTATAAAAAGATATGTGTAATACGCTCCGAACAGCATAAGCATCAGCGCACCTTCCAACCGGTCTATACGTTCCTTTAATATATTACAATACCGCTAACAGCGCAACTGATGGCGGCCGTAGATATGAAAACCGCCAGAGAATCTTTGGGTTGCAAAAAAATGGGTGCTTATAAAGCATTGGGAGAGTTCAGTCCTGTTCCGGAGTGTGAAAGAAAAACTCAACAGTCGCTGTAAGCGTCTGACTTCACGTTGTATCAGACTGTTGACGGAATGCAGAACGACAGAACAAGCGTTTGTATCCTCAATATTGACAGGTAAGGCAGTCTGTGACTGGCTGATAGTCATCAATGCTACAGCCTGATTTTGATCTGGAGTTATACTACCTGCTGCATTTTGTTCAACAGTTGTTGCCGCTGCTTTAGCGTATGTAAGCAGAGCACAACACAGAAAAACAAATATCAACAGAGTTCTTTTCATACCAACTGCAAAACTAATAAAAACACCGCATTAGGAAACGACCCTAATGCGGCGTTTTATCATTTTTCTATTTCAGGCTGCGGTTTGATAGTGATGTGGTACAAAAGTGATGTGAACCCAAAAAGTTGGACGGATTAATTAATGATTTGATATTTGGAGAGCTCGGTATTGTGCCGGGCTCTTTCCGTCTAACCTCAGTTTGATTCTGTCATTGTTGTAATACTTGATATACTCGTCCAGCGCTGCTTCAAAGTCATCAATAGTATTCCAACGATGCAAATATAGCAACTCAGACTTCATAAGTCCAAAAAAGTTCTCCATCATAGAGTTATCCAGGCAATTACCTTTGCGTGACATGCTTTGGATTAATCCGTTGACTTTTAGTTTGTTCTGATACATCTTATGTTGATAATGCCATCCCTGATCCGAATGGAGTATAAGTCCCTTAGGCGGATTTTTACGGATAATAGCTTCATCAACCATTTTCATAACAAGATTGAGATCCGGATGACGTGATCTTGCGTATGCCACAATCTCGCCGTTGTTCATATCCAATATGGGCGAGAGATATCCTTTTTCATCATTTATCTTGTATTCAGTGATGTCAGTCGCCCATTTCTGGTTAATGCCTGTAGTCTTAAAATCACGAGCAATCACATTTGGTGCCACTCTACCTATCTCTCCTTTGTACGACCGATACTTGACACGTTTGATTTTGGCTTTCAACCCCATATCGGCCATTAATCTCTGTACGGTCTTGTGGTTGATGGGGAAGCCTTCATTCCTTAACTGGAGTGCGACTCTTCTGTATCCGTATCGGCCTTTATGATGCTCATAAATGGAGTAAATCCGTTCTTTTATGACATCATATTTGTCCGGTACGGATAACTGAGACACATGATAATAGAAGGTCGATTTGGCCATCCTGCGTATCTTGAGCAGTAATTCAAGACGATGGTTATGCCTTAGTTCGAGGATGGCTTCTGTCCAGTCCCTTTTCGACGGGCATCCCTTGCTTCGACTAAGGCTTTCACTTTTTTTAGTAGCGCATTCTCCGCCTCCAGATACTCATTGCGGGCCCGGAGCTCTTCCAACTCCGTAAGCAATGTATTCTTTTTTTGCTTTGTCATACGATGGCGTAGTTTACCTTTTGTCTTGCGCAAATTATATATCACGCTTTGAGAGACATCATACTTTATGCATAAGTCTTTCAAAGGTAACGGATTTTCCGCCATCTCTGTTCTTATCAGTGCTTTTTCTACCTCTGATATACTATGTGCAACTTTACGTTTTAGACCTTCTTCACCATAAACCAAATAACGATTTCGCCAATCATAAAGATGCGCCCTGCAGATTTTAAAATCTCTTGAAAGCTGGCTCATCGAATAGCCTTCCTCAAGAAGCTTCATACACTTTAGCTTCTCCTCAAACGAATGATGTTTATGCATTTTTACCCCTTTGTTGGTGTCCAACTTTTTGGGGTCACATCA
>CAJOJD010000026.1 GCA_905234745.1 uncultured Bacteroidaceae bacterium | reverse complement strand
GCCAATGCCGATGCTCTCAGGGAGCGTCTTGTCAATGACGGTTACAAGGCAGTCGTGGTGGTCAACGAGGCCGGCAAGACCTACCGTGTGGTGTGCGCCAGCTTTGACACTAAGGATGAGGCTGTGGCAGAACGTAACAGATTCAAGGCAAAATATCCTGACAATCAGGATTTCCAGAGTGCCTGGATTCTTTACAAGAAATAACATTGGGACGGATTCTGGCCATTGATTACGGTACCAAGCGTACCGGAATTGCAGTAACGGACCCGCTCCGCATCATTCCAGGAGGATTGGCTACTGTAGCAACCCATGAACTGTGGTCTTTCCTGGCTGATTATATGAACCGTGAGCAGGTGGATATCATTGTCATGGGATATCCGCTTAACATGAACGGTGAGGATTCGGCCAGCATGACACAGATTCGTCCTTTCGTGGCGAAACTGACCAAGCAGTACCCCGAAAAGAAGATCGTGATGTTTGACGAGCGGTTTACATCGGTCATAGCGCAGAGAGCGATATTGGATTCCGGAATAGGCAGGATGGCGCGCCGCAACAAGGCCCTTGTGGACGAGGTAAGCGCCACCATCATCCTGGAGTCGTTTATGGATTCAAAACAGTATAAAGAGATATGATTTTACCCATCTACACGTATGGACAGGGAGTCCTCAAGAAAGAGGCCGAGGAGATTGACAGCGATTACGAAGGACTGACCCAGCTCATTCAGGATATGTATGAGACTCTCAGGAAATCCGAGGGCGTAGGTCTGGCCGCACCCCAGATAGGTCTTTCAATAAGACTGGTAGTGGTTGACCTGGATGCCATTTCCGATGAGCAGCCTGAGTTCAAGGGTTACTTCCGTACGTACATAAATCCTTATATCGAGGAGACCGACGGAGCTATGGTTCCGTATGAGGAGGGTTGCCTGAGTTTCCCGGGCATTCATGAGAAGGTGAACCGTCCCGAGCGCGTTCGCGTAAGCTGGGAGGACGAGAACTTCCAGGAGCATGACGAGTGGTTCGAGGGATTCCCCGCACGCGTCCTGCAGCATGAGATTGACCATCTGGACGGCAAGTGTTTCATAGACCGCATGTCGCCGCTGCGCCGTCAGATGAACAAGAAAGCCCTGAGCTCAATAGCAGCCGGAAAGTTCAGTTGTGACTACAAGGTAAAGGTAGCACGCAAGTAAAAAAAGATGAGGATAGGGCGGACCGTCATTGCCTTAACTGTTGCCCTTTGGGGATTTTGCGCCCCGCTGAAGGCCCAGATCAACACCGACCGCATGATGTCGGTGGGGCGTACCGCTCTCTATTTTGACGATTACGTCCTGTCTATCCAATACTTCAATCAGGTAATAAACGCAAAGCCCTATATGGCCGAGCCCTATTTCTACAGGGCGGTGGCCAAACTGTCGCTTGAGGATTACCGCGGAGCCGAGCAGGACTGCAACAGTTCCATAGAACGTAATCCGTTCGTGGTCAACGCCTATCAGGTAAGAGGTCTGGCCCGTGTCTATCAGGAACATTACGAGGAGGCCATTGGTGATTTCCGCGAGGGCCTTCGACTGGATCCCGACAACCGTTCCCTGCGCCACAACCTTATTCTCTGTCTTACCCGCAGCGGACGCAAGGAAGAGGCCATGCTTGCAGCGGACACTCTGATAATGAACTCGCCCAAATATGCCCCCGCAATGGCCATGCGGTCCGATCTGTCTTGGGAGCAGGGGGACACCTTAGGCGCGCTGGAGTGGGTGAACAAGGCCATTCAGATAAACAGTTATGATGCCGACATTCTCCATCACAGGGGTGTGATGCTGGCACGTCTGGAGCGCTATGAGGAGGCCGAGGAGGACATGAACAGGGTGATATATCTGAACCCGGCCGATGCCAGCGCGTACATAACCCGCGCTATGGTACGCTATTTCCGTGATAATCTGAACGGTGCGCTGGCCGATTACGATATGTCAATCATCATAGACCCGTCCAATGTCACAGGCCATTACAACCGCGGAAACCTGAGGGCGCAGATAGGTGATGACAACCGGGCCATCGAGGATTTCGACATAGTGATCGAGGCCGAGCCGGACAACCTGATGGCCATATTCTACAGGGGTGTCCTGCGTGACCAGACAGGCGATTATTTTGGTGCCGAGCAGGATATAACCAGAGTGCTCCAGGAGTATCCCCAGTTCACGCAAGGCTATCAGATACGCAGCGAGGTGCGCGAGAAACTGGGTAACACCCGCGGAGCCCAGGAGGATGCGATGGTGGTACTGCGCGAACAGAACCGCCGTTTCAATAACGCAATGGGCTACTCGGACGAGAAAGAGGATGACAGCAAGACCCGTGAGCGCTCTGACAAAAACGTACGCAACTACCGTAAGATAGTGGTCGATGAGAACCTGGAGAACTCAACCGGATTCTCGAGCGAGTATCGCGGCAAGGTCCAGAACCGCAACGTCGAGGTCCAGTATCTGGAACCGTACCGCCTGACCTATTACAAGGACAACAGCCAGACCGTTAGCATGGTCCATTTCAGCAAGGCTGTCGATGCACTCAATTCATCGGGCTGTTTCATGACCGAGATACTGCTTGACAACCATGAGGTCCAGTTGGGAGAACGCCAGATTGACCGCCTGTTCGCGGATATCGGCCAACGTACACAGATGATGTCCGACAACGCCGGAAACGCCGATTGCCTGCTGCTTGCAAGAGCCATTGATTTTGCTCTGCTTCAGGACTTTACCAATGCCGAGGCGGACCTTCAGACAGCAGTGTCGCTCAATCCCGACAATTGGGCCGTATGGTTCGCAAGGGCTCAGGTAAACGCACGTGCCATTCAGGTAAAACGCGCCGAGCAGGACATTGACTCACAGCAGAACGGTAATTCACTCCCGACTATGGCCGATCCTGGCTATCAGTTCGTCATAAAAGACCTGACGCAATCCATCAATCTGGAGCCGTCGTTCGCATTCGCATACTATAACCGCGGAACGTTCTACGCAATCTCCAATGACCTGCATGCAGCGCTGGTGGATTTTGACAAAGCAATAGAGCTGGACGCCAACCTTGCGGAGGCCTGGTATAACCGTGGACTGGTGCTGGTTATGCTGAACCGCATGGACGATGCCTTCCGTGACCTGAGCCGCGCAGGCGAACTTGGCATATATTCAGCGTATAATATCATGAAACGTTTCTCAAAGTCCGAATAAATTGATACTTTTGCGGACTTAAATAGAAAATACTACAAAACAACATGATAAAGATTACGTTTCCCGACGGTTCCGTACGCGAATATGAAAGCGGCGTAACCGGTTATGAGATTGCTGAGAGCATCAGCCAGCGCCTGGCACAGGAAGTGCTTGCCTGCAGTGTGAACGACCAGATTACAGAGCTTAACCGCCCCATTACCACCGATGCTACCATCAAGCTGCACAAGTGGGAGGATGAGGAGGCCAAGCACGCTTACTGGCACACCAGCGCCCACCTTATGGCAGAGGCTCTCCAGGAACTGTATCCCGGCACACAGTTCGGTATCGGTCCTGCAATCGAGAAGGGATTCTACTACGACATCATGCCCCCCGAAGGCGTAGTCATCAAGGAGAGTGACTTCCCCGCCATCGAGGCCAAGATGAAGGAGCTGGTCCAGAAGAAGGAGAAGCTGGTACGTGAGGAGATCTCAAAGGCCGATGCCCTCAAGTTCTTTGCTTCACGCGGCCAGAGCTACAAGAACGAGCTCATAGCCGACCTGGAGGACGGAACCATCACTACCTACACACAGGGCAACTACACCGACCTCTGCCGCGGACCGCACCTGGTTGACACCGGCGCCATCAAGGCCATCAAGCTTCTGGCTACATCGGCCGCATACTGGCGCGGTGACGAGAAGCGCCCGCAGATGACCCGTATCTACGGTATCACATTCCCCAAGCAGAAGATGCTTGACGAGTATCTGGAACTCCTTGAGGAGGCCAAGAAGCGTGACCACCGCAAGATCGGCAAGGAGATGGAGCTCTTCATGTTCAGCGATATGGTAGGCAAGGGCCTTCCCATCTGGCTGCCCAAAGGCACGGCACTGCGTCTGCGTCTGCAGGACTTCCTTTCACGCATTCAGAAGCGTTACGGTTACCAGCAGGTAATCACTCCGCATATCGGCTCAAAGCAGTTGTATGTAACCTCAGGTCACTGGGATCACTACGGCAAGGACAGCTTCCAGCCCATCACTACTCCTGAGGAGGGTGAGTGCTACCTGCTCAAGCCTATGAACTGCCCCCACCACTGCTGCATATTCAAGTCACAGCCCCGTTCATACCGTGATCTGCCTCTGCGCATCGCTGAGTTCGGTACAGTATACCGTTACGAGCAGAGCGGCGAGCTGCACGGACTGACCCGCGTACGCAGCTTCACTCAGGACGATGCACATATCTTCTGCCGTCCCGACCAGGTAAAGGGTGAGTTCATCCGCGTAATGGAGATCATTGAGATCATCTTCAAGGCTCTTGACTTTGACAACTTCGAGGCTCAGATATCACTGCGTGATCCTAACGACCACGAGAAGTACGTGGGCAGCGACGAGGTCTGGGAGAAGGCTGAGCGTGCCATCGTTGAGGCTTGCCAGGAGAAGGGCCTTAAGGCTACCGTCGAGTACGGTGAGGCCGCATTCTACGGTCCCAAGCTGGACTTCATGGTAAAGGATGCCCTGGGCCGCCGCTGGCAGCTGGGTACCATCCAGGTTGACTATAACCTGCCTCAGAGATTCGAGCTCGAGTATATCGCTTCCGATAACCAGAAGGAGCGTCCGGTCATGATTCACCGCGCACCTTTCGGCTCAATGGAGCGTTTCGTTGCAGTGCTCATTGAGCATACCGCAGGTAAGTTCCCGCTCTGGCTCACACCGGACCAGGTGGCTATCCTGCCAATATCGGAAAAGGCCAATGACTATGCCCATAAGGTTCAGAAAGAACTTGAGGACAGATATGAGATACGCGGATTCGTGGATGACCGCAACGAGAAGATAGGCCGCAAGATCCGCGACAATGAGGTTAAGCACATACCATACATGCTTGTGGTAGGTGAGAAAGAGGCCGAAATGGGTGAGGTTAACGTCCGCAAACAGGGAGCCGAGAACCTTGGAAACATGAAAATTGACGATTTCGGTAAAAAAATAGCCGAAGAAGTTAATTCTATGATAAATAAATGGTAATTTTGCGCCCGCTTGGAATAAAATTTTTGAAATAGGTATAGAAGATAGAGATAATATTATAACAGATTCTGAATGAAGAAAGACAATTTGAGTGATCAGTATCAGGTCAATGACGAGATCCGCGCACGCGAGGTCCGTATAGTCGGAGAGGGTTTTGAACCCAGAGTGGTTTCACTGCGTGAGGCACTTAAGATAGCCGATGACATGGAGCTGGATTTGGTCCTGATCTCACCCAATGCAGTTCCTCCGGTATGCAGAATCGTTGATTTCTCCAAATTCATATACCAGCTCAAGAAAAAGCAGAAGGAGGCCAAGGCAAAGCAGGTCAAGATTGACGTAAAGGAGATCCGTTTCGGACCCCAGACCGATGATCACGACTACAACTTCAAGCTGAAGCATGCCATGGGTTTCCTGCAGAACGGTGACAAGGTAAAGGCATATGTGTTCTTCCGCGGCCGTTCAATACTGTTCAAGGAGCAGGGCGAGGCCATCCTGGCACGTTTTGCAAAAGACCTTGAGGAGTACGGAAAGCAGGAACAGGCACCTATCCTGGAGGGCAAGCGTATGACAATATTCATATCACCCAAGAAGGGTGGAGCCCCCAAGAAACCTGAAGCTCCCAAGCAGGAAGAAAACAAGGAATAAACGACCGATAAGCCCGGGCATGGTGCTTACGGTTATAAATAACAAACCAAACAATTAATTAACAATGTTGAAATCAAAGACTAATTCCGGTTCCAAAAAAAGATTCGCTCTTACCGGATCGGGCAAAATCAAGAGAAAACACGCTTACCACAGTCACATTCTGACTAAGAAGACTAAGAAGCGTAAAAGAAATCTGGATCACTTCACACTTCTTGATCCGGCTAACGCAAAGCAGGTTAAGTCTCTGCTGTGCATGAGATAATCTAATCCCGATTAATCAACAGTCAAAAACAGAAAACTATGCCGAGATCAGTAAATCACGTTGCTTCAAGAGCAAAGAGAAAGAAAATTTTAGGTCTTACCAGAGGTTACTTTGGTGCAAGAAAGAACGTTTGGACCGTTGCCAAGAATACTTGGGAGAAGGGTTTGACTTATGCTTTCCGTGACCGTAAGAACAAGAAGAGAGAGTTCCGCGCACTGTGGATCCAGCGTATCAACGCTGCTGCCCGTCTGGAGGGTATGAACTACTCACAGCTGATGGGTGCCATCCACAAGGCTGGTATCGAGATCAACCGTAAGGTGCTCGCTGACCTGGCTATGAACAACCCCGAGGCTTTCAAGGCTATCGTTAAAAAGGTTAAGTAAGCCAACAACATAATAGGGTCAGACCCCTTTGTGTCACGAAAATGACACAAAGGGGTCTGACCCTATTGTGTTGTCTCACTTTTTTTATTACTTTTGTATGACCGCACCGGGTTAGATCGGGAGACTCATCAATAAAAATGAAGAACCGGGATTGCTTCGGTTTCCAATGGCGGGCCACGCCCCTTAGGGGGTAACCTTCGGTCGGTGGATTACAAAGGAGGCTGGGCGCTCAAAACTTATATTTCCGGAGTTCTCATCACATCACCGATGCGGTTTTTTTCTATAACACAAAGGGCTGATCCCAACGGACCAGCCCTTTGTGGGTTTTTATATAGGTATTTGGCTGTTATTCCATTATCAGGACTTTCCTGCCGTTCATTATGGTCATGCCTTTCTGATACTGGTTCACACGCTGGCCGCCCAGGTTGTAGCGGGTGCCGTTGGCAAACTCATCTTGATCCTGTACGTATTTTACATCGGACTTGAAGGTGAACTGCACCTTGTCAATGTTACAGTTTGCTCCGCTGATGGTGAACCTGAGTATGTGGGTTCCTGTACCCAGTCCCTTGCCGAGCGTACCGCTGACTGTGGTGTATGTATCCCAGCTACCGGTATTGGGTACGCTTACGGTTGACAGTACGGTTTCTCCTTCTTCCTTTACAAGGCTGATCTTGAAGGCTGAATTATCGGTTCCTGAACTTACCGTAGCCACATAATCATATGTTCCGGAGGACTTTACGTTGACTGAATATTCAAGCCATTCGCCTACTGCGGTGTAGCCTATGGCATATCCGCCGTTTCCGGTTACAATGTCAACGCCCTCGTTGTCGGAGCGATAGCCGGCCTTGCCTTCATCGGTAGCGTCGCTGTCATGGAAGGTTGCACCTTCGCCGCTCTTGTCAAAGTTTTCGGCCTCAATCGTGCCTGGCAGTTCCATTGACCTGTACGGTACGCGCTGATTATAAACCCTGACGGCTCCGTAACGCTCGTAGGTCTCGCCGTCAGTGGTGGTCACTACTGCCTTTAAAGCAATCTCGCCGGTCTCGGTAGGTGTAAAATCAAAAGTGTATGGAGCAGTGGTCAGAGTTGCGATATCTTTGTACTTAACGCCATTATGATATTTCAATGTGACACTCTGGATGGTTTTGGTCCTCATGGCTGCACGCACGGTAATGGTCATCGGACCATTCTTGGTGGGAGTGAGGGTGCTGGGCTTGATATAGACTGATGCCTCTTTCTTCATGCCCGGGAACGGACTCTTGGCGTTCTTGGCGGCATCGGTCTGCATATATGAACGGAGCCACTCCATAGCGGGACGGTCACTTCCGTTCTTTATGATACCGGAGATACCTCGGGTGATAACATTGCCCTGGGAATCCTTCTCGTCAATCCAGGTAGCGCCGTAAATGTAGCCCCAAAGGGTAATGCCGGCACAGTAGTCCTTCTGCCACAGATAGGGAATCTGCTCGGAATAACGCTGCTTCTGCAGATTGTCGTCTTTGGTGCCTATATCATACTCGGTTATGTACATGGGCATCTTGAGCGCTTTCTGGATATCCTTTTCAACTTGAGTGAATGTGCTGTAACTCAAATCGGTCAGGTCGTGACTCTGGCAGCCGTAAGCGTCTATGGGTGCACCAGCATCGCGCAGTGTCTTTACCAGGTCAATGAACTGCTGGGTGTTCCACTGGAAGGTGTTGAAGTCGTTGTATATGAGGATGGCGTTGGGCCAACGCTCGTAAGCCATTTCAAAAGCGGTGATGATCCAGTCATAGCCGGTCTTGCCTCCGCCGCCCAGTGCCTCCTTTATATAATGTGTATCGGCCTGGTGACCCTCAACGGCCTCATTGACGACATCAATCATCTCAAGGTCGGGATAGTGTCTCTTGATTTCATCCATCCATGCCTCTATAGCCTTTTTCCTTTTCCTTACGTTCAGGTTCTTGACCCAACCGGGGAACTGTGAGCCCCAGACCAGAGTGTGGAACTTGAAGGGGAAGTTATGCTGTTTGGCGTAGTTGTAGGCATTGTCTGCGCCACCCCAGTTGAAGTTGCCCTGATTACCCTCAACCGATGACCACTTGGTCTCGTTCTCGCAGGTTATCTGGTTCCACAGAGTGGCGTATTCTATACCGCCGCCATTGACACTTCCGTAAGTGGTGATGTTGCCCAGGAACTTGTCGGGGTTTGATGACAGCTGTGCTTGTGCATCGGCCGTAAACATAAGGCCTGCAAGAGCAAGCATGGTTATTGATAATGTCCTTCTCATTCTCATAAGTCAGGTGTAATAAATTCTGTACAAATATACAATTTATTTTAATAAATGCCGGCCTTGTCGAGGGCGCGCTGATAGCGGGCGGCGTAGGCGTTGTGCTGCGAGAGGGTGGTGCTGAAATAGTGCGATCCGCTGAAATCCTCCTTGGCCGAGAAATAGAGATAGTTGTGCTTTGTGTAGTTGAGCACGGCGTTGATTGCCTGGGTGCTCACAAAACGGATAGGTCCGGGAGGAAGCCCCGGGTTCTTATATGTATTATAAGGTGAATCGTATTCAAGATGCTTTTTGAGCACGCGCTTGGGACGCTCGCCACCCATTGCGAATATCACCGTGGGGCATGCCTGCAGCGGCAGTTTCTTCTTGAGGCGGTTTATGTATACGCCCGCTATGATGGGGAACTCGTCGACTTTTGCGGTCTCCTCCTCAATGATTGATGCCAGTATGATCACTTCATCCTCAGTTAGGCCGATGGATTTGGCCTTGGCTTTGCGCTCATCGGTCCAGTAACGGTTGCGCTCCTTTACCAGACGTGAGAGCAGGGCATCGGCCGATGTGTTCCAATAGACCTCATAGGTGTTGGGGATTATCATGCAGAAGACGTTGGTGGGGGTGTAGCCCAGGGAGTCCAGAAACTTGGGATTGCTGAGGCGGCTGGCAATTGCGGCCGAATCAACCATCACCTGGTTTGCTATTGCGCGGGACATCTGGCCGATGGTACGGGTGCTGTTGATGGTCAGACGGACCGGAGTCTGGTTGCCGCTCAGAAGCATATCGGACACCTGTTTGGGTGTGGCTCCGCTCTTTATGGTGTAGCATCCGGTGTGGATGTGCTCATCGTAGTCGCGGTGCTCCAGCATGAAGTTCAGGGGTTTGGCGTTTGCCTGGGGATCGGCCTCCAAGATGGACTGGATTACGGTCTCGCGGGTATCGGTGGGATAGATGAATATCCTGTAGTCGGGGCATTCCGATACAGGCTTATTGAATGAGCAGGCTGTCAGGGAGAGCACTGCAGCGATAATCAATAATCCCTTTTTTGCCATACGTCTTGGTGTGTTTCTGCAAAAATAGTATATCTTTGACAATCCGAATTCAAATTACAGTTTTATATAAATGAGAAAGTTATTTTTCCTGCTTACCCTGACAGCAGCCCTGTCTGTAAGCGCCAAGAATGAAGTTACGGTCCTTGTCCACGCCGACAAACCGGGTGCCACAATCAACAGGAACATCTACGGACAGTTCTCGGAGCATCTGGGTACATGTATCTACGGCGGTCTGTGGGTAGGTCCCGAGTCATCAATTCCCAACACCAACGGTTACCGTACCGATGTGCTCAACGCACTTAAGGAACTTGAGGTTCCCGTAATGCGCTGGCCGGGCGGCTGCTATGCCGACGAGTATCACTGGATGGATGGTATCGGCCCCAAGGAGGATCGTCCCGTTATGGTGAACAACAACTGGGGTGGAATTGTCGAGGACAACAGCTTTGGTACACATGAGTTCCTGAACCTTTGCGAGCTTATCGGTTGCGAGCCTTACATCTCACTGAACGTAGGTAGCGGCTCTGTCGAGGAGGCTGCCAAGTGGATTGAGTATATGAACGCCGCCGATGGTCCGATGGCCAAGCTGCGCAAGCAGAACGGTCGTGAGGAGCCCTGGCACGTAAAGTATATAGGTATAGGTAATGAGGCTTGGGGCTGCGGCGGTAACATGCTGCCTGAGTATTATTCAGACATTTTCCGTCGTTATCAGACCTACTGCCGCGACTTTAACGGCACACAGCTGTTCAAGATTGCCAGTGGTGCGACAGACTACGACTATGAGTGGACCGAGGTTCTGATGAAGAAGGTGGGCTCAATGATGAACGCCGTTTCTCTGCACTACTATACCGTATCAGGTTGGGTAGGTGCCAAGAAGCCCGCTCTTGATTTCAGCGATGAGGATTTCTACTGGTGCCTTGGCAAGTGCCTGGGTATCGAACCCGTTATCCAGAAGCATCTGGCTATCATGAGCAAGTATGATCCTGAGCACAAGACTCCGCTGCTGGTTGACGAGTGGGGTACATGGTGGGAGCCCGAGCCCGGCACACAGCTCTATCAGCAGAGCACAATGCGTGACGCTCTGGTTGCTTCTCTGTCACTCGACGTGTTCCACAAGTACTGCGACCGCATCCAGATGACAAACATCGCCCAGGTTGCCAACGTGCTCCAGTCAATGATCCTGACCAAGGATGACAAGATGGTGCTCACCCCGACATACTGGATCTTTGATATGTACAAGCCTCACATGGACGCTACCTATATTCCAACCGATCTGGAGGGCGTAGAGGTTAAGCTGACTCCCAACGAGCGCTATGCCGCCAATCCTGATGAGGGCCAGACACGTCCGCTGCCGCTGTTCAGCTCAACCGCTTCAATGAAGGACGGCAAGCTGCACGTTTCTATGTCAAATGTCAAGCTGAACGAGGCTCAGACCGTTACCGTAAAACTGGACGGCATCAAGGCCAAGAAGGTTAGCGGTAAGATCCTTACCAGCGACAAGGCCAGCAACTATAACTCATTTGAGAATCCCGATAAGATCAAGTTGGCTGATTTTGACGGTGCCCGCATCGACAAAAAAACAGGAGACCTCATTCTTGAGATCCCCGCTGCAAGTATCGTAACTCTTGAAGTTGAATAAAAAAAGGTACCATTGGGGTCAGACCCCAATGGTACTTTTTTTATCTTTGCAGACGCAATTGCGATAGTAGCTCAGTTGGTAGAGCATTGGCTTCCCAAGCCGAAGGTCGCGAGTTCGAGACTCGTCTATCGCTCAAAAGAGTACCATTGGGGTCTGACCCCAATGGTACTCTTTTTATGCGGGTTGATGCTGGGGGCGGAGCAGGTCGTTGACGGTTTTTACGGGATTGAAGGTGCTGAGGGGAACCTCTACGAACAGGGTGTTCCAGTCACTCATGGCGCCGTTCCAGAGGCCGGGAAGTTCCAGAGCCTTGAGCTCGCGGCCGTTCTTGGACTTGCTCGATATGAATCCTGTGGATTTGTCAACGTATGCGGGAAGGTTGAACTTGTCACCCTTGTAATTACGAACTGCACAAACCAGATCAACGGGATTGAAGTGAGTGCCCTTGGTGAACATCTCCTTCTTGCGCTCGTCGTTAAGGTCAATCTGTGAACTCTCAAGAATCTGGAGCGATACGGTGCCGTCGCTGTTGTATGCCAGGAACGGGCCACCGCCGGGCTCACCTACGTTCTTTACCATACCGCACACGCGGATGGGGCGGTTCAGCTTGTCATGCAGCCAGTTTACCAGTTCACTGCCGCTCTTTCCTGCAAGATCCTTTGACCGGCAGCAGAGAGTATCCTGAACAAAGTCCACCATCTTCTTTAACTGGGCATCGGTGTATTTCTTGCTGTCAAGCAGGTGCAGATACTCGAATACCTTATCCTGAACGCTTACCAGAATGCCGGCCAGCAGTTTCTTGTAGGTAACGGTATCGGTCTTGAGATGATCAGGTACCACGTTGTCTATATTCTTTATGAATACGATGTCGGTATCCAGGTCATTGAGGTTCTCGATGAGTGCGCCGTGACCTCCCGGACGGAACAGGATAGAGCCGTCGTCGTTGCGGAAGGGAGTGCCGTCAGCTGCTGCAGCAACCGTATCGGTACTGGGTTTCTGCTCGGAGAAAGATATGTTGTAGGCTGTTCCGTAGCGTTTTGAAAGAGTCTTGGAGCAACTCTCGGAGAGCGCCTTGAACAGCTGCTTGTGCTCGGGTGATACCGTAAAGTGAATTCTTACCGTACCATCCGATCCGGATGCGTACATTGCACCCTCGGCCATATGCTCCTCGAGCGGAGTGCGTGATTTGGTCTCGTAGCTGTGGAACTTGAGCAGTCCCTTGGGCAGAGCGCCGTAATTGAGTCCCTGGGCGCCCAGCAGGTTGGATACGACAGCCTTGTATTGACCATCGGCCATAAGGGCCTTTGCGGGTTTGCCGTTATTCTTTACGCATGCCTCGTCAAGTTCCTTATAGAACGCAAACTTCTCTATGTTGTCAAAAAAGTTCTTCTCAAAAGGGGTGGTGGGGACGTCATACTTTCCGTCCAGGAAACTGAAAAGGTCCTTGAACATGCGGCTGGCAGCGCCCGATGCAGGCACGAACTTTGTTATGATGTGCTCACTGCCGCAGTATGCATCCCAACGCTTGATGTACTTGTCACACTGGCTTTCATCGACTGCAATGATTCCGTTGCCGATGGATGCGGCTGCGTCCAACTCCAGGAAGGGGAAACCGTTCTTTATGAGTTCCAACTGAGCCTCTACTTTTTGGGCTGTAGTTCCTTTCTTTTTAAACTGTTCAAGATCTTTCTCGTCAAACATATGTACCGATAGTTTGTAAGTCCTTTTTAAAACCTCCAAAAATAGTGTTGTTTTTTGGATTTGACAAAGAAAAGTGACTTATAATGCGGGATGGAATTTTTTTCATAATTTAGCACTCGAATTAAACTGAAACAGTATGAAGAACTTAAAGTATTTTGCCCTGTTTTTGTTTGCAGCGGTCATTATGCCCGCACAGGCAAAGAATGTGTATGGAACAGAGGACGAGAAGTATCCTGAGATAACTTTCGATAAGACCACGATTGATTTCGGCCTGTTTGACAGGGCTCACGGAGACAAGACCTGCTGGTTTGTATTTACCAATACCGGCGATAAGGAACTGCTTATACTGTCGGCCAACTCAACATGCGGCTGCACGGTTCCCGATTACCCCAAGACGGCAATACTGCCCGGTCAGAAGGATTCCATCAAGGTTACCTACAGCGGATCGACCCGCAGGGTAGGCACCATGAAGAAAACCATAGCCATCACCACAAACTGCAAGATCAACTCAGCCTATCTTTACATTCAGGGCGAGATGGTCGAGGAACTTGTGGCCGATAGGGTTAAACCTGAAGAGGAGCAGAAGTGATTACTTATGTAACCGCTTGATGTCGGTCACCGTGAGCGTATCGGCATCAGGAACGGTGAACTTGACAGACCAGCCTTCAAAATCCAGTCCGTACTCACGTTCAGGGTCATCCTGATAACGGGGACGCGGATCCTGGGCCAGAATACCCCGGAGCGCAGCAAGCGTTCCGGGTTTTATTTTTGCCTGGAACTGATCGGGAAAGACCACGTTCAGTTTGTGCATGCTAATGCTGCCTGTAAATCCGGCCGATGCCTCCGGAACGCAGTCGGTATAAGGTATGTAGGGCTTGATGTCGTAAATGGGCGTGCCGTCCATCAGGTCGGCTCCGCTAACGTGCAGCACGGGACCGTCAGGGGTGCTCAGTTCAATGGAATCCAGCTTTACGCATGAAAGGCCGATGGGGTTGGGGCGGAACGGCGACCGGGTCGCGAATACTCCCAGCCGTGTGTTGCCTCCCAGCCGAGGCGGACGTACAGTAGGTGACCAATCCTCACGGACGGCCTCCGAGAACTCCCAGATAAGCCAGATATGGCTGAATCCCTCCAATCCCCTGAGCGCGTCAGGATTGCGGTATTCGGGATTGAACACGACGGTCCCCTTGAGCTCGGGAACCAGTCCGCTCTGCCTGGGAATACCGAACTTGCTTGGAAAGCCCGTCTGTATAGTGGCTATGGGTTGCATTTTCTCCATTGTGGAAGCGAAGGTACGGAAAAAAAAGAATACATTTAGATAATGTAGGCGGCACCTCGGGATAAAAATGAGTAAACTCCTTTTATATCCGCTCGGTTTGCACTACATTTGTAAGTTATGCTTATGCGTAAGAGGTTACATAGGCTGTCCATGCTCGCCGCAACGGTGCTGATTGCCGCTACGACGGGTGCACGGGCCCAGGTTCTGCCGGTACTGAACACTTTCAGCGGCAGGACGTTCACCGGTACGGTCGATGTATCCTGGCCTGTGCTGTTTGAGAACTGCACTTTCCGCACCGACGGAGCGGTACTCAAAAAGTCTTACGGTGCCGTTTTCCGCAACTGCAGGTTTGAAGGAAAAGGCGGTAATTTGTGCATAGCCGGGAGCGGTGACGGAATAATACTGGTAGACTGCCAGATTACCGGATGTGACGGGTTGAGCATAAGCAGGGAGTATAATCCCGCCAACCGCAACTACATAACCGGAGTTACGGTAAACGGCGAGGAGTGCTCGGTGCTTGACGAGCAGGAGACCATCATTGATATAGACGGTCTTGAACTTGAGGAGAGCGCACGCGGCGAAACAAACGGACCGCTGTTCATGATAATGAATGCCGATAAGACCGTTCTGAAAGCGGAGCATATCTCCATGCAGGTGCGCGGCCTTGAAAATGGTACGTTCGTGGGCTGGAGCGCATCGGCCCGTGGGCTTAAACTTACGGTCGTTGAAGACGGGATGGGCTGCAGGGTATTTGCGGCCGATGTAAGGAACCTGAAAAGTGCCGTGATATCGGCCTATACCGAATACGGGCTGGAGGCGGCTTTTGAGATTGAGATAAGATGAAAGGACTGAGATGTTGGTTTTGCAGTGCGTTGCTCTGTCTGGCAGCAGTCGGGCAGGTAAAGGCACTGGGCTCAAGTCAGACGGCGTTTGACCTGAACGAGAAGGCCATATCGTACCTTTGGAACAATCTGGACTCGGCCGAGCAGTACGCCCGATTTGCACTCGATGTTACCCGCCGTCACAGCGATGAGCATGCAAAGGCGGTCAATACGCTGGCGCGTATAGCGTTCATGCGCATGGACTATACCGAGGCCTGGGACCTTTACAGCTCGGTTCCTTCAATCACCAGCAACACGCTTGAGGTCGTGGCCTCACAGATAGGTCTGATGCGCATATGTCAGCGCACATCGGACAACGTATCATTCTATCAGTACCGCAATGAGATCCTGCTTAACCTGCGTGCCCTGCATGAGGAGCAGGAGGCTCTGAACAGCGCCCAGCTGGACCGTCTGCTCTCACTGGAGCGCTCGTTCCGCATGGAATCGGCCCAGTACTGGTTTGAGTTGGAGCGGTTGGGACAGGCGGGCGATAACCGCCTGCGTGACGATCACGACCGATACCTGATGTATACCTACATGCACGGACTGGGCATCGGAATAGAGGAGAACGATATCGCATCATACCGCCTGCGCAGTCTGGACAACTGTCTGCGCAGTGCCACACGTTACAATAATGTCAGGATGCAGGCGCTGAGCATAAGCGCCATCTGCTCGCTGCTGCTGGAGTACGGAACAGATTACGTACTGCAGGGCGTGAGTGACGATATGCTGTCGCGTCTGAATGCGTCCGATGTCCAGCCGGAACTGCTGCCTACGCAGTTGGCACTCAAGGCATTGCAGTTGTCGGCATCGTACGGCGGACAGTTTGAGATAATAGAGTGCGAGCGTCTGCTGGCCTCTTGTTATATTGAGCGCGGCCTTTACGAGGAGGCGCTGGGAGTGCTGGGTACGGCGCTTGATATGCTTAACGACAACATGCGCCTTAACAGCGCCGGGCAGACCGGACTGGAGCCGCTGCAGCCTTTCCGCAGCGACGGCCGCATTGTCGAGGAGGAGTGGATGGATGCAATGCCTCACGGCGTGGTGCCCGAGTGTATGGCTTCGCTGCGTGAGCAGATGAGTCTGGCTTACTCCGGACTGGACGACAAAGAGGCATCGGACTATAACCGTACGGTATATCTGGAGATCCAGAAGAACATACGTCTGGACCGCCGTTACGAGGCCCGCACCATACTGCTAAGACGTTCCAACATGAGGCTTACCGGCATGCTTTATGCCGTTGCGGCCGCGATCCTGCTGCTGGCCATATTCCTGCTGCTGTTCCACAAACGCATCAATGCCGCCAACAGGAAGTATGTGGAGATGATGCACAGGACGGTAGCCCTCTGCGAACGGATACTGAAGCCTGCGCCCGAGGGACAGGATACCGCCGA
>CAJOJD010000025.1 GCA_905234745.1 uncultured Bacteroidaceae bacterium | reverse complement strand
CATCTTCAGAGCCTTAGCAGCATCAGCAGCCTTAGCGCAGTCGGGAGCGAAAGCAACGGGAACACCCAGAGCCTTCTCTACAGCCTCGCGGATCTGACCGAGTGACTTCTTAGCATCTACCTTACCTTTGGGCTTACCCATGTGGCTCATAATGATAGTAGCACCACCATCAGCCAGAATCTTCTTCAGGGTAGGCAGGGCACCACGGATACGGGTGTCGTCAGTAATTTTACCATTCTCATCGAGGGGCACGTTGAAGTCAACGCGCACGATTGCCTTCTTACCGGCAAAGTTGAATTCGTTGATTGTCATAATTCTATTAATATTAATAATGTGAAATACTTCTTTTTAAACGCGAGTGCAAAGTTACAAATTTTAAGTGAAAAGTAAAGAGTGAAAAGTGAAAAATTAAGTCTTTTTTACGTACTATATATAATAATGTAAGGTAGGGTTTACAAAATCAACTTCAAACCACCTGTTACCCAACATCCAGACTGTGGTACGTTGCCGTAATCCACATAGTGATGTCCAGTTAGATTATTGCCTTCGACATAAACAGAATAGGTGTCTTTGGTCCATGCTAATCGTGCATTGATGATGGAGTATGGGTGATAGTCCTTTACCTCCCCGTTAACAGTGGTGTATGTACCCATGCGCTCTTGCCAACGATAGTCTAACGTCAAGGTTAGTGGTGAGAGATGAGTGGTGAGAGGTGAGAGAATACTACCGAGGGAAAGTGTCAACTGGGTTGTAACCTTATGACGCAGATACTCCAGCGAATATTGCGACTGGAGATATGCTGCCTTCTGCTTTTGCTGATGCAAGTGACAATATGCCAATTGCCAATTGCCAATAGCTAATTGTCCAGTAAAAGAGATTTCCTGCCCAAAGGTGTTCACTTTCGTATGGTTTACGCTTTGCCAGATGGGGTCAGCCTCGCGTGTATCCATCACCCAGTCTATCATGTTGCGGGCATGATGGTGGAAGATAGCAGCCTGCATAGTCAACCATTGTGAACTGTATTTTACGCCACCCTCTACAGCTCTTAGTTCTTCAGGCTTCAGATATTTATCCGCCTTGTGACCACCTACGCTGTAATAGAGTTCTGTAAATGAGGGCATTCGAAGCGATGAGTTATACGAGGCATAAAGTTTCCAGTGATCATCAATACGATAGCTGGCATCTATACCTGGATAGATGGTGAAAGGCATTTCGTTCCAGGTGTTCTTGATGGCGATGAAACCTGCTGAGAGCGTAAATCTTTTTAGCAAGATGTTATGCTCCAGATGGAATGAGAGGTTCGAGCGGTTCAGTCCGTATTTATATCTTCCATGCAGACGATTCAGCGGTTCTCCCAAGTTACTGCTTACAATATCCTCATTACGAAATTCGGCACCTATGGCTGTACGTCCCAAACACCAGTCAAACCAACTGTTAAGAGCGGCTCCGGTAACATCGGACCGATGATAATTGAAAGGAACCGGTGTCTCGCTGCCGCGAATCAGCTCAAAACGGTCCTGGTTATGGTTCCACCAAATGCTGGGGTGAATGTTTACAATACCCACTTTGGTTTCTGCCTGAAGTGCGGTGTAAGTCTTTGCGGTATGCTCAAACTGATCATCGTATTTGGCGGAGTAGAATGTGTTGCTGCCCCAATCCTTGATACTCATTCCGGCATGCCAGTCAATACGCAGATTGTCACTTGAGTAGCTGCCTTTGTAAAAAGATTTCTTATATTCAAAGTCCGCGTTAAGACCTCCGTTATTGTTGCGGCTGTAGCCGTCGGATCGACCGTAACCAACAGATAACATGTTGTTCCAACCCTTATTAACTGCCGATGCACTCACTCCGCCTGCGGCATATCCGTAACTGCCGCCCTCGGCATGTGCCGATGCCAATGTCCTTGCTGCGGTTTTGGTCACGATATTGATTGCGCCCATCAGTGATGATGATCCGTATGCTCGGCCTGCGGGACCTTCAAGAACCTCGATATGGTCAATATCGCTCATGTCTACAGGGAAATCAAAAGAGTTGTGGCCGGTCTGCGGATCACAGATATTAATTCCGTCAAGCAGTATGGCAACCTGCTCAAAATTGCCGCCACGAACGCCTACATCGGTCTGCGCGCCCATTGGACCGCGTTGGCGTACATCTACACCAGCGGCATATTTCAATATATCATTTACAGACTTTACGGGGTATGTAGCAATCTCATCGGCCGTCATGACATTGGTTATGCGGACTGCATCGGGTAGGGCTGTCTTTATCCTTGAGGCGGTCACCTCAATCTCGTCCATTCTGTAAAACAGAGAGTCTGTGCTTTCGGCATATAATGAAACGCTGCCGGCGGTTTGCAACAGCAACGCGGCAGCGATTAGTTTATGGTATGTGTCTATCATAAATATTTATAGTCAATCAAACGGTCGCAAAGGTATGAGAAAGTTTAATCGTGACAAAAAAGAGTTTATATTTGCATCTATAAATGATACAAAAATTGGAAATATGAGTAATACAAGAAAAGCTTTGGTGAACGACGAGTGGATCGTAGTCGTTCTGGGATTCATTGTGCTGGCTCTGTCAGTGCTGTTTCCTAATGTGATGAACAGTTTCAAGATTCCGGGTATTCTGGCCAGTCAGTCGGCAAGTGCGCTGGGTAGCCTTCAGGGATGGCTGGGCGCAGTATATATCTTTGTGTTCGTGCTGGCTCTGCTTTATTTGTCATCGGCTCTAACTGGCAAACCGTTCAAAGGTATATTCCTGTCGTTTCTTGTGATATGTCTGCTGACAGTGGTATCATTGGCTCTGGCTACAATTCCTTTCTGCAAGAAGTATGGTCTTGAAGCAGTACTGTTTGCAGTAATTCTTGGCCTAATAATCAGTAATTTCTTTAAGATTCCCGATTGGCTCAAACCGGCCATCCAGAGTGAATTCTATATCAAGATCGGTATTGTCTGCCTTGGTGCTACTGTCCTTTACCAGGAAGTGCTTAAGAGCGGCGCATACGGTCTTGCACAGGCCCTGATAGTGGTTCTGTGCGTATGGTACTTTGGTTTCTGGATTTCACGTAAGGTGTTTAAGGTGGACGATGAAATGGCTACCATGCTGGCAAGCTCAGTAAGTATCTGCGGTGTATCAGCAGCCATTGCTACCTGCGGTACAATCAAGGGTGACCAGAAGAAGCTGTCATACGTGATCTCACTTGTTATGGTGGTAGCAATCCCCATGCTTTACCTCATGCCGCTGCTCTGCAACTGGCTGCTGCCGCTGTTCTTCCCTGGAAATGAACTGGCTCAGGCTCAAGTGGCCGGTGCATGGATCGGTGGTACCATCGATACAACCGCTGCTGTAGCTGCATCGGGCGGAATTTTGGGTGATGAGGCAGGGCAGACTGCAGTTATCGTAAAGGCTTCACAGAACGTTCTGATTGGTGTGGCTGCATTCTTTATCTCGCTGTACTGGTCTTTCCGTGGTACTCAGGGTGTTGAGAAGACTTCCGGTAAGGTTATTTGGGAGCGCTTCCCCAAGTTCGTGGTAGGTATGGTGATTGCTTCAATCGTGTTCAGCATATTCTTTGCCGGAAAGAGTGCCGATGGCATTGCATACAAGAGCCTGGCCAAGAACTTCCAGAACATATTCTTCTCAATCGCATTCGTATGCATCGGCCTTGAAACCAACTTCAAGCAGATATTCGCAAAGGAGAACAATCAGTCACTCAAGGCATTCCTTACAGCTCAGGGCTTCAACATCCTGTTCACTCTGTTGGTTGCAGGAATCCTGTTCGGAGTAATAAAGAACTGATAAAAAAGCCCATTGGGGTCTGACCCCAATGGGCCTTTTTTTATTTTTCAGCCTTGAGGGCTTGAGCGACGGCATCCTCGACATCGGTCATCTTGTCGCCGGATTCAAAGCGTTGTATCACTTTGCCATCAGTTGAGATAAGGAACTTAGTGAAGTTCCAGCGGATGTTGTTCTTGTTCTCGGCATTGGCCTTGAGCCATGTGTAGAGAGGAATCTCGTTATCTCCGTTTACCTCAATCTTGTCAAACTGGGTGAACGTGACATGATAGTTGGTTGAGCAGAACTCCTTGATCTCAGCAATGGTACCGGGTGCCTGCTGACCAAACTGGTTGCAGGGGAAATCCAGAATCTCGAATCCCTGCTTGTTATACTTCTCATAAATCTCCTCCAGATCCTTGTACTGCGGGGTAAATCCGCAACGGGTGGCGGTATTTACAATCAGCAGCACCTTTCCTTTATACTGCTCCAGACTTACCTCTTCACCCTTATCATTCTTTACCTTGAAAGAATAGACGTTGTCCTGTGCCGATACAGCCGCTACAGCCGTAAACAGCATGATAAATGCGATTAACTTTCTCATATGCGATGTATTTTGCCGCTAAGTTAATAAAGAATTAGAAGTTGTACTTTAGTTTGAGCCAGTATTCTGAGTTATGGGCATACATTTGGAACATGCCTTTGTCGGCATGGAACAGGTCGTATCCAAGCATAAGGTGCATCTGGTCATTCATGGCGTAATCAGCACTGAAGCGGTTGTAGATACCGCCGTCAGTCAGGTCCATGTATGCGAATGACTGCAGTGAGAGCGTGTTGTTGAGCAGACTCTTTGATATGCGGAACGTTCCCATGTGGGTATGTTGGTTACCACTCATTGATGCGTTGTAACCCTCAATGTACTTGTAACTGTACTGGGCCGACAGGTTCCAGTCACTGCCTGCGTACCAGTCTATTCCAAGCAAGGCGTTGGCTGTACCTGAGCGAGGAATATCGGTTCCTGCTGCAGGGGTCTGAGCCTCATCAAAGTATTGTGCACCTTCTCCGCGCAACACGAACTGTCCAACGGGCAGAGATACATCGGCTCCAACCATTGTCATGCGGCGGTACTGGCCGGTCATGAGTATTGTCCCTGCTTGAACCTCACTGGAAAATACCGGCATCTTGTTCCATGTTCGCAATGCACATAGTGAAAAGTCTACACCGCTCAAAAACATTGATAACCTTGCGCCATACTCCATGTTCTCAAGTTTGGGGGCTGGGGTAGTACCCATGCTAGCCTGGACGGGCATTGGCAGTCCGGTAGGAACAACTGACCAAGGGTTATTTGGTTCCACAGGTAGTTCAAAGAATGATGCCACAGGAACGGCTACTGCCTCTATATTCCAGCGGTCACGAAGATAACGCAGGCGCACTCCGCCTACGGGAATGCGGATATCGTCATAATCCTGTGCCAGGAACTCGGTATAATCCATGGGCGATATGATATCGGTCACGCGCAGTCCGTCGGCAACACCCCATGTGATGATCTGACGTCCGGCACGGATATCCCAATGTTCATTTCCCCACCATGTGTAGGCTTCACGTATCTGCAATCCGCTGCGCTCCTTAAGTATGGAATTGTAAACCAGATTGGCCGATACGAACGTACCTGCGCCACCTTTGCTAAGCGTAAATTCGCCACGAACACGGCTGCGGGAAGACATCCAGTCATAGTCCGACTCGGAGCGTAGGGCGTGATAGGTGTCAACAAAGCCTTTCACGTCCACGCTGAGCGGCTCCGACTCTTGCGCCACGGCAGGGATCGGAACTGTAAACAACAAAATAAACAGGATGTTCCTCATAGTCCTTTTTCAAGTTTGGCTACTGTAAACATGCTCTTGTCGACCTTAAGGTCATACTCGGGGTTCTTCATTATAATGACCGTACTGTGACCTGTCTGGACGTTCTGCATCTCCATATGTGACTTGGTCCAGTATCCCTGAACCTGCTTGATGTCAGATATGGTCAGTTTGCGGTGCAGTTTGTCCAGTTTGTCATAGAACTCCACATAGACGGCTACGCAGCAGTCCTGACGTATCCATGTGACCTTACGGCTGTATATCTCACGCTTATCGACAGGGATGGACTCAATGACCCAGCATTTCTGTCCGTCACGCTCCTCCTCACGCAGCAGGGTGTGGGTGTCTTCATCGATATTGCGCGATCCCATATCGTTATAGGTAAAATCAGTACCCATAAAGTAGTCAGTCTTGGATGATGACCCGCTTATGCGGCGGGTCTTCTTCATGGCCGGCAGATAGAGCCACTTATCATCATCCTTGCTAATGTCATCATAATCCCAGGTAAGGAATCCTGTTCCGTTTACATCGCCGGGGTAGGTAAAGAACATAAGTGTCTTCTTGTCCTTACCCTCATCGATAGACCATGAAACCACCTTGCGCTCGCGCTTGTCGCCGTTCTTCTTGATCAGAGTGAGTTCCATCTCGCTGTAGCGGCTGTCGCCATCGGGTACATCCTTGGCGCGCTGCATTATATCACGTCCCGTCAGGGTCTGGGCGCCGGCCGTCATTGTCATAAGGCCTGCAAGTGCCGTAAGAATCATTCTTGCTTTCATTGTCTTAATCTTTTTCATTACCGAATACTTTGAATCTCTTAACCAGAATAGGTGTCACGAACAGGTCTGCAGCCAGGGCCGATATGATACCGACCACTGCCAGCCAGCCAAAGTGACTGTTCATGGCACATGGTGAAGTGGCAAAACTTCCGAATACAGCCGAAGTGATGATACTGGTGGTCACGATAGCTACACCTACAACTCTGAACGTGCGGTTGATTGACTTGGGATACTTGCCGCAGCGGTCATACTCAAGCTTTGAGTGGTTGATAAAGTGAATGGTGTCATCGACAGCCATACCAAGCATCATGGGAATGATTGTAGCAGTCATCATATCGAGAGGAATTCCGGCCCAACCCATAATGCCGCCTACGAATATGGCCGGCATAATGTTCGGTATAAGACCTATCAGACCTACTTTTACGCTCTGGAATGCAATCATCAGGATAATACCGATAATGAGTACCGATATAATGAATGACAGCATCTGTCCGCGAACCAGGTACTGCATCATTACGTTATACTGTGGCAGGTTACCAACGGCTGTGATGGTTGCTCCCGGAAATACCTCCTTAGCACGACGGTCAATATCATTCAGCTCTTTCTCAACCTCGGCTGAGTTGAAGTCCGATATCTCAACCATCAGTCTGAGACGGCGGTAGTCATAGTCAACCCAGTACTCAGATTCGGTACCGCCGGCGTTCTCATAAAGCATCATCATCTGGGCAACCTCCTCCTCGGTATCGGGTATGCGGTAGTAGGCGGGATCGCCCTCGTTGAGCGTCTGGTTCAGGTCCTTGAGAATGTCCAGTATGCTTGTGGTGCGCTTGGTCAGGTCATAACCCTCAACAATCCCTGAGAGTTTTTCCAGACGGCGCAGGTTCTCGGGCTGCTTGGCATCGTCCTCATTAGGCATCTCAATAACCAGGTCATAGCTGTAGAGTGAGCCAAGTTCGGACTTACCTACGCTTACCACCTGCTTTACATAAGGAACGTCTATTCCCATGGTTTTCTCAATGTCAAATGCCGGAACGATCTTGAAAAGGCCGATGCACAGGAACAGGCAGATGATGGTGAATACGGTCACGACGGGACGTGAACTGCGCATTGTCCAGTCGCTCAGACGAACCATCATGCGGCTCCAGGTGGTGTCACTGTCCTCGGTGAATCCCTCACGCGGCTTGCGGTTGCGGCCGAATGAGAGCAGCACTGGAGTTACTACCAGTGTGGTGAGCAGCACAAACAGCACTGTCATGGAGCAGATCATACCTACGCACTTCATGGGGCGGATAGGGATGACAAGGAAAGAGAGTAGGGACACTATCGTGGTGAGACCGCAGAAGCAAACTGACCATCCAATCTCGGTTATTGTCTCCTCAACGGCTTTGCGGCGCTCTCCGTGTATGCGCATGCGGCCGTTGAAGTATGAGAAGATGTGTATGTTATAGGCAATGGATACAGCGAATCCCAGTATCACAGGTATCAGTGTAGTGGTTGAGTCTACGTACATTCCCGTGTATCCGGCTATTCCGTATGTAATGAACATACCACCTATAACAGCCAGGAAAGGTGAAATAACGCCACGCAGGGACTTGGTCATCACGATCATCACTATAAGGCAGATTATGCAGGCAATCATCATGATGCGGCTCATCTCAACATTGATGAACTCCATCTTTTCATAACTCACAACCGGCATTCCGGTTCCCTTGGGGTTCAAAGCTGCATATTTGGGCTTGAGCAGTATGTGGTCAACCTCGGCACCGGTCTGCATATCGGGAGCGACATTTGTTTCCTTACGCCATACGCTGTCCTCGGGGAATGCCCTTAGTTTAAGTACTACCCAAGACATGGTGCCATCCTTTGATACCAACTTCTTGGATACATTGGGCTTGCTGTATGCCATGCGCTTGATTTCTTCCATCTCCGGCGTTCCATCATCGGGAATCTCATCGGGCACAATCTGCACAATGTTCATGCCCCATTCATCGCCGACCATGAATTCTATATCGGTCAATGATGTAATCTTGTCGGCATATGATACGCTGTCCATAAGCTCGTTTGAGAGCTCTCGCAGCAGGGTCAGGTTCTTCTTGGTAAAGATGTTGTCACATTCTGTGAGTACTCCTACAAAGTAGTCGTTTCCAAAATGGGCCTTGAACTCATCGGTTTTGACCAGCATGGGGTCACCCTCAATAAAATAGGCGTCGAATGATGTTTCCTGGACCATCTTCTTCATTCCGATCATTCCTACAAACAGGATTAACACAAAGGCGCCCAGTGCAATCCAGCGCCTTTTAAGCAGTCCGCGGCACACACGCCCGAACTTTTCATTAATCATTTCAATTGTCATAACTATTGCTTTTTGAATTGTACATTATCTATAAAAAAGAAGGAGGGCTCACATGCAGCCCTCCCCATTCGTATTCGTCCCTGTACCCAAGGCCGATACTATCATACATAAACCAATTCCGTTTATAACATTCATAGCGAGTGCAAAGGTACTGGGGCGTTTTTACGTGTGTAATACCCAAACTTTGTGATTTTGCAACAGTTTTGCAACGCGTAAAACTTGCATCCAGAATAACGGTAACGTACATTTGTTTCAAAAATTAATTCTTAAACAAAGACGTATTTTTTAGAGATCTCAGTTTAGATAACAGATAAATTGATTGCATTATGAGAAATAAAGTCCTATTGCTTGCATTGACATCTATATTGATGTTGCTCTGTATCCCAGCCTTTGCACAACAATCCCAGAGTGCCCTGAAGGCGGGTGATATATTTACCGGAACTGTTACGGGACGTTTTGGCCCGTTGGCCGGTGTCAATATAAGGGAATATGGTGATGATGGATATATTATCAATATTGAAGTGGCTGATTCTTTAGGGCGCTTTTCAATGCAGATAAACAATCCGGAGCACAGGTTTACGGTGTTTACTTTTCTGTATGAGGAGTTGGAAATAAGCCCCTCAAAAGACAATATGGAGATCAAACTGGAGCCGGCACGCCCCAAATCCGGCAAAATGGTTCCCGCTGATGGTGCAGGAGGAAATTTCATTAAAGCGGACAATAATTATGTGCTGCGCCAGCCTGTCATTCCCAAAGAGTTTATATGCGGATATGCGGTGCAACCTATCAATTTCTCAGAACAATGGAGTTGGTACGGTTTGTTCCTGCATAAAGATGATAAGGGCTACATGGTGGTGCTTCACTACTGCGGCGGAGGTTGTGCCGATACCATACGCATTGATGATAAACTGGCTGAAAGACTGTCCGGATCGGTTGAACTGGCTATAGACAGGGCACCAGGCGAGATGTTTCAGGAGGATGGCGGTTTTTCCGTTATTCATCTCCACGAAGGCAGTAATGTATATGCCGTCATGCCCGGTAAAACAGCCGTCATTTGGCGTGATGAGATACCGGACAGAGTCTGGAACAGACTGTATCATCAGTTTGGCAAGGATCTGGGGTTCAAACAGGTTGAGAGCAAGTGGATAGGTAGTTATGATTATCCTGATGGAACGCATATTACTTACCCCCGTTTCTATGATGACGGATATGCTTTGACATCATATGTAAACCAATTGAGATATCGTTATGATGTTGAAACCGATGAGGCCGTTGTAGAACGTAGCGGCACTCTGCCGTCTGGTGATCTGGTCATAGAATCCAGCATCACAGTGGAACGCAAGACGTGGCCGGTTACTTCAATTGCGAATGGAGCGTTGGATAACTGCACAAGCGTCACATCGGTCACAATTCCAAGCAGTATAACAACAATAGGAGAACTTGCATTCAGGTACTGCGAGTTGGACTCAGTCAAACTAGGTTCAGTGAACCCGATAGTATGCCCGGTTAATGCTTTTGATGAGTCAGTCTATGAGAACGCCGTTCTGATTGTTCCCAAAGGTTGGAAACAGAAAAAGGCTGCTAAGGTTGGTTCCGCCTGGGGCAGATTCAAGAATATCAGATACTATTAAAAAAACATTGCTTTTGTAAGACGCATTTTGCGTACATTGCAGTTTAGTTATCAGAAAGGCCTTAAAAAGTAATGGGTAAAGCCATTCTTACTGAACAAGAACTTGCGTTAGGGTGTGTCCGTAAAGAGCGGGATGCACAGGGGGAGTTGTATGCCAGATATGCAACTAGGCTCTATGCGCTCTGTCTTAGGTATATTGAGAACCGTGAGGAGGCCCGGGATCTTATGCATGACGCTATGATTAAGGCAATGGATAACTTCCGTTCTTTCCGATATTCAGGAGATGGTTCAATTCTGGCATGGTTAAGCAGAATTACAATTAATCTGGCAGTTGACAGGCTTAAGAATAAAAGCCGATTCAGGCAGATTCCGCTTGATTTGGTTAGTGGCGATGAGATTGATAATGCTTTGGAACCCGATGCTGAATCGGTTCGCCGGATTCCGGATGATGTTTTGGATGAGATGATAGCAGGACTGCCTCCCGTTAAGCGTACGGTGTTCAATATGTACTGCATTGACGGATACAGTCATAAAGAAATAGCCAAAGCGTTGGGCATTTCTGAAAGAGGTTCTACTTCAATTCTGGCAAAGGCCCGTACCAGCCTCAAGAAGGTACTTACAGATTATCTAAACAAAACAGGACAATGAAGGATTGGGAAGACATAATAAAAGAGCGTCAGGAGGGCCGCAAGGCCGATCTGCCGGAGTCTGACTGGAATGATTTCCTTTCCAGACGTGCTGCACATGAATGTGCCACAAAGAAGCGCCACAGGATTCTTGCTTTATCATTATCAATCCCTGCCGTAGCAGCTATTCTTCTGTTGTTTATTCTGCAGCCATTCAAAACAGTCTCCCCTGACAATCTGCTGGCTCAGAACTCGTCAGAGCAACCGGCGTCGGCAGTCGTGGCAAAAGTCCAGACGGTCAAGGTCAATGATTCCGTTATGTTCAACGTTGCTGCCTATAAAAGTTCGGAAGGAACATCTGTTGAGGACCTTATCCGTAAGCTTCCTGGTGCTCAGATAGACAGTATCGGTAACATTACTGTCAACGGTAAAGCCATCACAAAAATTCTCGTGAATGGAAAGCCCTATTTTAACGATGATATTATTCATGAGTATGTTGACTTGGGCTTATCGGTAAAATGGGCCACATGTAACGTGGGGGCCGATAATCCTGAAGAAGTTGGTGGCTTATACGCCTGGGGTGAGACTGAGACAAAATTGAACTACAGTTACTCTACCTACAAGTTCTGTGTAGACGGAGTCCGTGGCAATTATACAAAGTATTGCAGTGACGATAATAAGGCCGTATTGGACTTGGAGGATGACGTGGCTCATGTCAAGTGGGGAGGCAGTTGGCGAATGCCAACCGGGGCAGAGATGGATGAACTGCGCCGAGAATGCAAATGGACCTGGACGGAAGAGAATGGTGTTAAGGGTTATCGTGTATCGGGCAAGAAAGAAGGTTTTGAAAACAATACAATCTTCCTACCTGTAAATGCGTTTAATGACTCGGCTGCAATTGCCAGAGGTCAGTATCCTGAATACGGAATATATTGGTCAAGCTCACTCAGTCATGATGCCGCCAGTTTCTTAATGGGCGGTTGGGATCACGCTAATGGGTTCTGGTTCTGCCGAGATGCGACAATGGGTAACGGCAGTTACCGTAATGAAGGCCGATCTATTCGTCCTGTTTGCCCTTAAAAAATGAAGGCCCCGTCAAAAGCGGGGCCTTCTCACATTATTTAGATAAATATGATCGTCTATTTATTTGAACGATTCAATCTGCTTTTTCATTGAACGTTCTGCAAGCCTTATTGCCAGCATGGCAACGGGTAGGGTGATGATCAGCACAATGATCAGAACGGGAATATTTTCAATTACAGGAATCATCAGTTGGTCATAACCTGCTGGCATCTCCTCAACGGCTGCAGCAAGTGAGCCTTGGGTATCGGTCCACCAGTGAGCTGTGTAGGCAAAGAAAGAGTAGGCGAAGGGTAGGAAACTCAGGCGGATACCTTTGATTGTGTCATATCCCTGACGGCATCTGATGGTCTCAGAAAGTGCCGAAAGAATGATAAAGCCCACAACTAGTGCCCAATCGGCCTCTCCGGCAATTAGGAGAAGGAGCATAAGGATTCCGTTCAGCACGGTTGCAACGCCGAAACTACGCATAAATGATGATGTGTAGAGATAGATGAATGCAAACAGAAACGGCAGCAGCGCGCCGACATAGGCATAGCACATAGGGTGAATCAATCCGGTTAAAGAACCCAATACAAATGCGACAAGATAGGCAATTGCCATTAGCAAAACTTTGAATACAGGTTTCATACTTTATCAATTAATGGTTTAACTGCCGCAAAAGTACTCCGACCCAAATGCCTGCACAATCACTAAAAATGAGGATTTGACACAAAAGGGCAAAAAGGGGACGGTTCTTTTTTTGCCCTTTTTGTATCTTTGCAAGCAACTCAAATTAAAGGACTATATGAGAATTAAGAGATTCACCCAAGTCGTTATTATAGCTGCTGTGATATGCGGCTCAGCTCTATTGACAAGTTGCAAGAATGGTAATGCCAACAATTCAGAACAGCCTCAGCAAGTTGTATCCACAGAGCTTATACGCACATCCCAAAGCTGGGACGGTGTTGAACTTCCGGATTATCTGGAGGGCCGTCCGGAACTTGTTGCAGTAAAATACGAGTTTCCTGTTGGCCAGAAACTGGGCTGGCATCATCATCCGGTAATGAATTACGGAGTTTTGATGCAGGGAGAGCTTACAATCATCGGTCTGGATGGAAAAGAAAAGACCGTTCATGAAGGTGAGGCCGTAGTTGAAATGGTAGGAACCATTCATCATGGTGAGAACCGCGGAGACAAGCCGGTCATACTTTATATGTTCTACCTCTCTCAGGAGGATATGCCTCTGGCTGTACAACATCCTGAAATACCATTAGAATGATAGCATAATTGGATATCGAGCACTATTACATTGAGAAGGGGCAAGGGGAATCGTTGATTCTGTTGCACGGGAACGGTGAGAACTGTGACTATTTCAAAGGACAGATAGATGCATTTGCCCGATATTATCATGTTTATGCTCTGGATACTCGCGGACATGGAAAAACGCCGCGAGGTAACGCTCCGTTCACCATACGTCAGTTTGCCGATGACTTGCTGGGATTTCTGGATTCTCATGGCATAGACAAAGCGCATCTACTTGGTTTCTCCGATGGCGGAAACATTGCTATGATATTTGCAATCAAATACCCTGACCGTGTGAGCCGACTTATTCTTAACGGTGCTAATCTTAATGCAAAAGGTGTAAAGCCTTCTACACAAATCCCGATTGAAATAGGTTATAGGATTGCCAGTTTGTTTGCCCGTAAAAGCCCTGAAGCCAAGCAGAATGCTGAAATGCTTGGGCTTATGGTGAATGATCCTAATGTCCTGCCTGCGGAATTATTGGCCATAAAGGCAAAGACTCTTGTCATTGCAGGCACCAATGATATGATAAAGGATGCTCATACCCGTCTTATCGCTCAAAGCATACCTGATTCACAACTAGTGCTTATCAAAGGAAATCACTTCATCGCGAACAAATGTCCGGATGCATTCAACCGGGCAGTGCTGGAGTTCTTAAACTCCTAATACTTATTTGTATCCTACGGGACGGAACTGCTTTTGTTCTTCATCGTAAACAAAATCATGTTCCAGCAGATAACTTTTTATCTCTTCCGGCTCCTTGTTGAAGTGAAAGCACAGCGACTCCAAAGTATCAAACTCCTCATCTCTGAGCAGCATATTCACAGCCGATACCAATATTCCCGGATCTTTAGGCAGGTATTCCATGTTTTTCTTTTTGCTGCCGCAAAGGTACAAAAAGGGCAAAAAAAGAACCGTCCCCTTTTTGCCCTTTTGTGCTAAATCATCACTTTTAGTGATTGTGCAGGCATTTGGGGGGGAGTACTTTTGCGGCACGAATTAAAACAGAAATCATTATGGAAAAGAAAAACAGAATCATTCTCTTTTGGGCACTGACAATGTATTGGCACTGCTGATGGCCATTGACTCCATCAAGATCTGTAAGGAATAAATACCACATAAACTTTGCTATAGTAGTCAGTATGTCGGCAGGCCGTTTTGAGATATCGGTCTGCCGATGTATCTTTACAAACGTATGAATGAGATTTGGAATCTGATAAATGAGATGTCACCCTACCTGCTGCTGGGGTTCGGCTTTGCTGGTATTCTGCATGCCTTTGTGCCGGCGCGGATATATCGCAGGTATCTGGGTAAGGCCGATTTCCGATCTGTGCTATGGGCTGCTCTGATAGGCGTTCCTCTGCCGTTATGCTCATGCGGTGTGATACCGACAGCAATGTCGCTGCGCAAAGAGGGTGCATCACGCGGAGCCACAACATCGTTCTTAATATCAACTCCTCAGACAGGCCTGGATTCCATTCTTGCCACAGCGGCATTGCTTGGTATTCCGTTTGCAATAATGAGGCCTATGGCTGCCTTGGTAACAGGATTATTGGGCGGCCTGTTGGTGAACGCTTTGACTAAGCGTGAGCCCGATGAAAACAACTGCTCCAGTCAGTGTGCATCGGAACAGACTACGCATAAAGGCTTTGGTGCCAGATTGCTTGATGCCCTACGCTACGGCTTTGTCGATATGATCCAGGATATAGGCCGATGGCTGATCATAGGTCTTGTAATAGCAGGCCTGATAACCGTTTTTGTGCCCGATGATTTCTTCCTGAAATATGCCGGTACACCTTTGGCAAGTATGGCAGTAGTGCTGGCTATATCCATACCTATGTATGTCTGTGCCACAGGCTCGATACCCATTGCTGCAGCACTGATGATCAAGGGCATAACTCCCGGTGCTGCACTTGTGCTGCTTATGGCCGGACCTGCATCGAACATGGCGTCAATGCTGGTTATACGCAAGGTTATGGGCCGCAAAACGATGTGGATATATCTGCTTTCTATCACATTGGGCGCGATAGGTTTCGGCCTGATTATTGACTATCTGCTGCCAATGGAATGGTTTACGCAGAGTATTGTGCAGAGTCATGCATGCTGTCATGAACAACCGGCTGTATTCAAGGTTATCTGCAGCGTTGTATTAGGATTGCTGTTGATATACGCACTCATCAAGAGATTTACAATTAAAAAGGAAACAACTATGGATAAGAGAGAATTCAAAGTGGATGGCATGATGTGCAACCACTGCCGCGCAAACGTAGAGAACGCAATTAAGAGCGTTGAAGGTGTGACCGATGTAACTGTTGATCTTGCATCGGGCATAGCATCAGTACAAGGTAGTGCATCGGATGAAAGCATAATAAGTGTTATAACTGAGCGTGGTTACTCTGCCAAACGGAAATAAAGTGGTACCTTCGCGGCCATGAATTGGAGTGGAATTATTGTGGGTGCTGCGGTGTTTCTGAGCATCGGCCTGTGCCATCCTGCCGTCATTAAGATGGAGTATTACTGGGGAAAGAAAAGCTGGTGGGTATGGCTTGTTGTAGGCCTTATCTGCTGCACATTGTCCTTGCTGGTAAAGAACCAGACCTTATCGACCATAATAGGCGGTTTTGCATTCTCATGCCTTTGGGGAATTGGCGAGATGTTCCACCAGGAGAAACGCGTGCTCAAGGGCTGGTTCCCTGAGAATCCGGCACGCCACGATTATTACGAATCAATAAGAAACAAAAAATCCTGGAAGATGCACTGAGGTATCTCGATCACAGAGGTTATTATTCATTCAGACTGCATTCGCTAAGCATATGACACAATGGGGTCTGACCCCTTTGTGCGCTTTTGCAACCGGATTGCAAATCAAAAGCCTTACCTTTGTGACACTAAAAAGGAGTAGCATATGAATCCTGTATTGACAGCATTGATGATTCCGTTCCTGGGCACGGCTCTGGGATCGGCGTTTGTGTTCTTCATGAAAAAGGATATGCCCGACCTGCTGCAGAAGATTCTGCTGGGATTTGCATCGGGCGTGATGGTGGCCGCATCAGTTTGGTCACTGCTTATTCCGGCCATCGGTATGGGAACAGGCACAAAGGCTGTCGTATCACCCACAATAGGCCTGCTGGCAGGTTTCGCTTTCCTGCTGTTGATAGACTATATCACACCTCATATACACCCGGTAGGCGGTCCTGAGGGCCCTGAAAGCCGATTATCACGCACTGCTAAACTGGCTCTTGCCGTAACGATTCATAATTTCCCCGAAGGAATGGCAGTGGGTGTTGCTATTGCGGGTGCATTGACAGCCGATTTTCACTAGGTATAGCCATACAGAACGTTCCCGAGGGCGCAATCATATCAATGCCTCTCAGGGCCGAGGGTAACAGCCGGTTCAAGGCGTTCGGAATAGGTGCCATGAGCGGCATAGTTGAGCCGATAGGCGGTGCGCTGGTGCTGTTGCTGGCATCGTCAATAATAGGTATAATGCCGTTCATGCTGGCATTTGCCGCAGGCGCAATGCTCTATGTGGTAATAGAGGAACTGGTTCCAGAGACATCAAAAGGAGATCACTCCAACATCGGAACCGTTGGTTTTGCGCTTGGATTTGCGCTTATGATGGTGCTTGACGTGGTGCTGGGATAACTAATCCATAGGATACTTCACTCCCCATTTCTGGCGGAGTGAGTCCATAACTTTCATTATATCAAGAGTTTCCTGATGAGGCATGTATGGCGATTCAAGCAGGCCCTGTTTGAGTGCGTCCTTGCAGGCCAATACCTGGTACTCGTATCCGGTTATCTGGGTTGCAGGCTTTTCAATCACTACAGTGGGTTTGTAGTCATTGTATACCGTTATGCGCTCGGGGCAGTTGATGTTATCCACAATAAGGTATCCCTCAGTACCGCAAATCTGGCCCAAACGGCCACATAGGCATAGAGCGCTGGACTGGATGTTAGCTATCTTTCCGTCACGATATGACCAGCTTATGGAGTTGTGCATATCCATTCCGGTGTCGCTCTTGATGCAATTTGATGTCTCGTTTATGATGTCTGCACCAAAGTACATACGGCAGAAATTGATGCTGTATACGCCAAGGTCCAAAAGCGCTCCGCCGCAGAGGTCAGGACGCAATATTCTCTCCTTGAACTCCATCATATAGCAGAGGCTTGCATTGAGCAGTCTCGGCTCACCAATGGCTCCGCTGTCAAGCAGTTCCTTGACATTCAATGACAATGGCATATAGCGCGTCCAGATAGCCTCTGTAATGAAAATTCCTTTCTTGTGTGCAAGATTCAGCAGGGCATCGGCCTCACGGGCATTGGCAGTAAAGGCCTTCTCACAGAGAACGGGTTTGCCTGCATTTATTGCAAGACTGGCGTGCTCAAAGTGATGGGAGTGGGGAGTGGCAACATAGACCAGGTCGACATTTGGATCCTCAACCATCTCCTTGTATGACCCGTAGGCCTTCTGGAAGCCCCAACGACGGGCAAATTCCTGTGCGCGGCCAAGGTCACGCGCAGCGATTGCATATTTCATTGTCGGGTCCAGGCCGGTAAGTGTTTCGGCCATTTTGTCGGCTATCCAACCAGCGCCTATAATTCCAAGATTCATAATAAGTTATGTATGTAAGGTTAAATTTATTTTCTTTTACCTTTGCCTCCATAAAGTTGCAGCATTGACATCTGCGCCCAAGCGGCAGGCTTCAGTTCTGAGTCCGTCATGGTAGCGTCAAGAGTGGTTATGCGTCCGGCAAGTGTCAGGTCCACGAAAGTGCAGAACAGGTCGATTGATCCGGGCAGCCAGTTGGCCACTTCATGACCGATACCCTCAAACCTGATAAACCAATGCGGTATATCCTGACGGTTCATGGCTTTATCCATCTTCTTGCCGCCGTGCATCTTCTCATCAAAAGGCAATCCTATACTCTTGTAAGTCACAATCTTATCCTTTTTACCGTGCATGAGCATAGTAGGAGCAGGTTCTGTAGCGTACTTAAGCTTGCTGTCCTTACACATTACGCCGCCGGAATAGGGGATTACCGCAGCAGGTTTCCAGCCTGGCGGCAGGGCCGATGCCTGAGACAATGAGTTTGCCCTGCAATAATCCAGTTGCAATACCGTAATCGCGCCTGCTGAACTGCCTGTCAGTATGATTCTGGACGGATCAATGCCCAGCATTCCGGCATTGGAATGTACCCATGATACAGCTGCTGCACAATCCTCAACAGCTATGTCAATGCAGTATTTGAAGAGATCGGGCAGTTTGAGCAGCTTACTGTGACTTGCAACCATGGCACTGTCCTTGAATCCGAGCCTGTAATCAATGGATATGACCGTGAAACCATGGTCAGTGAGTGCCCTGGCCCAATCCTTCATGATATAGTTGTTACGTTCTCCGCTTAAGAATCCTCCGCCAAAAGCCATGAGAACCGCAGCATTATCGGACCTTGGGACATCGGGCTTATAGACATCAAGGTATAGGGAAGAATCACGTTCCACGAACTTGTACGTGTCACATTTAAGCCCGTCCGGACGCTGAGCGGCAGCCGTTAGGCATACAAATGTGCCTATTATGGCGAACAGGATGAAACGTGGTAAGCTTTTCATATCAAAAGAATCAGGTTAGCCAGACGTAAAGATACGGGAAAATGCTAAATTTGCATCAAATCGGAATAAAAAACAAAAAATATATGAAGAAGATAGTTGTACTGCTGGCTGCTGTGCTGGCATTTTCGTCGGTAAGAGCCGATGAGGGTATGTGGATGCTTCCCACACTCAAGAAAATGAATCAGGCTGACATGAAGAAGCTTGGTCTTAAAATCAAGGCAACCGATATCTACAATGAAAAGAAGGCTTCAATAAAGGATGCCGTAGTCCACTTTGGAGGCGGTTGCACGGCCGAAATAATATCGGACAAAGGCCTCTTGGTAACCAACCATCACTGCGGTTATTCCAGCATTCAAGGACTGTCAACCCCAGAGCACAACTATCTTGAGGACGGTTATTGGGCAATGAGCCTGGAAGAGGAGATACCCGTTCCCGGACTTACGGTTACCTTCCTTCAGAGCATGACCGATATTACAAATATGGATCAGGACAAGGCAAAAGAAGTGTTAAGCAGACTCCGTGAAGAGAATCCGGGCTGCCAGGTCCAGACGACTGATTTCTACAACGGTAACCAGCGTTACATTATAGTGAACAAGGTGTATCGTGACGTTCGTTTTGTGGGAGCTCCTCCCGCATCGGCCGGAAAGTTTGGCGGTGAGACCGACAACTGGATGTGGCCGCGTCATACATGTGATTTCTCGATGTTCCGCGTATATACCGGTCCTGACGGAGAACCGGCCGATTACAGCGAGGAAAACGTTCCCCTGCGTCCCAAGAAGTTCCTGAGCATATCTCTTAAGGGTATTGAAGAAGGTGATTTTGCAATGATCATGGGTTATCCCGGACGCACACAGCGTTTCCAGACAGCGGCTCAGTTGGAGCTGATGATGGATGTTCAGGATGTCCGTATTGCGGCACGTACCATACGTCAGGATGTGATGTGGCAGGGTATGCGTTCAAACGATACCATCGGCCTTCAGTATGCCAACAAATATGCTTCATCGGCCAACGGCTGGAAGAAATGGCGTGGAATGAAAGAGTGCTTTGCCGATCTTGACGTGATAGGCCGTGAGCGTCAGAAAGAGGCTGATTTTATGAACTGGGTGAATGCCAAGCCCAAGCGTAAGGCCAAATATGCCGGTGTGATAGATGTGATAGAGGAGAACGTAAAGCTTAATACCGAGTATAACCTCCGCAATGCGGTTTTCAGTGAGAGTCTGGGAAATATTGAGTTGTTACGCATAGCCCAAATGAATGACGCAGACCGCGAGTCTTTCTATCGCAATTACAGTTCCTCATTGGACCATGACATAACAAAGGCAATGGTTAAGTTCTATACCGATAATGCAAGTGCTGAGGACTCTTTGGACCTGTCATTGTATAATGTTGACAATCTGTTTATATACAGCGCATTTACAAGTCCTGAAAGACTTGCCTCGTTCGATGGTCAGGACCTTTCGATGGATCCCGCCAATGACCTGAATTCAAAGCTGGCAGCTGCCCGTGGCCGCATTAACACCGCTTACTCATATGAAGCTGCAAATTCACGTGAGGCAGCATCGACTTTATATACGGCCGGTCTGCTGGAGTGGAACAAGAAGGCCAAACTGTATCCCGATGCAAACTCTACCTGCCGTCTCACATACGGCACGGTCCAGGGTTATACCACAAAGGAAGGCAAGCATTACGATTTCTACACCAACATGAAGGGCGTAATTGAGAAGGAAGACCCCACAAATTATGAATTCCGCGTACCTGCACGTCAGAAGGAACTGTATGAGAAGCGCGACTTTGGCCAGTATGCAGGTCCTGACGGCGAGGTTCCCACATGCTTTATCACCAATCTGGATATCACCGGAGGCAACTCAGGCAGCCCGGTATTGGATGCCTATGGTAACCTTATCGGCCTTGCATTTGACGGCAACTGGGAGGCTATGAGCGGTGACGTGATATTTGAGCCTGAACTGCAGCGCTGCATATGCGTTGACATACGCTATGTGCTCTGGATGATGGACAAGTTCGGAGGCGCAAGCTATCTGCTTGATGAAATGAATATTGTAAAATGAAAAAGATTGTGGTATTGAGCGGCTCCGGCATCAGTGCCGAGAGCGGTATTTCGACATTCCGTGGCGGTAACGGCCTGTGGGACAATGAGCCTGTAGAAGCTGTAGCAACCATTGACGGCTGGTACCGTGATCCTGCACGCGTATTGCGTTTCTACAATGAACGCCGCGCGCAGTTGGCTACAGTTGAGCCTAATGAGGCTCACAGGATCGTTGCAGAACTTGAAAAGGACTTTGATGTTACCGTGGTCACTCAGAACGTGGATAACCTGCATGAGCGCGCCGGCAGCACCAATATCATACATCTGCACGGTGAACTCACCAAGGTCCGTCCTGAAGATACCTACACCGATATGGACTGGTGGAGTGAGCGCTACGTCCAGGATATCGGCTATAAACCTATCAATCTGGGAGACAAGGGAGGTCCGCATAATACCCAGCTGCGTCCGCATATTGTATGGTTCGGCGAGCAGGTTCCCAACCTTCAGAAAGCCGCCGAGGCCGTAAGCAAGGCCGATATCCTGCTCATCATAGGCACATCCATGCAGGTTTATCCGGCAGCAGGACTGTACCAGTATGCTCCGTCAGAATGCAGGATTTACATGGTTGATCCGGATCCGGCAGCAGCCGCACATGTAAGCGGAGTGGTTCATATCAAGGATGTTGCAACTGCCGGAATGCGCAAGTTCCGCGAAATGGTAGAGTAGGCCGGAAATGATAACGAAAGACAGCATAGAGACCGCCTACGCCTTTCTGCATCAGAAACTCAGAGTGTATGAGCACTCAACTCTTGATTGGCAGAAAGATGACATAGAGATGATAATTGGCGACTATGCCGACCAGATCAATCCTGAACTCCTTTCCGTGCTGTCACAGGGACATCCCGAATTCCTTAAAGACCATAAAAAATTCCAGGACGACATCACTCATGCAGTTGCCGTCCTGGAAAGTATGCTATAAATGTACCATTGGGTACCATTGGGGTCTGACCCCAATGGTACTATTTTACTGCTTGTTTTCCTCCTCCAAAGTGTAGAATGAACTGCCGTCAAAGCAGTGGGTGCATATGCGCTCCTTAGGCAGGCTAATGGCTTTAACTAGCGCCTCTAATGAGCTGAATTTCAGTGTGGTAAGCTGTAGGCGTTTAGCTATCTCCTGAACCATCTTATCATATTCGGGCGTACCCGTGGTAGCATACTTTTTGAGTGTCTCCTGACTGGGATTCTCACCCTCAAAGTCCTGAATGATACGACGTGTAATCAGTTCCAGGTCATTCTTGCTGGCCGAGAAGTTTACAAACGGGCAGCTGTAGATAAGCGGCGGGCATGAGATTCTCATATGTGCAGCCTTTACGCCTGACTCATAGAACTCATGCGAGTTATCCTTCAGCTGAGTTCCGCGAACTATACTGTCGTCGCAGAATACCAGACGCTTGCCGTTAAGAATCTCCTTGTTGGAAATGAGTTTCATCTTGGCTACCAGGTTGCGGCGTGACTGATCGGTAGGCATGAATGAACGGGGCCAAGTGGGAGTATACTTGGCTACGGCTCTTGTGTAGGGGCATTTATGACCTTCGGCATAACCTACTGCCATACCTACGCCGCTGTCTGGAATACCGCACGCTCCGTCAACCTCTACATCATCCTCACGTCCCATCATGCGTCCGAGTTCATTGCGGACATCCTCGGCGTTACGTCCCTCATAGCAACTGGTGGGGAATCCGTAATAAACCCACAGGAAAGAACACATCTGCATCTTTTTGTTGGGTTTGCGCAGTTCCTCGTATCCATCGGCCGTAATCTTTACAATCTGACCGGGACCCATGTACAACTTGGTGTCAAATCCAAGGTTGGGGAAAGCTGTTGTCTCAGTTGTTACAGCCACGGCACCGTCTCTTGTGCCCACTGTAATGGGGGTGCGGCCCCATGAGTCACGTGCCGCAATGATGCCTTCCTCGGTGAGGAGCAGCATTGAGCAGGATCCCTTTATGGTGTTGTAAACGTTCTCTATTCCTTCAACAAAGTTCTTACCTTTTATGATAAGGAGCGCAATAAGTTCGGTGGGGTTGATCTTACCGCTGCTGAATTCGCTCAGATGCATGTTTTCCTCCAGCAGCTGGTCGCAAATCTCTTCCTTGTTGTTGATTTTGGCCACCGTAACCAGGGCAAAACGGCCCAGGTGGCTGTTCATGAGCATGGGTTGCGCATCAGTGTCGCTTATCACTCCAATGCCGCTGTTGCCGCCGAAACGGTCAAGCTCGCGTTCAAACTTGCTGCGGAAGTAATCGTTTTCAAGGTTGTGGATACTGCGTGTAAAACCCTCTTCAGGGCTGTAGGTCGCCATGCCGGCGCGGCTTGTTCCAAGATGTGACTGATAATCAGTTCCGTAAAAAAGATCATTGATGCATCTCTTCTTAGAGACGACTCCAAAAAATCCGCCCATTCGCTATAGAGAAATGTGTTTAGTATTCTGGCCGCAAAATTACAATTTCTATCCGAAATCACATATTTGTAAAAGGTTTCCTTTTATCAACAATTTAGTTAAGAATAGTTACGCCGACTGTAGAATGGTTGGTATTTTTATTTACCTTTGCCGGCGAAATCAGGAAAGATGCCAGAGTGATCGAATGGACCGGACTCGAAATCCGGCGTACGGCCTAGCCGTACCGTGGGTTTGAATCCCACTCTTTCCGCAAAAATGGCTACCCTTTTGGGCAGCCATTTTTACGTAAAGAGCGGGATGATTATCCCACCTCATTTTAGTTTCCTTTCGGAAACGGTGGCCTTCGGCCAGCTTAAGGATCCTTATTACAACTCGGAAATAATCTGGTTCGCCAACTCGGTATTGTCGGGACGTATGATGACGCGTGAGAACTCCGATGAAGAGTCTGCAAATGCGTACATATACTCGACCGATATACCCGCTGCCGACAGGCGTTCCATGGCCTCGGCCATTGCACCGGGCTTGTGAGCGCACTCCAGATATACCACATGAGTCATTGTAACGGCGTATGAATTAGCCTTGATAAGGTTGAAAGCGCGCTCAATCTGATCACGCTCCACTATGATACGGGCAATACCGAAATCCTGGGACTCAGACACGGTGAATGCCTTCATGTTGATACCGTTGTTACCGAGCAGTCTGGCTATCTCGGCAAATTTTCCCTTCTCATTCTCCAGGAAAACTGAAATCTGTCTGATAAGCATAAGTCGGATGTATTAAGGTTATTCAAATTTGCGGTGGTCAATGGCGCGTTTAGCCTTACCGGTTGAACGCTCAATGGTACCGGGCTGTACGATCTTGATATTGGGCTGGATGCCTACAACGCTCTGGATGCGTGAAATCAGGCGCTGACGCAGACGAACCAGTTCGTTCACCTGGTCGGTGTAGAACTCAGGCTTAACCTCAACCTGGATGTCGAACGTATCGGTATTGTTCACGCGGTCAACCTCAATGAGGAAGTAGGGCTCGTACTCCGGGAACTCCAGAAGGATGGACTCAATCTGTGACGGGAATACGTTCACACCGCGTATGATCATCATGTCGTCGCTGCGGCCCAGGATCTTGCCCATACGGACTGCAGTACGGCCGCACTCGCACTTGTCATAGATGAGGTGGGTGAGGTCACGTGTACGGTAACGAATCATCGGCATGCCCCACTTGTCGAGAGTGGTGAATACGAGTTCACCCTTCTGACCGGGCTCAACAGGCTGAAGTGTTACAGGGTCGATGATCTCGGGGTAGTAGAGATCTTCCCAGAGGTGCGTGCCGTTCTGGCACTCGCATTCGCCGCCTACGCCGGGACCGCTTATCTCGGTCAGTCCGTAGATATCGTATGCCTTGATATGAAGCTTGTCCTCAAGTTCACGGCGCATGGCTTCGGTCCAGGGCTCTGCACCGAATATGCCAACCTTAAGCTTGAAGTTCTTGATGTCCAGATTCTGCTTGCGTATCTCCTCAGCCATATAAAGTGCGTAGGATGGGGTGCAGGCTACCGCGGTAGCACCAAAGTCCTGCATAAGCTGAAGTTGTTTCTGTGTATTGCCGCTACTGGTGGGGATAACGGTACCGCCAATCTTGGTTACGCCGTCATGAGCGCCCAGACCTCCGGTGAAAAGGCCGTATCCATAGGCAATCTGTACCAGGTCGTCACTGCCCAGTCCGTATGCTGTCAGACAGCGTGCGACGGCCTCAGACCAGTTGTCAAGGTCTTTCTGTACATAACCAACCACAATGGGCTTTCCGGTAGTTCCCGATGATGCGTGCAGCCTGAGGATATCAGTCATGGGAACGCACATCATTCCGAAAGGATAATTGTCGCGAAGGTCCTGTTTGACGGTAAAAGGCAGTTTTACGATGTCATCAATGCTCTTGATGTCATCGGGATGAACTCCGTGTTCATCGAATCTTTTCTTGTAAAAAGGCGAGTTGTTGTAGGCGTGTGCTACGATTTTCTTGAGTTTCTCACTTTGCAGTTCGCGCATCTCGTCGCGCGACATACATTCCATCTTCCGGTTCCAAATCATAGTATGAATCAGGGTAAGTATTCAAATTGGTGCAAAATAAGAGAATATTTGTGGTAACTTTGCAGTCCGAAAGCAAAAAAATGGGCTGATGAATAATAATAACGTTTATATACTAGGTATCGAATCATCATGCGATGACACATCGGCTGCGGTGATCCGTAACGGCGAACTCCTGTCCAATGTGGTGGCAAGCCAGAAGGTGCATGAGGAGTACGGTGGAGTGGTGCCTGAACTGGCATCCAGGGCTCATCAGCAGAACATCGTACCCGTGGTGGATACTGCGTTGAAAAGGGCCGGAATTGATGCCGGACAGCTCAGTGCAGTGGCATTTACCCGCGGTCCAGGCCTTATGGGCTCGCTTCTGGTAGGTGTTTCGTTCGCCAAGGGTTTCGCACGCTCGCTCGATATCCCCATGATAGAGGTCAACCATCTTCAGGGACATATCCTGGCCCATTTCATACGCAAACCCGGCGAGGAGTCAAACGCTCCCGAATTCCCGTTCCTGTGTTTGCTGGTTTCGGGCGGTAATTCACAGATAGTCAGGGTGGAATCATATAACAAGATGGAGATTCTGGGACAGACTATCGATGATGCAGCCGGCGAGGCAATGGACAAATGCTCAAAGGTGATGGGATTCGGTTACCCCGGAGGTCCGATAATCGACCGCCTGGCACGTCAGGGAAATCCCAAGGCATATACTTTCAGTAAACCCAACATTCCGGGATACAACTACAGTTTCAGCGGTCTCAAGACGTCATTCCTGTACAACCTGCGTGACTGGGTCAAGGAGGATCCCGATTTCATTGAACATCACAAGGAGGATCTGTGCGCATCACTTGAGCGTACAATCGTTGAGATACTGATGAAGAAACTGCGTCAGGCCGCCAAGGATACGGGCATTAACCGCATCGCAGTGGCGGGTGGGGTATCGGCCAACACCGGATTGCGAGAGGCATTCCAGGACCATGCACGCCGTTACCGCTGGAAGGTCTATATTCCGCCTTTCTCATACACCACCGACAACGCGGCCATGATAGCTTGTGCGGGCTATTTCAAGTATCTGGACAAGGATTTCTGCTCAATTGACGTTCCTATCTATTCCAACACCAGACTATAGGCTATGGCGTTGGCTATGGCGTTGGCTATGACGTTGGCTAGGTTAAAAAAACATAAAGCCAATGCCAAAGCCAAAGCCAAGGTAAAAAACAACAGCAATTGTTTGGAAGAATAAAAACAATCGTGTAAATTTGCACCCTGTTTTGAGAACATAGCAAAAAACGAATAAAAACAGATAGATATGTCAAGAATTTGTCAGATCACCGGAAAGAAGGCAATGGTTGGCAACAATGTGTCTCACTCAAAGCGTAGAACAAAGAGAACATTTGATGTTAACCTGTTCACTAAGAAGTTCTTCTATGTAGAGGAGAACTGCTGGATCAGCCTCAAACTCAGTGCTGCCGGCCTGAGAATCATTAACAAGAAAGGTCTTGATGCCGCCCTCAAGGAGGCAGTCGCTAACGGTTATTGCGATTGGAAGGACATCAGAATCATTGCGTAATAACAGAAAGGAGTTCATACTACTATGGCAAAGAAAGTTAAAGGCAACAGAGTTCAGGTAATCCTTGAATGCACTGAGCACAAAGAAAGCGGTATGCCGGGCACTTCCCGTTAACCACCAAGAACAGGAAGAACACTCCTGAGAGACTGGAACTTAAGAAGTATAACCCCATTCTCAAGAGGATGACAATCCATCGTGAGATCAAGTAATACATTTTAATCCATGGCAAAGAAAGTAGTTGCTACCCTGCGTCAGGGTAAGGTCTCAATGGCCAAGGTCATTAAGATGGTTAAGTCACCTAAGACCGGTGCTTACATGTTCACAGAGCAGATCGTCAGCGACGAGCAGCTTAAGGACGCTATCAAGTAAACAGATACTTGACAATCAAAATAATGAAGAGTGGCTTTTCAAGTCACTCTTCTTTTTTTGTTACTATTGTTTTTTCCACCTTATTTATATAATTTTGCGCATTGGGTACGGTAGTTTTTTGCCGTATTCACCGAATATATGGGTTTGTTTTCATTCTTCTCAAAAGATAAGAAAGAGGTCCTGGACAAAGGTCTGGAAAAGACCAAGAGTTCAGTGTTCTCCAAGATAGCCCGTGCCGTAGCGGGTAAATCAACCGTCGACGATGAGGTGCTTGACAATCTTGAGGAGGTTCTCATTACGTCCGATGTCGGCGTAGAGACCACCCTGAAGATAGTAAAGCGCATTCAGGAGCGTGTTTCACGCGACAAATACATGGGCACCGCCGAGCTTAACGACATCTTGCGTGATGAGATATCAGCCCTGCTTGTGGAGAACAATCCTGACGATGACCAGGAGCCTTTCAGCGTTCCGTCCGGCCGTAAACCGTATGTGGTGCTTGTGGTTGGCGTGAACGGAGTGGGTAAGACCACAACCATCGGTAAACTGGCATATCAGTTCAAGAAACGCGGACTCAAGGTCATGCTTGGTGCAGCCGATACGTTCCGTGCCGCCGCAATTGAGCAGCTGCAGGAGTGGGGACGCAGGGTGGATGTTCCGGTCATAAGGCAGGAAATGGGCTCCGATCCCGCATCGGTGGCTTATGATACGCTCAGTTCGGCCGTAGCCAATGATGTCGATGTAGTGCTTATAGACACCGCAGGACGCCTTCACAACAAGGTTGGCCTGATGAATGAGCTTACCAAGATACGCAACGTGATGAACAAGGTCGTAGAGGGCGCGCCCGATGATGTCCTGCTGGTATTGGACGGATCTACCGGTCAAAACGCCTTTGAACAGGCCAAACAGTTCACTCTGGCCACCCATGTCACCCAACTGGCCATCACCAAACTGGACGGAACGGCCAAGGGAGGCGTCGTGATTGGCATATCTGACCAGTTCAAGGTGCCCGTCAAGTACGTAGGACTGGGCGAGGGTATAGATAACCTGCAGGTGTTCAACAAAACGGAATTCGTTGATTCGCTCTTCAAAGCCGAATAAGATGCGCCATAACAGTGTTGACATAATTACTTTAGGCTGTTCTAAGAATCTCGTTGATTCTGAGAAACTTATAGCTCAGTTCAGAGCTAACGGCATAAAGGTCAGACATGATCCTGACAAGGTCAGCGCTGAGACTGTGGTCATCAATACATGCGGCTTTATAGGCGATGCCCAGGAGGAGTCAATCAACATGATTCTGGAGTGCACGGAGCTTAAAAAAGCCGGAAAAATCGGTAAAATATACGTCATGGGATGCCTCTCTCAGAAGTTTCATAAGGAACTGATGGCCGAAATCCCTGAGGTTGACGGATGGTACGGCAAGTTTGACTGGGGCGGAATACTCAAGGAAACAGGCCACAAATGGCACGGGGAGTATGAGAATGACCGCGTCATAACTACACCGTCCCATTATGCCTATCTCAAGATAGCAGAGGGCTGCAACCGCGGCTGTGCATACTGCGCAATCCCCCTAATGACCGGCAAATACCGCTCACGCAGCCAGGAGGATATCCTGGACGAGGCCCGCAGACTGGTGGCAAAAGGCGTAAAGGAGATTCAGCTCATTGCACAGGACCTGACATACTACGGAACGGATATAGCACAGAAACCTACGCTTGCGGAGCTTGTACAGCGCATTTCCGATATTCCCGGTGTGGAGTGGCTCAGGCTGCATTACGGATATCCGAACAACTTCCCGTTTGACCTGCTCCCCGTCATGCGTGAGCGTGATAACGTATGCAAGTACATGGATATAGCCCTACAGCATATCAGCGACCCCGTTCTAAAGCGCATGCACCGTAACATCACCGCCGAGCAGACCCGTGAATTCCTGGCACGCATACGTGAGGAGGTTCCCGGAATACACCTGCGTACCACACTTATGGTGGGATTCCCCGGTGAAACCGACGATGATTACGCCAGGTTGCTGGATTTCGTGAAGGAACAGCGTTTTGAGCGTATGGGTGCGTTTGCCTACTGCGAGGTGGAGGGCACATACTCCGCACAGCACTATAAGGACGATATCACCGATGAAATCAAGCAGGCGCGCCTGTCACGTCTTATGCGTGTTCAGCAGGACATATCGGCCGCAATCAGTGAATCCAAGGTAGGCAAGACGTTCAAGACTATGATAGACCGCCTTGAAGGCGATTATTATGTGGGACGCACAGAGTTTGACTCGCCCGAGGTTGATCCCGAGGTTCTGATAAAGGCCGACAGGAAACTGCCCATAGGCGAATTCGTGAATGTAAAGGTTACTGAGGCCGATGCCTTTGACCTGTATGGAAGAGTGTATTAACAACCAAACTAACCTATAAATGAACAACAAGCAGTTTTTGACAGAATTGTCCGGCAAATGCCAGATGTCGGCCGAACAGGCTGCGGAACAGATCCAGACCCTTATCGGTGTCATGGAGAACCTTTGGCAGAACGGTGATTCCGTTAGTTTAAGCGGATTCGGTGTTCTTGAAGTTAAGAAAAAGAATGAGCGTGTATCGGTCAATCCGACCACAGGAGTGCGTATGCTCGTACCCCCGAAACTTGTATTGACATACAAGCCCAGTTCAATCCTTAAGGAAAAACTTAAATAACGTACGGCTATGGATAACAAGATCAATCTTTCACAGCTTGCCGATCTGTTGGCACAGGCTGGCGGAATGTCAAAGGCCGCATCGGAACAGTTCGTAAAGAACTTCTTTGATATCATATCACAGACCGTCCTCACCGAGGGCCTGGTCAAGGTGAAAGGACTTGGAACCTTCAAACTGGTCCAGATGGAGGACCGTGAGAGCGTGAATGTAAATTCGGGCGAGAGATTCACCATCGAGGGTCACCAGAAGATTTCATTCATTCCCGATGCGGATCTCAAGGAACGCATCAACAAGCCGTTTGCCGCTTTTGAGACAGTCGAGATCTCCGAGGAGCAGGCTGCCAAACTGGAAACAATGGATGCACAGTCCGATGAAAACAGCAACGTAAACAAATCAAATACAGACAATATGGAAAAAGAGAAAGAAAAGAAGGCTCAGGCAGCCCCCAAGGAGACCAAGAAGGAAGTTAAGGACGATAAGGACAACAAGGGCGGAAGGGTATGGATCAGAATCATCATCGCCATACTCGTTATCGCTCTGATAATCATTCTGCTTTGGCCTTTAATAGGCAATAAGCTCCTCAAGAACGCCGACAAACAGCCTGCCAAGGATAAGGCACCCGTTCCGGCTGCAGTTCAGCCCGCACCCGAAAAGAAAGCCGAGAAAGCCGCTCCTGCCGCTCAGCCCAAGAAGGAGGATGCCAAGTTCACTCTCACAAAGGAGGATCAGGCAAAGGCTCTGCCGCTCTTTACCATTGCAGATACCGTAAACTACAAAATAGTAGGCACCAAGGCTACCGTAACCATGGTCAAGGGTGACATGCTTACCACCATTGCCGAGAAGTATTACGGAACCAAGAAACTGTGGCCGTATGTTGCCAAGTACAACGGTTTGAACACCAGGTCTGCCAAGAAACTGCCTGTAGGCTACAAGATAAAGGTGCCTGAGCTGGCTAACAAATGACAATAATGTTTAACAGTATCATAAAAGCAATACTATTTAAACCTTTTTAGCCTATAACGGCTGATTAATAGTCATATATTTGGGCCGTGCCTGCATCCGAAAGGATTCGGGCACGGACTGACTAACTGATAAATACAATCTTATGAGTGAAAACGTTGACATTAGGGAACTGAATGAGCGCATAGAGAAACAGAGCGCATTCGTTACCAACCTGATGGCCGGTATGGATCAGGTGATCGTAGGACAGAAACATCTGGTTGAATCTTTGCTGATAGGACTCCTGTCCGACGGACACATCCTCCTGGAAGGTGTACCCGGTCTGGCCAAGACTCTTGCCATCAAGACACTTGCATCTCTTATCGATGCCAGCTTCAACCGCATACAGTTTACTCCCGATCTGCTTCCTGCCGATGTTGTAGGTACCATGATCTACAGCCAGAAGGATGAATCATTCCTTCCCAAGAAAGGACCGGTATTCGCCAACTTCATCTTGGCCGATGAGATCAACCGTGCTCCCGCCAAGGTACAGAGCGCATTGCTTGAGGCCATGCAGGAGCGTCAGGTAACACTGGGCGGCGAGACCTTCAAGCTTCCCAAGCCCTTCCTGGTAATGGCTACACAGAACCCGATAGAGCAGGAGGGTACATACCCGCTGCCCGAGGCACAGGTTGACCGTTTCATGCTTAAGGCTGTCATAGACTATCCCAAGATAGAGGAGGAGAAGAAGATCATACATCAGCAGATACATCACGAGATAGGTACGGTAAAGCCTGTCATGTCTACCGATGACATTATCGAAGCCCGCAAGGTGGTCGATATGGTTTATCTTGACGAGAAGATAGAGCAGTATATCGCTGATATAGTCTTTGCAACACGTTATCCCGAGAAATACGGCCTTAAGGAGGTCAAGGAACTCATATCGTTCGGAGGTTCACCCCGTGCATCGATCAATCTGGCTCTGGCTGCACGTTCATATGCATTCATAAAGCGTCGCGGCTATGTAGTGCCTGAGGATGTACGTGCCATCGCCCATGATGTACTGCGTCACCGCATCGGTCTTACATATGAGGCCGAGGCAACCAACGTAACCCAGGACGAACTGGTAAGCCGCATCTTGAACAAAGTTGAAGTACCTTGATTTAACCTCCTTGTAATCAGTTTAGTATGGAAACAAGTGAACTGATAGCGAAGGTTCGGAAAATTGAGATCAAGACCCGTGGTCTGTCCAGTAACATTTTTGCCGGCCAGTACCATACCGCCTTTAAAGGACGCGGTATGGCATTCAGCGAGGTGCGTGAATACCAGTACGGTGACGAGCCCCGTGACATTGACTGGAATGTTACAGCCCGCATGAACAAGCCTTACTCAAAGGTTTTTGAGGAGGAACGCGAACTTACCGTTATGCTTATGGTCGATGTGTCCGACAGTCTGAACTTCGGCACACAGGTAATGATGAAGCGTGAGATGGTTACCGAGATTGCCGCCACGCTGGCATTTGCCGCCATCGAGAATAATGATAAGGTGGGGCTGCTGTTCTTCAGCGACAGGATAGAGAAGTTCATACCGCCCAAGAAGGGCCGTAAGCACATCCTCTATCTGATTCGTGAACTACTGAACTATGAGCCCGAGAGCAAGACTACGGATATAACCGTACCACTGGAGTTCCTGACAGGTGCCGTCAAGAAACGCTGCACGGCATTCCTGTTGAGCGATTTCATAGATCCTCACGACTACAGGAACGCCCTTACCATTGCAAACCGCAAGCATGATATCGTAGCGATCCGTGTCTATGACAGGCGTATGGAAGAACTCCCTGATGTGGGTCTTATGAAACTGACTGACGCCGAGACAGGTCAGGAGATGTATGTAGACACATCATCCATGAAGGTCCGTTCAGCCCATAAGAAATGGTTTGACGACAATACGGCACGCATTCAGGATTATCTTACCCGAAGCAGTGTCGACTCGGTATCCGTCAGAACGGATCAGGATTATGTAAAGGCCCTTATGGGACTGTTCGCAAAGAGGAATTAGAGATGAAAAGAATCCTTTTATATCTGTGTTTGGGGATTGTTCCCGCGTTGGCATCGGCCCAGGTCATCGTAAAGGCTGAACTGGACTCGATGATGATGTGGATAGGACAACAGACCGGACTCCATGTCGAGGTTACATGCGATGCCGGCCAGACAGTCTCGTTTCCTGCATACCGTGACACCATAGTTACCGGACTTGAAATCATCCCGCCTGTAGTTACCGACACCCAGTATGTGAACGACAACCAGCGGATGACCATAACCCGCAACTACACGCTGACATGCTTTGATTCGGCCCTTATCTATATTCCATACATACCCGTGACGGTTGATGGACAGGAGTATCAGTCCAACCGCCTTGCTCTGGCTTTCGTATCATATGATATTCCGGAGGAGTATGAGAAGAACATTTACGGCCCCAAGGAGAACATGAAGACCCCCGTGAAGCTCTATGAAGTCAAGGGGTTGCTGATCTATTGGCTGCTTGCGGCCATTGCCATCATCGCTGCGGTATATCTGATTGTCAGATACCGTGATGACAAGCCTATCATAAGGAGAATCAAGATAGAACCCAAGATACCGGCTCACATACGCGCCATATCGGAAATTGAGGAACTCAGGCAATCAGGCGGTCCCCATAACGAGGATGCCAAAGCCTACTATACACAATTGACCGATATTTTGCGCGAATACATAAATGACAGGTTCGGTTTCAATGCCACCGAAATGACATCATATGAGATTCTGGAACGTCTTGAAGAGAGTAGGGACAAGGAGTCGCTCAACGAGTTGAGAGACCTGCTTTCCACATCCGATATGGTGAAATTCGCCAAGTTCAAGCCTATGCTGAACGAGAATGACCGGAACCTGGTGAATGCCTTGGAGTTTGTCAATGACACCAAGATCGAGGTGCCTGAGGATGAACTTAAGCCCAAGGAGGAAGAGACAGTAATTGAGGAAAAGCGGAGTAAGGGAGCACGCATCATGCTGCTGGCGGCCGGAATCGCCGTTGCTGCAGTAGGTGCCGTAGCCTTCGTACTCGCCGTATTGAAGTTGTATTATCTGTTTTTCTAAAGAACTAACGTCATGACATTTGCAAACAGCGCATATCTCCTTCTGATGCTTCTGGTCATACCATGCGTATTGTGGTATGTACTTAGAGGTCGTAAGAGGCGCGCCGCCATGTCCGTACCTACAACGTCCATGTACAGCGGCCTGAGAAAAAGCTGGAAATATTACCTTATACACGTTCCGTTCATACTTGATATGGTAGCCATCGTGCTCCTGTCGCTGATTCTGGCGCGTCCTCAGACTACTGACCGTTGGCAGGATACGGAGATAGAAGGTATCGACATAATGCTGGCGGTCGACGTATCCACCAGTATGCTTGCCGAGGACCTGAAGCCGAACCGCATAGAGGCTGCCAAGCAGGTGGCATCGGAATTCATAAACGGACGTCCCAATGACAACATAGGACTGACCATATTCGCAGGCGAGGCATTCACTCAGTGCCCCATGACAGTCGATCATACCGTACTGCTCAATATGTTCCAGAACGTAAGCAGCGATATCGCCGCCAATGGTATAATTGAGGATGGAACGGCCATAGGAATGGGACTGGCCAATGCCATAAGCCGACTTAAGGACAGTGAGGCCAAGTCCAAGGTTATCATCCTGTTGACCGATGGTTCCAACAACCGCGGTGAGATATCACCCATGACCGCTGCCGAGATGGGGTCTATACCATCGGCGTAGGAACCAACGGTACCGCGCCATATCCCGTACATACGGCATTCGGCACACAGTATGTGAATATGGCAGTTGAGATTGATGAGAATGTGCTCCGTCAGATTGCCCAGACTGCAAACGGACAGTATTACCGAGCCACCAGCAACAGCAAACTGAAGGAGGTATATGAGGAGATTGACAAGTTGGAACGCACCAAACTGCAGGTCAAGGAGTTCAGCAAGAACCAGGAGGAGTATCAGCCGCTCGCACTGGCACTGCTTCTGAGCCTGTTGCTCTCAATACTGCTCAAGCAGACCGTTCTGCGTACAATACCATAAAGAGGAGTTACTATGTTCAAGTTCGCAAATCCCGAATATTTGTATCTGCTGGCACTGATTCCGGTGCTAGTTGCCTTGCATGTGTTCTCCAACATACGCCGCCGCAGAAAACTGAAAGAGTACGGTGACAGTGAACTCCTGTCGCAGCTTATGCCCGATGCATCCACCAGCCGTCCCAACATCAAATTCTGGCTGCTGTTTGCCGCATATGCATTGAGCTGCTTCCTGCTGGCCAGACCGCAGTTCGGCTCAAAGCAGGAAACGGTCACCCGAAAGGGCATTGAAACCGTCATAGCACTTGATATCTCTAACTCCATGCTGGCCGATGACGTTGCGCCCAGCCGTCTTGAGAAGTCCAAACGTATCATATCCAACCTGGTTGACCAGTTCAAGGATGACAAGATAGGCCTGATAGTCTTTGCAGGCGACGCTTTCGTGCAGTTGCCCATAACAAGCGATTTCATATCGGCCAAGGTATTCCTGAATACCATTTCACCCGCTCTGATCACACGACAGGGAACCGATATCAAGACAGCCATCGAGCTGGCCACACGCAGTTTCACTCCCAATGAAGGCGTAGGTAAAGCCATAATCGTGATAACGGACGGTGAGAACCATGAAGGCGGAGCAGTCGAAGCCGCACAGGCAGCCGCCGAGAAGGGCTACATAGTATATGTGATGGGAGTAGGTCTGCCGTCAGGTTCACCCATCCCGGGTGACAGGAGAGGAGAGTTCCGCAAGGATCGTGAAGGTAATGTAGTGGTGACACGTCTCAATGAGGAGATGTGCCGCAACATAGCAGCCGCAGGCAAGGGAGCGTATTTCTACGTGGATAATTCAAACGCCGCCGAGAAAGCGCTTCAGAAGGAGATAGACAAACTGGCCAAGGCTGACGTTGAGACCACGATTTATACTGAATATGACGAACAGTTCGCAATAATTGCCTGGATGATTCTGGTGATATTGCTCTTTGAGATTTTCATCTGCGAGAGCCGTAACCCCAGACTCAGGAAATTCAATCTGTTCAAAATAGACGAGGAGAAAGCAAAATGAGAAAGATATTGTTGTTCTTACTGTTGACGGCATCCGTAACCGGTGCATATGCACAGCGGTCGGACCGTTCGTTCGTGCGCAAGGGCAACCGTATGTTCCAGGACAGCCTGTTCATCAAAGCCGAGGAGAATTACCTAAAGGCATTGGACATGAATCCGGAACTCAATGAGGCATATTACAACCTTGGAAATGCCTATACAGCACAGCAGAAGCCCAATGAAGCGATCGATCAGTACCGCAAGATGGCCAATATCCTTGAAGGGCAGAAGAAAGAACTGATGGACGATCCGTCCTCTTCAAAGAAGGACCTTGACAAATGCAAGGATGCACTGGCCAAGACATATCACAACACAGGTGTGGTATATCATATGTGTGAGCAATATGACAAGGCTGTCGATGCCTACAAACAGGCTCTCCGCAACAATCCGCAGGATGATGAGACCCGCTACAACCTGATACTTGCCCAGCGAATGCTAAAACAACAGCAGCAACAGCAGCAACAGCAGCAAGAGCAACAACAGGACCAGCAGCAGGAACAGGAACAGCAACAGCAGGAACAACAGCAACAGGATCAGCAAGAGCAGCAGCAACAAGAGCAGCAGGAGCAGGAACAGCAGGATATGTCCCAGGAGAATGCCGAGCAGATACTGGAGGCTGCCATGCAGGACGAGAAAGAAGTTCAGGAAAGAGTCCAGGAACAACTGATGAAGGCTCAACCTAAGAAACCGTTGGAAAAAGATTGGTAATTATGAATATACTCAAGAAGACAAAAGGACTGTTACTCGCGGTCATGCTTATCATGCTGGCCGGAGTAAGAGCCGTTGCCCAGGACGTATCATTTACCGCGCAGGCGCCTCAAGCCGTAGTGGTGGGTGAACGTTTCAGAATTACATATAAGGTCAATACACGTGACGCAAAGGAGTTCCGTGCTCCGGACATGAAGAATATCCAGATTCTTTCAGGTCCTGCTACATCAACATCGTCAAGCACAACGATAGTCAATGGTCAGCGTAGCAGCAGCACGACCATTACATATACTTTTATGGCCGTAGCTGCCGAGCCCGGCGTAGTTGAACTTGACGGTGCAACAATCAAGGCTAACGGCAGTCAGGTAACATCAAACAAACTGACGATAAAAGTCCTGCCGCCCGATGAGACGGTGCAGAATCAAGGCGGACAAGGGCAGGGGGGCGGCTCCGGCCGTCAGCAGGCATCGGGCCAAAGTACCGGCTCTGTTGCTAATGATGACCTGTTTATGCTCGTAACTGTCGACAAGACAACGGTTTATGAGCAGGAGGCTCTTCTGCTTACATACAAGATCTACAAGCTGCCGTCGGTCGATCTTCAGACCATGAGCAGGCAGATGCCCGACCTCAAGAACTTCCATGTACAGGAGGTGGAACTGCCGCAGCAGAAGGAGTTCACCCTGGAACACTACAACGGACGAAACTACCAGACTGTAGTATGGAGCCAGTTCGTGCTGTTCCCGCAGCATTCAGGTGAACTGGAGATACCCGCAACAACATTTGAAGGCGTCATTGCACAACGCGTCGAGAATAACAGCGGTGATATCTTTGACATGTTCTTCAACTCCTCAAGGTTTGTTGAGGTCAAGAAAGAACTGACTGCCCGCAGTATAAAGATAAATGTCAAACCGCTGCCACAGGGCAAGACAAGTGCATTCTATGGCGGAGTAGGTGATTTCACCATCAGTTCTACGATCAGTTCGACCGATGTCACCGCAAATGACGCAGTTACCGTCCGCGTGATCCTTTCCGGTACCGGTAACCTGAAACTTGTCAAGACTCCCGAGATGAAGTTCCCGCAGGACTTTGACATATATGACCCCAAGGTAGACAACAAATACACCATCAAGGGCGGCCGCCAGACCGGAAACAAGGTATATGAATACCTGATTATTCCGCGTCACGCAGGCCAGTACACCATTCCTGCGCTGGAATTCCAGTTTTTTGATCCCAAGAGCGGCACATACAAGACCACAAAGACCGATGAATACACCCTGAATGTAGCCAAAGGGCAGGGTGGAGGCGAGTCCCAGACATCGGTTTCATACGTAAACAAGGAGGATCTCAAGTTTGTGGGTCAGGACGTCCGTTTCCATTCGACACCCTTAAAACTCAAATCCGGCAATTCACAGTTCTTCGGCTCATCTCTGTTCTGGCTGTGCCTGACATTACCGCTCATTATACTGATTGCCGTGATCGCAATCTCACGTAAGCGTATAGCCGATAACGCCAATGTGGCCAAGGTTCGCGTAAAGAAGGCCAGCTCAGTGGCAACCAAACGTCTTAAGGTGGCACGCAAACTGATGAAGGAGAACCGTAAAAATGAATTCTACGACGAGATGATGCGTGCCCTGTACGGCTATTTCGGCGACAAGCTCTCCATACCGGTAGCACAACTTTCAAAGGATAACATTGAGTCTGAACTGATACGCCGCAATGTGGCCGAGGAACCTGTCAAGCAGGTTATCGGACTGTTGGACGACTGTGAATTCGCACGTTATGCTCCAGGTGATGATACCGGCAGGATGGACCGTCTTTACGACCAGGCTGCCGCAGTGATCAGTCAGATTGAGAACACCATTAAGTGAATCGTATTATGAGAAAGATATTTGCTCTTATATTAGCATTGGTCCCGGTCATGGCAATGGCTCAGACCGGCAACGAAATGACCAGTCTGGTGACAGATTCTGCCAGGATAGATGCAGTTCCCACATTGGCTGAGGCTGACAGCGCTTATATACAAGGTGATTACCATGCAGCAATCAGCGCCTATGAGTGGATTATTGAGAATCAGGGCGTAAATGCCACCTTATATATGAATCTTGGCAACTGCTGGCTTAAGCGTGATGAGATAGCCAAGGCTATACTGTACTACGAGCGTGCATACCTTCTGGACCCGTCAGATCCTGACATAAGATTCAATCTGGAGTTGGCCCGCACTAAAACAGTTGATAAGGTAAACACTGTAAATCAGTTATTTATAGTGGTTTGGTTCAAGAAACTTCTGGCTGTGCTGGACGTTAACGGATGGGCAGTCCTGACAGTTGTCCTGTTCGCATTGACCATGCTTCTGGCAGGCGTTTTCCTGTTCTCAAAGAAAACAGGTATCCGAAAAATATCTTTTTCTTTTAGCGCATTTTTCTTGCTTTTATCCGTTTTATCTTTTATCTTCGCTACAACGCAAATGGGAAATCTCAAAAACCGTGACACCGCAATTATCATGTCACCGAGTGTTACAGTCAAGAGCACACCCACAAGCGCCGGCACAGACCTGTTTATTATTCATGAGGGACGTAAAGTCCAGATCCTTGATTCTTCCATGAAAGAGTGGGTAGAGATCAGGCTTGAGGATGGCAATACGGGTTGGATTCCGGTAAACGTTATGGAAATCATTTAATCTGATTATGAATGACTGAATTACAGGGTCTCATAGAGACAGACAGATTGGCCACGCTGTCAATTAATGGCAGCGAATCCCTTTTCTGGGATGGTGTGGCCAATTTATATACCTCATTCATAATATGGATTCCGCTCGCTTTGTTTGCTATCTTACTGATAATCAGGAATATAAATCCTAAAAAATTGCTGCTTGTACTGATATTGGTGGCCGTCACGGTATTGCTGTGCGACCAGTTGTCATCATCGGTCTGCAAGCCGCTTTTTCATAGACTCAGACCAACACGTGATCCATATATATTAAATATGGTGGATACCGTAAATGGCTATCGTGGAGGACTTTACGGGTTCTTTTCGGGGCATGCGGCCAATTCATTTGGTCTGGCATCTCTGTTTATGTGGCTGGTAAGAGACCGTTGGTTCAGTCTTGCAGTCGGAATTTGGGCTATAATCAACTCGCTGATAAGGACATACTTAGGTGTACACTTTGCAGGAGATATTCTTGTAGGCGCCATCGTAGGCAGTCTTATCGGCAGTTTCATATACTGGATATATTACATGACCACACGTAAGGAACGTAGCCGTCGTAACGTTCATGATTCAAGTCTTCTGTATACAAGGACGGGATTCATGCGCAGTGACGTTTTCGTATTCATGTGCGTGTTGTTCGGTACGTATGCAGTAATACTTATAGGTTCCTGTATTACGCAGGGACTTGCGTGAGATTTCAATATTTATAAACTAGATTGATAATTATCCTAATTTTAATGCTTATGACCAGATTAATCACATTCAACGAACTGCGCCAGATCAAAGCGCAACTTCCGGAGGGCAGTATTCACAGAATTGCCGACGAGCTGAATCTTGATGTAGAGACAGTTACGGACTACAAGAAAGGTTCAGCTGTAGGTTTCCATATAGAGCCGGGACCAAACGGTGGATGCGTTGTCCTGGATGATACGACAGTTCTTGACAGAGCTCTGGAGATTATCGCAGAAAGCAAGAAATAACCCCTCTGCGGGAAATTGCCTATTTTTTGCATAATATCTATTATGTTAAATAGCAAAAAATAAACTGCACTCCCACTTCTGGAGAATTAAGAAAAAAGAAAAGGTCCCCGGTTTCCCGAGGACCTTTCTTATTTTGGATATTTGATCGCTTATAACATACCCTTCTCCTTCATACGAGCCTCAACCTCGTTGAGTTCCTTTGACATGTCAACCTGATAATAGATTGTCTGCAGAGGAATTGCCCACTTGTCGGTTGCAGACGGCTCAAGCTCTCTGTACTTTGTGAAATACGGGAGTGCCTTCTTGTATAACTCCTTCTGCTCCTTAACGGCATCCTTGTAAGCCTTTGAACGGTAGTCAAGGTTGCTCTTGGAATCCATGAAGTCAGAAGCCTGGAACATTATGCAAAGACCAAGGTTGAAGTAAGCGTCTGACAGGTTCTCATCCTTCTCAATAGCAGTCTGATACTGAGCGATAGCCTTGTCATAATCCTTGTTCTGCTGAGCTACATAACCCAGAACGTAGTAGTTGTATGCCTTCTCGGGATCAATCTCAACCATCTCGTTTACAAAGTTCTCAAGCTCTGTCATATCGTTCTTGAGGTTGTAATAGTTCAGGAGCTTTCCGTAGTAATACTGAACGGTCGGATACTTGACAAGTCCCTGCTTAAGAGTCTCAAGCCATGAAATGGTATCCTGAAGGTTGCCGTAAGCATCGCAGATCATCTCAGTAGCGGTCTCTCCTACCTCCTCATCGGCTGTAGCGACTGTTGCATACTTGATAACGTTCTCCCAATTCTCAAGATTGTAAGCTGCAAGAGCAGGATAATAAGAATAAATGGGCACGTTCTTCTGGAAATTCGTATCGGCCTCGGTCAGATCGACAATCATCGGGTGCTTGGCTGTCTCAAAGTAGCTGTCAAACAACTCATATGCCTTGACATAATCCTGACGGTCATTGAAATAGAAGATACCGCCACGAATCAGGTCACCCATGGTTCTGTGTATCTCCTTGGCATGTTTCTTTCTGGCCTCGTCCGATGTCTTACCCTTGGCATTCGGTGTCTGCTGGATAGCATCTGCCTTCATAGCGAACTGATACCACTGTGTAAGGTAATTGAACATAGCTACAGTATCATACGGCTGAGTGTAGGACTTGGTATTCTCCTGATAGTAGAAATGCTGGTAGATATCAGCTGCAACAAGCCAAGTCTGGTCCCAATCCTTATTGAGGTCATTCTTCATTGCCTGGTCAATGAGACGCTTTGCACCTCTCTTGTCCTGGACATCATCTCTTTCAAATTCGTTTTTGGCTTCCTTAACCATCTTGTTGGCGGTCTTGGTAGCCTTCTTGAGTTCTTTCTCAGTCATCTGGGCGTATGACGTGCATGACATACCCAGAGCTGCAATCAAAACAAAGATAAGCTTCTTCATGTTGAATCTAAGTTTAATAGGTTTTACATTATTAATATATTATTTGTTTCATCTTGTTAAAGTTACTCGGTTACAGGTGCCTCTGGAGCGGTTTCAGGAGCGGTTTGCTCCCCACCCTCGGTAACTTCTTCTACTGGTTCGCTGTCAACCTTGCAGATTGAACCTATCTGGTCATTGCGCTTCTCCAGGTTAATGAGCCTTACGCCCTGTGTGGCACGTCCCATCACGCGGAAATCGGCAACGCTTACGCGCAGAGTGATACCGGACTTGTTGATGATAACCAGGTCGTTGTCATCGGTAACTGCCTGAATTGAAACGAGTTTGCCCGTCTTGTCCGTAATGTTCAGGGTCTTGACACCCTTACCGCCACGGTTGGTCTTGCGGTAATCCTCAATCTCGGAACGCTTACCGTAACCCTGCTCTGAAACCACCATGATGGTCTCCTCTGGCTGCTCGTCGACGGCAATCATGCCTACTACCTGATCCTCACCGTCCTCATCAAGGGTCATGCCGCGTACACCGGTCGATGTACGTCCCATTGAACGTACCGTGCTCTCGTTGAAGCGGATTGCGCGGCCGTTGCGGTTGGCAATGATGATCTCCTTGTTTCCGTCGGTAAGCAGAACGTTGATAACCTTGTCACCCTCATTGAGGTTGATGGCGTTGATACCGTTCTGGCGCGGACGTGAGTAATCCTGAAGGATTGTCTTCTTGATTACGCCATTCTGTGTGCAGAATACCAGGTAATGGTTCGATGTGAATTCAACATCACCAAGGTTTTTGATTGCTATGTAAGCGTTTACGGCATCATCGGGCTCAATGTTGAGCATATTCTGTATTGCACGGCCCTTTGATGTCTTGCCGCCCTCAGGAATGTCATAAACCTTGAGCCAGTAGCAACGTCCCTTCTGTGTGAAGAAGAGTATGTAGTTGTGTGTTGTAGCGGTGAATATGTGCTCGATGAAGTCCTCGTCGCGCTTGTCGCTTCCGCGGGATCCTACACCACCCCTGCCCTGCAGACGGTACTCTGTAAGGGCGGTACGCTTGATGTAACCCAGATGTGACATTGTGATGATCATGGGCTCATCGGCATAGAAGTCCTCGGGATTGAACTCCTCGCTTGCGTATACTATCTCTGTCTTGCGCTCGTCGCCGTACTTGTCAATGATGGCCTGCATCTCATCCTTGATGACCTGCTTGCACTTCTCGGGATCATCCAGAATGCTCTGGAGTTCCTCAATACGTGCCATGACCTCATTGTACTCCTCATGCAGCTGATCCTGCATAAGTCCGGTCAACTGACGCAGACGCATGTCCACGATAGCCTTGGCCTGGATGTCATCCAGTCCGAAACGGTCCATAAGGTTCTGGATGGCATCATTCGGGGTCTTGGCCTTCTTGATGATCTGGATTACCTCATCGATGTTGTCTGAAGCAATGATCAGACCTTCCAGTATGTGAGCGCGCTTTTTAGCCTCCTCAAGGTCAAACTTGGTACGGCGTATTACAACCTCATGACGGTGCTCGATGAAGCACTTGATAAGGTCGCGCAGGTTGAGGCATTTGGGACGTCCCTTTACAAGGGCGATATTGTTTACGCCGAATGATGTCTGCAGTGCCGTCATCTTGAACAACTTGTTCAGAACAACGCCTGCATTGGCGTCACGCTTTACGTCTATGACGATACGCATACCCTCGCGGTCTGACTCGTCATTTACGTTGCTGATACCCTCAATCTTCTTATCTGTAACAAGTTCAGCGATGAACTTGATGAGTTCTGCCTTATTTACGCCGTAAGGAATCTCGGTTACGACGATCTTGTCGTGCTGCTCGCCGGCCTCAATCTCTGTCTTGGCACGCATGATTACACGGCCGCGTCCGGTTTCGTAAGCCTCACGCACACCGCTTATGCCATAGATGTATGCACCTGTGGGGAAATCAGGAGCCTTGATGAACTGCATCAGTTCGTCAACGGTGATATCAGGATTGTCAACCATTGCCATACAGCCGTTCAGAACCTCTGTAAGGTTGTGAGGCGGCATATTGGTAGCCATACCTACTGCGATGCCGGATGAACCGTTTACAAGCAGATTGGGAATGGTTGCGGGAAGAACCGTAGGCTCCTCCTCCTTGTTGTCATAGTTGGGAACAAAGTCAACGGTATTCTTGTTGATATCCTGCATCATCTCCTCACCCATCTTGCGCAGACGCACCTCGGTATAACGCATGGCAGCGGGGCTGTCACCATCTATTGAACCAAAGTTACCCTGGCCGTCAACAAGCGGATAACGCATTATCCAATCCTGTGCCAGACGTACAAGAGCACCGTATACTGAAGAGTCACCATGAGGATGGAAGTGTCCGAGCACATCACCGACTGTACGGGCCGATTTGCGATAGCCCTTGTCAGATGTGTTACCGTCGCGCATCATGCTGTAAAGGATACGGCGGTGTACCGGCTTGAGACCGTCACGCGCATCCGGAAGAGCACGAGCTACGATGACTGACATTGAATAGTCAATGTATGAGGACTTCATCTCCTCCTCAATGTTCACCTTGATAATTCTGTCCTGATTTTCCAATTTTGTCTTGTTTTTTATGTCTTCTACAATACCTTTGAAGCCTATGGCCTAAAAGCATTCAAAAGTACTTTAAAAATACTTCATAAGCAACTTTACGCGCGTATTTTTAATAAGGTGTTAATAAGTTTTAGTACTCCCGTTTCGGACTTTATGGCATAACTTGGCCAGTGGCATGTGATTTGTTGATATCTTATAGGAAAAACAGGTATGAACCGGCCAAAAACCGATTATCTTTGCATTACATCGGGCTTATGGCCCCCAAATAATGAATATGATGGAATACAGACTGTCAGATAAACTGAATACCATAATATCACTCTCCAAAGAGGAGGCTGAGCGTCTCATGCACGCCGAGGTGACAGCCAATCACCTTCTGCTTGGTATGCTCCGCGACGGCCGCAACAAGGCTGTCCAGTTGCTTTCGGAAATGGGCGTTGACCTTTCCGAACTGCGTATGCGCCTTGAATCAGACCAGACATCTCAGGATACACAGGCCGATAAGATTCCAATTGAGAAGATTGCCCTGTCGGTTGCAGTGACACGCCTGCTCAAGATCAGCATGCTTGAGGCAAGACTCCAGAAAAAGGAAGAGGTCGAGGCCGAGCATCTGCTGCTAGCCATAGCACGCGACAGATCCAGTTCTACCGCCAACATACTGTCAATGTACAACGTAGACTACCGCAGCCTGCTTGCACAACTCAACGGTACTCAGACCGAGATTCAGATGGGTATGGGACTGGACAGTGACGAGGATGACGATGAAGACGAGTTCTCATCACCCGAATCCGGAAAGCAGAAACCCTCCAGAACTGCCACGGCATCCAAATCAGGCAGTAATACACCCGTTCTGGACAGTTTCAGCACGGATATGACACAGGCTGCCATGGATGGCAAGTTGGATCCTGTAGTTGGACGTGAAAAGGAAATAGAACGTCTGGCCCAGATACTTACCCGCCGCAAGAAAAACAACCCCATCCTTATCGGAGAACCCGGCGTAGGTAAATCGGCCATCGTAGAGGGTCTTTCACAGCGCATCGTAAAGCGCAAGGTCTCCCGTATGCTTTTCGGCAAACGCATCCTTGCCCTTGATATGGCGGCTGTAGTGGCCGGCACAAAATACCGCGGACAGTTTGAGGAAAGGCTCCGTTCAATCATCCAGGAACTTAAGAAAAATCCTGACATTATTCTCTTCATTGACGAGGTGCATACAATAATAGGTGCAGGTTCTGCGCCCGGATCAATGGATGCGGCCAACATGCTCAAACCCGCCCTGTCACGTGGTGAGGTTCAGTGCATCGGCGCAACTACCGTCGACGAGTACCGCAAATCGATCGAGAAGGACGGAGCTTTGGAGCGCCGTTTCCAGAAGATTCTGGTTGAACCCACTACGGCCGATGAGACCCTCCAGATCCTGGAGAACATCAAGGACCGTTATGAGGACCACCATAATGTAACTTACACCGCCGATGCACTCAAGGCATGCGTAACCCTTGCACAGCGTTACATTACCGACCGTTCATTCCCGGACAAGGCTATTGATGTCATGGATGAGGCCGGTTCACGCACTCATCTGTCCAATCTTTCAGTCCCCAAGGAGATTGAGGACAAGGAACATCAGATAGACTTTACCCGTGAAGGAAAGAACGATGCCGTAGCGCGTCAGGACTTTGAACTCGCTGCCCGTTTCCGCGATCAGGAGAAGGTTCTTGAAGGAGAGCTTGAGCAGATGCGCAAGGAATGGGAGAAGTCACTCAAGAGCCATCGCGAGACCGTCAACGAGGAGAATATTGCCACTGTCGTTTCAATGATGAGCGGCGTTCCGGTACAGAAGATAGCCCGTGAGGAGGGTGAGCGTCTTAAAGGCCTGGCCCCTGCCCTCAAGTCAAGGGTTATCGCCCAGGATTCGGCAATCGATCTGCTCTCGAGAGCCATCCGCCGCAGTCGCGTGGGTTTAAAAAATCCCAACAAACCAATAGGCACGTTCCTGTTCCTCGGACCCACCGGCGTAGGTAAGACACTGCTTGCAAAAGAACTTGCCGAGCAGATGTTCGGAACCTCCGATGCACTCATACGCGTAGACATGAGTGAGTTCATGGAGAAGTTCGCCGTATCACGCCTGGTCGGAGCGCCTCCCGGATACGTAGGTTATGAGGATGGCGGTCAACTGACCGAGAAGGTACGCCGTAAGCCCTACTCCATCATCCTTCTGGATGAGATAGAGAAGGCTCACCAGGATGTCTTCAACATACTGCTTCAGGTAATGGATGAAGGTCGTCTGACAGACAGCGAGAGCCGTACGGTCGATTTCCGCAATACCATTATCATAATGACCTCCAACCTGGGCTCAAGACAGATTCAGGAGTATGGTCGGGGTATAGGATTCGGCACCTCCGATGCCGGAACAGACCTGGCCCGTCAGGATATCATACGCAAGGCCCTGAACAAGTCGTTCGCCCCCGAGTTCATCAACCGTATTGATGAGATCATTACCTTCAACCAGTTGGACCGTGAAGCTGTAGGACGCATTGTAGGCATAGAACTCTCACAACTTTCATCACGCATGGAGGGCATGGGCTACACCCTGTCTGTAACAGACTCAGCCAAGGAATTCCTGGCAGACAAGGGCTACAGCCGCGAGTACGGCGCACGTCCTCTCAAACGTGCCATCCAGACATACGTCGAGGACAAGCTTGCCGAGGTCATGATTGACGGAGAATGCCCCCAGGGCTCCCTGCTTACGGTCGATGCAAATCCCGAAAAAACGGACCTTACAGTCTCTGTAGGGACAAAATAATTTGACAGAGAGTCACAGACAGACTCCCGTTCAGCCAAAATGTCAGTCGGATATCCGTCTGGCATTTTTGTTGTATTATACCATGCAGGAAATAATCAAAAACGACATAAGATATGCAGAAAGGTACAATTGGGGTAACCACCGAGAACATATTCCCCATCATCAAACAGTTCCTGTACAGTGACCGCGAGATATTCCTTCGCGAGATAGTATCAAATGCAGTAGATGCAA
>CAJOJD010000024.1 GCA_905234745.1 uncultured Bacteroidaceae bacterium | reverse complement strand
GCATGCTATTTACTATATCTTCTCATCAGAGACTAAAGAGAAATCTCTGTGCACCCTGCTGGATTTCATATTTAATTGAGAATTGAAAATTGAAAATTGAGAATTAATACGCAGGACCTGCGTTAAGCCCACGACAATAAAAAAGGGTTCGGAATTTCTCCGAACCCTTTTTACAATTTTCAATTCTCAATTTACTTTACAGGAATGCTGTCAACGCGGAGCTGATGACGACCGCCCTCGAAGGGGGTGTTCAGATACTCGTCCATTATCTTGCGGGCCATGTCGTTGTCGATGAAACGACCGGGCATAACAAGTACGTTGGCATCATTGTGCTGACGGATAAGGTGAGCAATCTCAGGTATCCAGCAAAGTCCGGCGCGGATGCCCTGATGCTTGTTCAGAGTCATGGAGATACCCTCTCCGCTGCCGCACATGGCAATACCCTTCTCAACCTCACCGTTCTCTATGCCGCGGGCCAGAGCATGGCCGTAATCGGCATAGTTGCAACTATCGGGAGTATAGGTGCCGTAGTCCTTAAACTCCAGCCCCTTCTCCTTCAAGTATTCAATTACAAACTGCTTCAGTGGGAAAGCAGCGTGGTCACTTGCTATTCCTATCATATTACTTTGGCTTTGGCGTTGGCTTTGGCTGCCATCCGGCGGGTTTCTTTCGGCCCAAAGGGCCGCAAAAAGCCAAAGCCAACGCCAACGCCAACGTTCCTTTTTGAAATTATTTCAAAAGTGACTTTACCTGATTATATACGTTCTCGGCGGTGAAGCCCAGCTTCTCATCGAGCACCTTGTAAGGAGCTGAGAAACCGAATGAGCTGAGGCCCCATACCTTACCGCTGGCTCCTACCAGACCCTCAAGGGTTACAGGCAGGCCTGCAGTGAGACCGAATTTCTTCTTGTTACCGGGCAGGATGCTGCGCTGGTAAGCCTTTGACTGGCTGCGGAACAGACCCTCTGACGGAACGCTTACGATGCGGCACTTGATACCGTCGGCACGCAGGAGCTCGGCACCTGCAACCAGAGTAGATACCTCTGAACCTGAAGCCAGAAGGATTACGTCAAAGTCAGCGTCTGAACCGGCAACGATGTAAGCACCCTTGGCAGCCTGGCTGTAGTCATTACCTGCGGGCAGGGTCTTGATGTTCTGACGGCTCAAGATAAGACCTGTGGGTGAAGTGGTATTCTCCATAGCGAGCTTCCAAGCCTGAGTGGTCTCGTCGCTGTCGGCGGGACGGAGAACAAGCATTGAGTTCTTGCCCTTGTGAGTCTTGAGCTTCTCCATGAGACGGATCTGTGCCTCCTGCTCAACGGGCTCGTGTGTAGGACCGTCCTCACCAACGCGGAATGCATCGTGAGTCCAGATGAACTTGACGGGGAGCTCCATGAGGGCAGCCATACGTACGGCGGGCTTCATGTAGTCTGAGAATACGAAGAATGTACCGCAAGCGGGGATAACGCCACCGTGCAGAGCCATACCGATGCAGCAGCAAGCCATTGTAAGCTCGGCAACACCTGCCTGGAAGAATGCACCGCTGAAGTCACCCTTAACCATGTTGGTTGTATACTTGAGGAATCCGTCTGTCTTATCTGAGTTGCTCAGGTCGGCACTTGCGCAGATCATGTTGGGAACCTGCTGTGCGAGCTGGCTCAGAACTGCAGCAGATGCTGAACGTGTAGCGTCATCGGGCTTCTGCTCAACCTTGCTCCAGTCAACCTTGGGAGCCTTGCCGCTGAACCACTCCTTGAGGAGGGCAGCCTTCTCAGGATTTGCCTTCTCCCAAGCGGCCTTGCGGGCATACTTGGCATCCATGATCTTGCGGAGTTCCTTGGCGCGGTCAGCATAGAGCTTCTTGACCTCGGGGAAGATCTGGAAAGGATTCTCGGGATCACCGCCCAGAGCCTTGATCGTGTTGATGTAAGCATCACCGCCCAGAGGAGCACCGTGAGTCTTGCAGTTACGCTCGTAGCTGGTACCATCGGCCTTGAGGGCACCCTTACCCATGATGCACTTACCGATGATAAGGGTCGGTTTGCCGTTGGCATTCTGAGCCATGGTGAGAGCACCGCGGATCTGGTCAACGCAGTTACCGTTTATCTCATATACGTTCCAACCCCATGCGCGATACTTGGCAGCGGTATCCTCGGCGGTTACCACCTTTGTCTCAGTTGAGAGCTGGATGTCATTTGAATCATAGAACATGATGAGGTTGTCAAGACCCAGAGTACCTGCAATACGGCCGGCGCCCTGTGAGATCTCCTCCTGGATACCACCGTCAGAGATGTAGGCGTAGATCTTGTGGTTCATTACCTCCTCACCCAGTACGGCTGCCAGATGCTTCTCAGCGATGGCGGCACCTACTGCAAACACGTGGCCCTGGCCAAGAGGACCTGAGGTGTTCTCAATACCGCGTGCAACCTCGAGTTCGGGGTGACCGGTTACGGGTGAGCCCCACTGACGCAGAGTGGCCAGCTCCTCCATTGAGAACTTGCCGATGAGTGCCAGCTGTGAGTAAAGCATGGGAGCCATATGGCCGGGATCCAGGAAGAAACGGTCGCGGCCCTCGAATTTCATGTTGCGGGGATCATACTCCAGGAACTCGCTGAAGAGAACGTTTATGAAATCAGCGCCACCCATAGCACCGCCGGGGTGACCGGACTTGGCCTTTTCGACCATTGATGCAGCCAGAATACGGATATTATCGGCTGCCTTCTTCATCAAATCTTTACTGTTCATTGTGTTATTATTTTTGATTGTATCTAACTTCCGTTTTTCGCGATAGCTTGCAAATTTACTCTTTTTTCCTTACTTTTGCAACAATACAAATCATACTGACCTAAACAAATGAAGAAATCAATTCTAATCAGCCTGGCATTGCTGCTTCCGCTGACTCTGTGTGCAGAAATCACCAAGAAAGAAGACATCAACAAGGACAACCTCTACAAGTTCAGAGGCAGTATGTTGCAGTATGTCGATCCTGGTGTTACCTATTCAAAAGCCCCCAAGGGGTTCAAACCTTTCTACATGAGCCACTATGGCCGTCACGGTTCACGTTACCTGCTCAACACACCGCAGTATAACGACCCGCTGACCATACTGCAGCAGGCCGATGACAAAGGCGTACTGACCGATTTCGGAAAGGATGTTCTGAGACGTCTTGACATAATGGCCAAGGATGCCGACGGCCATCTGGGTGACCTGACGATCATAGGCCAGCAACAGCACCGCGGTATTGCCCGCCGTATGGTACGCAACTATCCGGAGATATTCAACAAGAAGGCAACCATAGTAGCCCGTTCAACTACATCACACCGTGTAATGGCCAGCATGACGGCTGCCATGATGGAATTCTCAAGCATACTGCCCCAGATGAACATAGACTACAACTGCAGCGATTTTGACCGTGGTTACATGAACTCTGAGGACAGAGCCATCAGCAGCGCCAAGAACAGCCGCGAAAGGAATGCTGCCGTCAACGCTTTCAACGCAAAGCACAACAACCCCGAGCGTCTTATGTGCGCCCTGTTTACTGATACGACTTTCATAACCAGATACGTAAGGCAGACCACCAGTTCACGTTCAGGTTCAGCCGGCGGAGGTCAGGCAACTACTTCTACCAGCACCACGACTACAGACCGTTCTGACGACCTGTACACCAAGATCTATGACATAGCTGCCAACATGGGTAGCCACTCATATCTGGGCTTTGACCTGGATGACGTATTCACATACGAGGAGTGGTATGACTGCTGGCTCCAGAACAACCTTTACTGGTATTCAGTATCCGGTTACAATGACCTGACCCAGAACCTGGTTCCTTACGGTCATGCAACACTGCTTCAGGATTTCCTTGACAAGGCCGATGAGGCTCTTAAAAACGGAACACCCGCTGCCAACCTGCGTTACGGACACGACACAGCCCTCTACCCCCTGCTCTGCCTCATGGAGGTTAACGACTGCGCATACGCCCCCAAGGATATTGAGGACCTGGCCAATAAGTGGGTCAACTACGACATAGTTCACATGGGCAGTAACCTGCAGCTCATATTCTTCAAAAACAAGAAGGGAACCATTCTGGTAAGGGCTCTGGTTGATGAGAAGGAGGCAACACTGCCGGTTGAGTGCTACAAGGATTCAAAGGGTGTTGAGTACCCCTATTTCTACGAGTGGAACAAACTTGAGAAATACTACCGCGACATTCTGGCCAAGTGGACACGCATCAAGGCCGAACTGTAACAGAACATATAATGCAAAGACTCGCAATAGGTATTGACATAGGCGGTCAATCCTCCAAATGCGGAGTTGTGACTGAAGACGGGACCATACTCTGCCAGAGTGTGGTCACGTCGTTGATAGACAGTTTTGACGAGTATCTGGAACTGCTGGCCGGCACGGTCAAGGATCTGGTGCGCAAGACTGCTGACCGCGGTGTTGCCGTGGGTATAGGTATAGGCGCTCCCAATGCCAACCGTCTGGACGGTACCATCCGATATGCCCCCAACTTGCGTTGGGCACGCGGTGCCGACGGCAAGCCCGGAATAGTCCATCTGGCCGACCGCCTGAAAAAGGCCACAGGTCTGCACGTACGCATAACAAACGATGCCAATGCCGCCGCCCGCGGAGAGCGCACTTACGGCGTTGCACGCGGTATCAATGATTTCATAATGATTACCCTGGGCACAGGTGTGGGCAGCGGAATCATATCCCACGGACGTCTTGTTTACGGTCATGACGGATTTGCCGGCGAGCTGGGACATGTATGTGTTGTTCCCGGAGGTGGTGGCCGTCAGTGCAACTGCGGGCTAAGAGGTTGTCTGGAGACATACGCAAGCGCTACAGGAGTAGCGTACTCGGCACGTGAGATTCTAGGAATGGACCCCAGAGACAGTCTTCTGAGAAGACTTGATCCTCTTAAAATATCATCAAAGGACGTCTATGATGCCGCCGTTAAAGGAGATGTCATAGCAAAGGATATATTTGCTTTCACAGGCCGTATACTGGGCCGCGCACTGGCTGACTTTGTCAAGTTCAGTTCACCTCAGGCCATAGTGCTTTTCGGTGGTCTGACAAAGTCACGTGAGTTCTTCCACGATGAGATGGTAAAGGCAATGAACGACAACCTGATGCAGATCTGGAAAGGTCAGATTCAGATACTCTACTCCTCTCTTAAGGAGTCCGATGCCGCCATTCTGGGAGCAAGTTCAATGGTTTGGTCACCCGATGAGGTATGAGGATAGGATTTGACGCCAAACGTCTGTTCAACAACTTTACCGGCCTTGGCAACCACAGCCGTACCACTGTTGACATCCTCATGGAATTCCATCCCGGAAACGAGTATCTGCTCTACACCCCTAAGATAAAGCACAACGCCGTTACCGACCAGTATCTGGACAAAGCCGACTGCCGCACCATACTACCCCACGGACCGTTGAGAGGCAGTGCATGGAGGACATTCTCACTTGCCAAGAACGCAAAGAAGGACGGCGCAGACATATTCCACGGACTCTCAAACGAGCTGCCGGCAAGGCTGGACATACCGTCGGTGGTAACCATTCATGACGTTGCGTTCAAGACTTTCCCCGATATGTACCATGCCACTGACCGTTTCACATACAATCTTAAATGGCGCCATGCATGCAAAACGGCAGACCGCATCATTGCAATAAGCCAATCGACCAAGCAGGACATAGTACGTTTTTACGGCGTTGATCCCGACAGGATAGATATTGTGTATCAGCCCGTAAACCGCATATATTACACCGACGGGACAGGCGCCTGCCCCGCTACTCTTGAGCAGTATGTGAACGGAAAGCCTTTCATGCTCTATGTGGGTTCCATCAACTCCCGCAAGAACCTGCTCGGAATAGTCAAGGCCATTGAACTGTTACCGGAAGACCTGCGTATTCCGCTGGTAGTCATAGGTGACGGCAGGGAATACAAGCAGAAGGTTCTGGAATACATATCCGCCCATAATCTGCAGGATGCAGTCGTATTCAGCCCTGAGAAGGTGGGCACAGAAGGACTGCGTTACCTCTACAGAAACGCACGGATGCTGGTTTATCCGTCGTTTTATGAGGGATTCGGACTGCCGGTAGTCGAGGCTCTCCTTTCACACTGTCCCGTAATAACCAGCAACGTATCATCACTACCCGAGGCTGCAGGCCCCGATTCACTGATGGTTGAGCCGTCAGATATCCGGGACATTGCAGACAAGATAAGCATGTTGATGACCGATGACGCCCTTCGCCGGGAAATGACCGATAAGGGGTTCCGATACGCGATGGACAGTTTCAGTCCGAAGATACTGGCCGACCGGCTGATGGACATTTACAGACAGCTTATATAAAACAATTGGAGGCGATCTGATGACCGCCTCCAATCATTATCTGTTGTCCTTGATTATTCCTCGGGAAGATCCTGGATCTCAATCGGAGAATCAAATGTGGTAGTTGATGACTCGGGATTTACAACCTGGGTCTCAATTGCCTCATCCTTGAATACTGAATCTGTATTGATAACCTTTGGTTTGGCTACGTAAGCAGTAATGATGCTCAGGACTGCGATGCTTGCAATCAGAGTCCAAGTGGTCTTTTCAAGGATATCGGTAGTCTTGCGAACACCCATAATCTGGTTTGATGAAGCAAAACCGGCAGCCAGACCGCCGCCTTTTGAATTCTGGATTGTGACAATGAAGCAAAGGAACACTGACAGAATCACAATAATGACAAGTAAAACCTTAAACATTTTCTATTTTTATTTTTGATTTATCCTGACTAATTTCTCCAAATACCGGATTTGGTCCGCAAAGTAAATGCTTTTATTCGGAAAATTCAAATAAAGGGACCGAATAATTTCCAATGCCTTGTCATATCGGCGCTGTTTGAGGTAGATGCGGGCCAGCGTCTCGGTAAAATACGTATCTTCAAGAGGTTCGGTGTCTTGGTCGGCCTCATCGGCCTCATCGGTTTGAAGGGTATCTTCGGGCAGCGGAGCGAAAGAGGGTTTCCTGTAGTCCGATGACAGGAATGTATCCAGCAGCTGCTCTGTTTTTGAGCGAATGGTCTTGTCAGCCGCACTCTCATCCGGCGTAGGAGTGTCCAGATAGGCCGATACGTAATCCATAGGCACGGCGCCGAGTTCCATTGAAACATCGGCACTCTCTCCCTGTCCCTCCAGGAACGAATCCAGAAGGGACATCATGCGTTCATCCCTGGTCTGCCTCATTTCCACTTGGCTACCGTTGCGTTGAACACCTGATCGACTATGTCATCAATCATCTGCTGTACAAGTTCATCCTGAACGGCTGCAAGCTGCTGTGAAGAATCATACTCGCGGCTGGCGCTGAACGTGCGGTCAAAATCGTCCTCATGATTCTTGTTGTTGGTGAACTTGACCTTTACGGACATCCTTAGCTGCACCATTGACGAGTAACCGTCGGCCGCGATGGACTTGTTGGTCTGGTCGTATGAGGTTATCTCACCGGACAGCACAAGGTCACCGTCACGTCTTACCTGATGCAGTTTTGTCTGGCTGTTATATCTGTCACTCAGCGACGTATTGAGCATGGGGGCCATGGGCGCCCACTGATATGCGGCACGGTTTGAGAATGTCTCTATGGTGATAGTCTTGGTCTTGCTGTAATCAATGGAGGCACCGGTAAGGCTGTATGACACGGTGCATCCTGACATCAGAAGGACTGATATCATTGCAAAAAGGACTGATCTTAATCTCAGGTTTTTCATTCCAGATTATACTCCTTGATTTTACGGTAAAGCGTACGCTCCGATATGTTCAGATCAGCTGCGGCACCGCGACGCTTGCCGCCGTGCTTGGCCAGTGCACGCTTGATCATGTCTTTCTCCACCTCATCGAGTGAAAGGGTCTCCTCAACGTAGACCTCGGTATCCTGGATGTCGTCATCGACAGACGAATTCCTGCGGGGTGCAACGTTCTGGACGGTTGTTCCCTCATCGGGGGTTATGATTGATACCGGCTGCTGTACCGGCTGCTGGTTCTGTGACATGCTGTTTACCTGTGCCTTGAGGTCGGTTATGTCACGGCGCATATCGAACAGCACCTTGTAGAGTATCTCGCGCTCGTTCTCGAATGAGTTCTCCTGACGCTGGCCTCCGGCAAGCATGGGGAGCATTGAGGTCCTGCGGTCGGGCAGGTACTCATGGAGCATATCGGCGGTAATGACTCTCTGTGTAGCCATTATGGATATCTGCTCGGTTATGTTCTTGAGCTGACGTACATTGCCCGGCCAGTGGTAGGTCATGAGCATCTGCTTGGCGTCCTCGGTCAACTGTATTGCGGGCATGCGGTACTTCTCGGCGCAATCGGCTGCGAACTTGCGGAACAGCAGCTGCACATCGGCCCCGCGCTCACGCAATGGGGGCACCTTGATTGGGATGGTGCTCAGACGGTAGAACAGGTCTTCACGGAAACGGCCCTGCTCTATTGCCTTTAGCAGATCTACGTTTGTGGCGGCAACGATGCGGACATCGGTCTTCTCGACCGTACTGGAGCCCACTCTTATGAACTCGCCCGATTCCAGTACTCGGAGCAGGCGGGCCTGGGTTGCCAACGGGAGCTCGGCTACCTCATCCAGGAATATGGTTCCTCCATCGGCCTCTCCGAAATATCCCTTGCGGTCGCTTATGGCGTTGGTAAATGCTCCTTTTATATGGCCGAACAGCTCGGAGTCAATTGTTCCCTCGGGTATGGCGCCGCAGTTTACGGCCAGGAACTTCTTAGTTTTGCGCAGGCTGTTCTCGTGTATTATTCTGGGGAAGACATCCTTTCCGGCACCGCTCTCTCCTGTTATCAGAACCGTCAGGTCTGTGGGCGCAACCTGTATGGCTACGTCTATGGCGCGGTTCATTTCGGGGGAGTTTCCGATGATACGGAACCTCTGCTTCATTCTCTGTATCTCTTCTAGATTCATAGTTATCTTTAAATAGACTGACAAAAATACACACTTTACATCTTATACGGAAATTTTGGCAGATTATTTCTTTTCTTTTAACCTCCGCAGGACCAATATATTTGGGACACAACAGCTCCGGGCTACGCTGGCGCGTAGCCCAGCCTATTTTTATTTTGCTACGCAAAAGCGCGGCCCTGCCGCTTAGCTCCTTCCAGTCGCATTAACACTCGCCGGCTTATTTACAACCCTTCGGGGCCGAACGTTCGTCAAACATGCGCCGTTCTTAACGGGATCTTCCATGCCTCTCCGCTTAACGCCCTCCGCTAATGGTCCCAAATATATTGGTCCTGCTCCTGCAAATGGGAACAAATGACTATATTTGCAACATATGGAATTCGGAGTTTACAGGGAGCTGGTGGCGGTTGCGAGACCGCTGTTTGGGGCTGAGGATTGGAACAGACTGAAAGGTCTGCTCCGCGAGGGTATTGCCAAAGGGGCCTACCAGACTGATGCTCATGGAGTTCCCATGCTGGAGCGGTGCATACGGACGGGCATTGTGCTGCTGGAGAAGACGGGGCTTAAGAAGGCTTCGCTGCTTACGGCTTTGTTTGATCCTATGGTGCAGCAGGGGCTGATCGCTCCGGATGAGTTCCAGAAGCAGTTCGGCGAGGATGCGGCCCAGCTTATTCAGGGCATGTGCCGCGTCAAGGAACTTTACTCCAAGCATGATTCCATTGCCGATGAGAACTTCCGCAAACTGCTGGTATCGTTTGCCGAGGATGTGCGTGTGATCATATGCCTCATTGCGGACCGATATGTGCTCATGCAGATGCTGGCAGCCACCGATGACAATGAGTATCGGCTTCATGTTACCGAGGAGTGCCGCCTGCTCTATATCCCCATGGCTCACCGTCTGGGCCTGTACGCCATCAAGAGCGAGATGGAGGATATGGTGGTCAAGTACGAGCATCGCGATGTATATGACAGCATAGCCAGCCAGCTGAATGAGACCAAGAGCGCACGTGAGGCTTACATCAAGGCGTTCATCGGACCTGTAAAGCAACGTCTGGAGGAGGCCGGACTCAAGTTCACCATTAAGGGACGTACCAAATCCATTTCGAGCATTTGGAACAAGATGAAGGTTCAGAATACCACTCTGGACCACATCTATGACCTTTTTGCCATTCGCATCATACTGGATTCGCCGGCCGATAAGGAGAAGGCTCAGTGCTGGCAGGTTTACAGCATAATGACCGATATGTACCAGCCCAATCCCAAGCGTCTGCGCGACTGGCTGAGCGTACCCAAGAGCAACGGTTATGAGTCACTTCACATTACGGTGAACGGACCCGAGAACCGGTGGGTGGAGATTCAGATACGTACCCGGCGTATGGATGACATCGCTGAGCGTGGTCTGGCCGCACACTGGTCATACAAGGGCATCAAGAGCGAGGGTACTGCCGACAGCATCATGGCCGGCATACGTGAGATACTGGAGCACAACACCAATCCCGATGAACTACGCAAGGACTTTGCGCTGGATATGTATCAGGAGGAGATATTCGTATTCACTCCCAACGGTGAGGTTCGCCAGTTGCCCAAGGGCGCTACGGTCCTGGACTTTGCTTTCTCCATTCACAGCCGATTGGGCCTTACCTGCGTGGGTGCTCGCGTGGGCGGACGCAACGTGCGCATCAGCCACAAACTGCAGAGCGGTGATACGGTCGAGGTCCTGACGTCATCTTCCCAGACGCCCAAGCAGGACTGGCTGAACATAGCGGTAACATCGCGTGCCCGAATGCGCATTCGCCAGGGCATAAACGAAATACGCAACCGAGAGGCTCAGGCCGGACGTGAGTTGCTTCAGCGCCGTTTCAAGAACCGCAAGATAGACATTGACGAGAGTGATATGTCCCGCCTCATCGTACGAATGGGCTATAAGGGACAGACTCCGTTCTTCCACGCTCTCATGGAGGAGGAGATTACGGTCGATGAGGTGCTCAAGGTTTATGAGGAGATGCACGCCCAGGCGGAGCAGGAGGTTCACAGCGCCCAGGACTTTGACATAGAGAAGACGTTCGTCGAGACCGAAAAGAAGGCCGCTCAGGAGAGCGACGTGCTAGTCATCGGCGACAACCTGACCGGCATCGACTTCAAGATGGCCGGATGCTGCCACCCCATTTACGGTGATGACGTTACGGGATTCGTGAGCATCAATGGCGGCATAAGGATTCACCGCAGCGGCTGCCCCAACCTGTTGCGCATGAAGGAGCGCTACCCCTACCGCATAGTCCGTGCTCGTTGGAGTGGCAAGAGCGGCAGCCAGTACAGCATCACTCTGAACGTGGTGGGTCAGGACGACATAGGTATCGTATCAAACATTTCATCGATAATAAACAAGGAGCCCGACACCCTACTCCGTTCCATCAGCATTGACTCGAACGGCGGACTGTTCCAGGGACATCTGACGGTGCTGGTAAGTGACCTCTCGTCTTTGGACCGTCTGGTCAAGAAACTCAAGCAGATCAAGGGTGTAAGGGAAGTTGAACGAATAAACTGATATGAAAAAGACAATATTATTTGCTGCAGTGCTTTTGGCACTGGGAGTTCAGGCGCAGGAGGAGCGCAGGCTGCTCACTATGGAGGAGGCGGTTCTGGGCACAGGCATTCAGGTTGAGAACATTTACTGCTCCTGGGATGAGGGCGGTTCGGTATACACATACTATAAGGACAAAAAGTGGCATTATGCCGATGCCCGCACCGGCAAGGAGGTGGGTAAGCCGGCCGTCAAGTCGGCATCGGCCAAGAAGGATAATTTCAGGGCTTTCACCCGTGACGGTGAGGTCTTGTATCTGGACAAGGACAGCGTCGAGCATCAGGTGACCGCTTTCAACCAGAAGGGCATTGTATGCGGCGAGACAGTAAGCCGTAACGAGTTCGGCATTGACGGAGGCATTTTCGTATCACCCGACCGCCGCAAGATTGCATTCTACAAGAAGGACGAGAGCCGCGTGACACTCTTCCCGCTGCTTGACATAACGACCCGGACAGGTTCGCTCAAGGAGATCCGTTACCCCATGAACGGAATGGAATCGGAAATAATAACCCTGGGAGTCTATGACACCAACAATGGCACGACCGTCTGGATGGACGTGACCGATTTTGACCAGGAGCGTTATCTTACCAATATCACCTGGAGCCCTGCCAGTGACCGCATTTTCATTCAGGTACTGGACCGTGACCAGAAGAACATGCACCTGAACATGTACGATGCAGCCGACGGCAAATGTCTGGGAACACTGTTTACCGAACATGACGACCGATACGTGGAGCCACAGCATCCGCTTACATTCCTGCCGGATGATCCGAAACACTTCATCTACCAGACGAATGTACGTGACGGCTACTGGAACCTCTATCTGGGCAGTGTTGAGGGCGGAGAGCCCAAGCGTATAGTAAATACCTATGCCGACCTGGAACTGGTGGACATCAAGGGCAAGTACGTTTACTATTACTCATTTGAGGTATCGCCCGCCGAGCAGCATCTGTTCCGCGCCGATATAAAGACCGGCAAAGCCCAGCGTCTGACCAAAGAATCCGGTTGGCACACATGCCAGATCAGTCCGGACGGTAAGTATTTCATAGACACCTGGTCAGAGTTGAACACACCCCGCGTGGTCAGCATAATCCAGACCGACGGCAAGAAACCGCGTGAGATATTCCGTGCCGATAACCCCGTGGCAGAACTCAATTACTGCCCCATTGAACTGGGATCGATCAAGAGCGCCGACGGCAAGTTTGACAACTACTACCGCCTGATCAAGCCTATCGACTTTGATCCCGCCAAGAAATATCCCGTTATACTTTATGTATACGGAGGCCCGCATTCACAGATGGTCACCAACTCCTTCCAGGCACTGCTTCGCCGCTGGGAAATGTATATGGCACAGCACGGATATGTGGTATTCGTGATGGACAACCGCGGAACACAGCACCATGGCACCGATTACGAGAAGGCCATCCACAAGCAGTGCGGTAAGGCCGAGATGGCCGACCAGATGGAGGGCATGAAGTGGCTTATGAGTCATGACTGGGTCGACAAGGACCGCATCGGCGTACACGGCTGGAGTTACGGCGGATTCATGACCATATCACTTATGGTAAACTATCCTGAGGTGTTCAAGGTCGGTGTTGCCGGAGGTCCGGTGATTGACTGGAAATGGTATGAGGTCATGTACGGCGAGCGCTACATGGAGACCGAGAAGACCAATGCCGAAGGTCTGGAGAGCACCAGTCTGATTCCGCGCGCCGCAGACCTTAAGGGTAAACTGCTTATCTGCCAGGGCGCAATAGACAACACCGTGGTCTGGGAGCACAGCCTGAGTTTCGTGGAGGCCTGCATCAAGGAAGGCGTCCAGCTGGACTATTTCCCCTATCCCACCCATGAACATAACGTGATGGGACGCGACCGCATACACCTTATGCAGAAGGTTACCGACTACTTTGAAGATTATCTTAAATAAAACCAATTGATATGAGAATCCTTAGTTCATCACTGCTGTTTGCAGCCGTATTGCTGGTTTCCTGCGGAGGAGCCAAGCAGGTGGGTGTCATTACACAGCCCACAAGTGCCACAACCAATCTTGAAGGCCACGAGTATCCCAAGATCAATCCGGACCTGAGCGCAACATTCCGTAACGATTTTCCCGATGCCAAGACCGTGACCGTCAATGTAGGCGGCAAGAACTATCCTCTTGTAAAGGGTGACGACGGCATGTGGGAGGTTACCACAGATCCCCTGGTTGTAGGTTTCCACTACTACACCATGAATGTTGACGGCAAGCGCATATCGGACCCCAACAGTAAGGAGTTCTACGGTTCCAATTACTGGCAGAGCGGTATTGACGTTCCCGAGGCAGGAGTTGACTATTATCTGGAGAAAAAGGTTCCGCACGGCGAGATTGAGATTGTAAAGTATCAGTCTGCCCTGACGGGTGCAGAGCGTACCACTTGGGTATACCTGCCGCCTCAGTACAAGAAGGAGCCTAACCGCAAGTTCCCCGTGCTCTACCTGTTCCACGGAGCCGGCGAGGATGAGACCGGATGGGGCACCCAGGGTAAGCTGGGCAACATCATGGACAACCTGATTGCAGCCAAGGAGGCCGAGCCCATGATCATCGTCATGGAGCATGCAGTTGCCACCGATCCCAACGCCACCGGACGTCAGAACATGTTTGACTTTACCTTCTTTGACAAGGTGATGGTCGAGGACATCGTTCCCTATTTCGATGCACACTACCGCACACTCACAGACCGTGACAACCGCGCCATCTGCGGTCTTTCACTGGGCGGATTCCAGTCATATTACATCGGCCTTAACCATCCCGACCTGTTTGGTTGGATAGGCGGATTCAGCGGTTCGGGCCGTGGTCCCAATGACCGTCGCGATGCCGAGATGTATCCCAAGTCAATCAATGACCAGTACCATCTGCTTTACATAAGCATAGGTACCGATGAGCCGTCCGGTATGTATCAGGGAATTCATGACCTGCATGTAGCTCTTGAGGAATTGGGAATCAACCACATCTACTATGAGTCACCGGGCACCGGACATGAGTGGCTTACATGGCGTCGCTCACTGCATCAGTTCGCGCCGATGCTCTTTAAGTAAGCTCCCAAAGTATTTGAAGGAGTAATCTGAATAGTGTGGCAGCCGAGAGATTGGGCCGGAATAATGTCCTTCTCTTGGCTGTCACCTATCATTACTGTTTCCGATGGTTCCAGGCCAAGAGCCTTAACACCCAGGCGGAAGATTTCCGGATCGGGTTTGCGGACTCCTACTACAGCTGATTCAATTACGTCTTTGAAGAAGTGGTCCAGACCGAACTCTGCCAATACGGCATGCATGTTGCCGTAAAAGTTGGTTACCAGGACCATTGGCAACTGTATCCTTTCAAGAGTGGGTTTGGAGATGGTTGATATATGTTTGACTACCTTGTTGTAGCAATAATCAAGAACTGTGTCCTGCTTAGAAAAAGACACTCCTTTTGAATTCAGATACTGGGCCTGAAGTTCGAGTTTGACTTGTAGGGTTTTGCAGAATGTATCGGTGGGTTTGATTATGAGATTGCGGCCAAGGGTGCGCTCGGTGTGGACATAGGCGTCCCAGAGGAAATCGCGGGGGATATCGGCCACCATGTCATAAGCCTCTTTGAAGGCGTCGAACCAGTGGATGCCGTCGGAGTCTATCGTTCCTCCGAAATCTATGAGTATACCCTTAATCATGCTTACGACCAATCTTCATTATCAAAACGCCTATCACGGTCCACACCACCTGACGCAGGCGGGCCACAAGCGCGGTGTAGAGTCCGTACGCGCTGGGGATCTGAACACCTCCTGCCGCAAGTGCCATACCTCCCTCAAATCCGCCCATCTGCATGGGTGAGAAGAAGATTATGTTGCTGAACAGTGACGAGAACGCCATTACCAGTATGCTGTCCCAGAAGGTGAATCCAGGCACCAGCATACCTATCAGGAGCCAGTACTCAAGGCATGACACCACGCGGGCTGCATACTCCAGAAAGAGCGACCACCAGAAAGGTGCGCGTCGCTGAGTGTGCAGGAAAGCTATCTGTGCATCAACCTCCTCAAGGTCTGCACGATGTTTATCCAGATAACCGGCAGCCCACTTCCTGACTATAGGAATATGGCTCAGAAGGCCGAATACCTTGACCACGAACCCCTTCCTGTAACCGAGCGAGAAGAACCACAGAACAGCCACGAAGACAATGGTCATCACGCCCAGCATAATGCACATCCACAGGTCCAGTCCGTAACCATCGGCCACAAAATGGAGTACCGCATAGAGTACCACCGCCGACAGCCAGAAACAGAAATGGGAGCATATATGCATCATGGAATAAAGTATCACGGCCGATGTCGCCTTCTTGCCGCCCACATATTCCTGAAGTTCCAGTATGCGGTAAGGCTCACCGCCCATAAGGCCCAACGGAGTGACGTAATTGAGCGCATAGCCTGAAACGGTTAGTTGGAACACCTTGCCGAACGGCACGCGGTTATGAGTACCGTCATTTATTATCAGTCCGAACGAGCAGGCGTTGATCAGATAGATGAATCCCCAAAGAACCACAATGACGGGAAACCATATTCCGGCATCGGACAGCACCTCCTTTACGCGGTTCCAGTCTGCATCGAAGGTCAGCAGCATCAGCACGACTGCCGCCAGACCGAACAGAAAGAATATGGTACGCCAGTGTTTCTTCATATCTTGCCTGTCATCTCACGGCACACCTTCTCGTGGGCCGATTTCATTCCGATGAATATGATGTTCATTATGATGATCTCAAAAGCAAAGTATATCCACGGCATACCCACCAGCAATACTATGTACAATACGATGGCGCGGGTATTGAAAGTGGATATGTTGGTCCATTTGAGCAGACGGTAAGTGCGGCTGCAGAACTCCTGTCCAAGTTCCTTTGGAATCTCCTTACCATGCTTTTCGCTCAAGGCTGTACGGAACTTCTGGAAACAGGGAGTCATGCTCTCCTGCGTGCGGGTATAACCCTGATAAAAGAAGAGCCATATCTTCCAGAACCAGCGCTCGCGCCAGGGAGTGGATTTCTGCTCAGCTGCAAGCTCACGGCTGTCGTTCAGTTCCGAATGGTCACCGTGGAACAGCAGATAGATATTGCGGTAATAATCGGCCAGTCCAGCCTGGCGTGAATGGAACACCATGCTTACGAACATGATTACCCATATCCATATGCCCCAAATGCGTCCGCCCGCAAACGGCATCGGCTCAAGAGTGAGACGCCAGGATATGAACACGTAGATAAAGAAGAACCAGACATCACCTGCAAATCCGTCCAGCAGACGGCCCCACAATGTTTTCTTGCCTGTCATACGGGCCAGCTGGCCGTCAGCGCTGTCCAGGAAATTGGCAAGCATGAGCATCAGTATGCCCAGGATTGTCCAGTCCATTGTAGTGTGCCACCAGCAGAAAC
>CAJOJD010000023.1 GCA_905234745.1 uncultured Bacteroidaceae bacterium | reverse complement strand
TTTGATATAAAAGATATTTATCTGTGTATCAATAGAATAGAAAAATAATCAAAAATTTCAATCCAATTTTATTTGGATTTTAACTGGAAAAAAAAAGGTCGAAGGGTGGCGCAGCCACCCTATGTCATAGTTTGGCGGTGGAAAACAAAAAAGGGCCACCGAAGTGACCCTCTTTTACTTAGCTTTCCAGAGATTAGAAACCGCCGAATCCGCCAAACTGTGACATATCGAACTCCTCAACCTTAACACCAGCGGGAACCTCGAACATAGAAGCGTCAACTGCCTTCTCCTCGAACTTCTTGCAGGTCTGGCCGAAAGTACCGAAATCTGAAGTCATCTCGTTCTTGAGCTGGATGCCTTTGTAGATCCATACGGTCTGCTCTGACTGGTTGCCCATCATGTCAACAGTCATAGTGTACTTTGTGCACTCCTTACCGGCGATAGTTTCCTTACCTACCTCCTTGATGTTGTTATCCTTCTTAACCTGGTCGGTCAGATTGTTCCAGTTGATCTGAGCACGGTTTCCACCGCCAAAGCCCATACCCATGCCACCAGCAGGGAACTTGGTAGCGGTCTTCTCAGCATCGTTGATGCGGATCTGAGCGCCGTCCTTATCAGTGATTGTGCGGGTCTTGCCTTCGCCACCCATGAAACCACCTTCTGATACCTGAGCGGTCTTCAGACCGTAGTCATCAAAATAGGTCTCAGTGATCATCTCGTTACCCATCATATCCATAGACATGGTGATAACACCTGACTTAACACCGTAAGGTGCGTTTGCGGGAGCCTGTGCGTTAGCCAGAGATACTACTGCCAGAAGGGCAGCTGCCAAAAACATCTTTTTCATTTTTGTTTGTTTTAAGTTATAAATTAGTAAAAGGTGAATTTTTCAAATTCATTCACTATTCATATATGGGGCTAAATTAAAAGTTAAATTGAAAAGGAAAAAAATCTTATCTCATGTGAACTTTTTTTTTAGTCTGCACAAATGAACGCAATTGCAAAAATACTTTATTTTTGTAAACACAACCATTAAAGGGCAAATTATGGATTTTTTACCGACAAGAACATTTGACTATCTAGAGATTCTAAAGACCAAATTCCCCAAGGACGACATTTTTGCACGCTGCATAAACGGAGAGTGGAAGAAATACAGCGTTGATGACTACATCAAGGCTTCCCATGACATAGCATGCGGTTTTTTGGCAAAAGGATTCCAGCCTGAGGACAAGATTGTGGTAATAACTCCGAACCGTCCCGAATGGAACTTCCTTGACATGGGCTGTACCCTGGCACGTCTGATATTTGTACCGGTTTACCCCACCCTGAGCAAGGACGAGTTTCTTTACATTTTCAACCACTCTGACGCCAAGGCCATTTTTGCCGGAAGCGAGAACCTTTATAAGATAGCCAGCGAGGTCATCCCGTCAATGGACCATAAGGCAGATCTTTACCTTATTGACGACGACAAGGACAAGACATGTCTGAAAGACCTGATCGAGGCCGGTAAGGCCGATAAGGCAAAATGGGAAGAGACAATTGAGGACAACATCAAGAACGTAAGTCCCGATGACGTGGCATCGATCGTATACACATCCGGAACTACCGGACAGCCCAAGGGCGTAATGCTTACCCATATGAACCTCACTTTCGATGCACACTCGCATGCCGTACGTCAGACTTACGGACCCGGTCACCGCATGCTCAGTTTCCTGCCGTTGTGCCATACATATGAGCGCACCATGAACTACGAGTATCAGGAGAAGGGTATCAGCACATACTATGCCGAGAGCCTCAAGACCATCGCCCGTGATATGGCCAGCTGCCATTCAGACGGCCTGTGCGCCGTGCCGCGTGTTCTTGAAAGCATGTTTGACGCCTTCTACAAGGCCGGACAGGCACTGACGGGATTCAAGAAAACGCTCTATTTCTGGTGCTGGGATTACGGCGTGAACTTTGACAACCGCAAGCATAACCTCATTTACGACCTCAAGCACAAACTGGCCGACAAGCTCATCTACTCCAAGTGGCGTGAGAAACTGGGCGGTCACGAACTGCTGGTTGTATCAGGCGGCTCATCCATACGTCCGCAGATAGTAAAACTGTTCAATGCTGCCAAGATGTACATCTATGAGGGTTACGGAATGACCGAAGCATCGCCCGTAATTGCAGTGAACAGTCCTATGGACGGCTATAATATAATAGGTACCGTAGGTAAGCCCATAGGCGGCTCCGAACTCATGTTCGCCCCCGACGGCGAGATCCTGACCCGTGGCCCGCACGTAATGAAGGGCTACTATAAGGATCCTGAGGCCACCAAGGAGGTCATTGACAGTGACGGATGGCTCCACACAGGTGATATAGGCACTCTCTTTGAGGGAGAATACGTCAAGATAACCGACCGCAAGAAGGAGATATTCAAACTCTCGTCGGGCAAATACATTGCCCCGCAGGTCATTGAGACACAGATTGCAAATTCACCCTGCTTCGATACCAGTTTCGTATTCGGATCAAACAAGAAGTTCGCATCGGCCATAATCGTGGTAAATCCTGATAAGGCCAAGGAGTTGTGCACATCGCTGGGCATTGACTACGTTCATGACAACTCACTGTTTGACGACGAGCACCTTCACAGCAAACTGCAGCAGGAAGTTGAGTCAATCAACCGCAACAATGCCATCTACGAGGCCATCAAGCGACCCGTATTCGTATTTGACGAGTGGAACGCAGCAAACGGTCTGCTGTCACAGACCCTGAAACTGAAGCGTAAGGCCCTGATGCAGAAATATCAGGACGTTATCAACGAGAAAGTCTATACGGATTAATCCAGTTCGACCTCGACCTCTTCAAGATCGTCCAGGTCTTCATCATCGTCCGGAAGGTCATCAAAGTCAAACTCAAAGTCTGCTCCGGCGGCCACCAGTTCGTTGTGGAGTTCGCCGGCATCCTTTGAGCGGTGTACTATGTGCTCCGTCTTCCATGTGGCATCCAGCTTGTTGCTTTCGCTGTTGAGTTCCTTCCAGAGAATATCCTTAAGTTGCTGCAGGCCCAGTCCGCTTACGCCCGATATGAATACGTGAGGTATGTCTGTGGGCAGGTTCGGCTCCAGCATGGACATGAGTTCCTCATCTATCAGGTCGCATTTGGTTATGGCCAAAACGCGCTGTTTGTCAAGCATCTCGGGATTGAACTGTGCCAACTCATTCAGCAGGATCTCATACTCACGCTTAATGTCATCGGTATCACCCGGAACCATGAACAGCAGCAATGAGTTACGCTCTATATGACGCAGGAAACGGAGTCCCAGGCCCTTACCCTCGCTGGCACCCTCAATGATACCGGGAATGTCGGCCATCACGAATGACTTGCCTTCACGGTATGATACGATTCCAAGGTTAGGCTCCAGTGTGGTGAACGGATAGTTTGCAATCTTGGGTTTTGCGGCCGATATGGCTGACAGCAGTGTGGATTTGCCGGCGTTGGGGAATCCTACCAGGCCCACGTCGGCCAGCAGTTTGAGTTCCAGGACCACCATGAGTTCCTGAGCAGGCTCACCCGGCTGTGCGAATCTGGGTGCCTGACGTGTTGCGGTACGGAAATGCCAGTTTCCAAGGCCTCCGCGGCCGCCCTTGAGCAGAACCACCTCCTGACCGTCATCGGTAATGTCGCAAAGATAATCGCCTGTCTCGGCATCATAGGCAACCGTTCCGCAAGGTACCTCAATGATGACATCGTTTCCGTCCTTGCCGAAGCACTTGTTGCTGCCGCCGTTTCCGCCGTTCTCGGCAAATGCATGACGCTCATAACGCAGATGAAGCAGCGTCCAGTAGTTGCGGTTACCCTTAAGGATAACGCTTCCGCCCTTGCCGCCGTCACCTCCGTCGGGACCGCCGTTGGGAATGTATTTGTCATGACGCAGATGAGCCGATCCGCGACCGCCCTTGCCCGACCTGCAAAATATCTTTACATAATCTACAAAATTCGATTCTGCCATATATACAAATTCAAGGTGGGGTCAGATTGACTCCACCTTCTCAATAATTTCCTTTATCATCAGGTCCTTGTCACCCTTAAAGGTAAACTCGGACAAAACCCCTTCTTTCTTGAACCACTCTATGAGAGGATGAGTCTGGGTGTAATAGACGTTGAAACGCTTCTTGATGGTCTCTTCGTTGTCATCGGCCCTACCCTCTATCTTGGCACGGTTCAGGAGACGCTCCATCAGGACATCCTCACTTACAATCAGGTTCAGTGTCACGGATATCTTTTCACCACGCTCACGCAGCATCTCCTTGAGCGCCTTGGCCTGGACAATGGTACGGGGAAATCCGTCAAATATCACGCCGGGACCGTCACGCATGGTGTCATAGACGCTTGCAAGCATGTCAATTATAAGATCATCAGGTATAAGTTGTCCTTTTTCTATATATCCTTCGGCTATGTTTCCCAGTTCTGTTCCGGCCTTGATTTCGGCACGGAGCACATCACCGGTAGAGATATGGTTATAACCGAATTTCTCAACCAGGGCAGCACTGTACGTTCCCTTTCCTGAACCGGGAGCGCCGAATATTACTATGTTGTCCATCCTGAATGCAGGTTTATTTTACAATCTGATAAATATCACGGGAGTTACGTCCGAATCCGTCGTAATCCAGTCCGTAACCTACGATAAAGCCATTCGGAATATTCAGAGCAAGATATTTCAGATTAAGATCCACCTTCAGCTTATCAGGTTTGCAGAGCAAAGCACATACCTCAACTGATGCAGCCTTCTTGTCCTTGAGTGAATCCAATATGTCACGCATGGTGTAACCGGTGTCCACAATATCCTCTACTATGATTACATGACGTCCCTCGACATCCTCCTGCAGGCCCATCAACTCTTTGACCTTACCGGTTGTGTCAGTGCCGGAATATGAGGCAACCTTCACGAATGACACGTTACATGGAACATTGACATTTTTCAGAAGATCAGCTGCAAACATGAATGCGCCGTTAAGAATGCACAGGAACAAGGGTTCCTTGCCAACATAATCACGGTTGATCTCTTGAGCTACCCTTTTTATTTCTTTCTGAAGCTCCTCCTCTCTAATAAACGGAGCAAAAATCCTGTCCTTTACCTGAATGGTTTCCATATGCGTACAATTAATACGCGAATATACTCAAAAAAAGCACGGCAATACGGATATCATATCCATTTTTAACAAAATAAGCGTACATTTGCCGAGTGCATCTGCCAAACTATGGATAAAGTAACAGTCGGACAGGACTATGTAAAATCACTGCTAAAGCCGCGTGATCCCAAAGCCTACAAGAACTCTTTCGGTCACGCATTGCTTTATGCCGGTAGTCTGGGAATGGCTGGAGCCGCAATCCTGTCGGCCAGGGCATGTCTTCGCTCAGGAGTGGGTTTGCTGACAATCTGCTCCCCGGCATACAACAATGACATACTGCAGATATCGGTCCCCGAGGCCATGGCCATCGCGTCCGATGACCTGTACGCCAATACCGACCTGAGCCGATACAATGCAGTAGGTGCAGGACCGGGTCTGGGTCAGGGTTATTCACAGGCCGCCATCCTTGAGAAACTGCTCAAGAGTTCATCTTACCCCATGGTACTTGATGCCGATGCACTTAACATCATAGCCCGCAGCAGATACCTGCTCGAGTATATTCCGGCAGGTTCCGTATTGACGCCCCACCCCGGAGAACTGAAACGTCTGGTCGGACAGACCGATGATTGGGACAATATGATTCAGAAAGCCAAGGCACTGGCCGCAGACAACGGAATCACCGTGGTTGTAAAAGGTGCTCCCACCGTTACCATATCACCCGCCGGCCGCATGTACGTCAACACCACAGGCAACCCCGGCATGGCCACAGGCGGATCAGGCGACGTACTAACCGGCATGGTACTGGCTCTGCTGGCACAAGGATATGAAAGCGAACAGGCCGCATTCATTGCGGTTTACATACACGGACTTGCAGGCGACATGGCAGCCGGCAAACTCAGCATGACGGCCATGACATCGGCCGATATAGCCGACTCACTGCCTCAGGCCTGGTTACAAATGACAGAAACATTATGAATATGAATATAAGAAATATCGCCCTCACCGCAGGGCTGCTGATATCGGCCATAACCGTTTCAGCACAAGGACTATCATCAGCCTATCAGCCGGGAGTAACCCAGGACGGCGTTTCGTACTGGCTCCCCAAGACCATGATCACCGTTACCGTAACGGCACAGAAACAGACATTCAAGCCCGGAGAGTTCTCGCGTTATGCAGAGCGATATCTGCGCCTGAGCGATGTCAAGGACAAGGCCGAGGAGGTCTGGAGCATCTCTGACGTCAAGATCACGGCCACAGGCATCCCCGATAAGGACAAGCTCTACACTTTGGCTTTCCCGCCCAAGGGAAACAGGCCCTATTTCGAGCTCACTGATGACGGAATAATGTCGGCCGTCAATGTCCGTAAGAAAGAGGAGCCCGTCCAGACTGCTCAGAAACCCGTCCAGAAACAGGTTAAGAAGATCAACCCTCAGGAGTACATGACCGAGGAGATTCTCATGGCCAGCTCAACCGCCAAGATGGCCGAGCTCACAGCCAAGGAGATTTACAACATACGTGAAAGCCGCAACAACATCACACGCGGCCAGGCTGATTTTGTACCCACCGACGGTGAGTCACTCAAGTTCATGCTGGAGTCACTTGCTGCCCAGGAGGAAGCACTGCTGACACTCTTTAACGGAACCAACGAGACTGAGGACGTTACATTCACCATAAATGTCACTCCCGATGAGGCCATAAACAAACAGATACTGTTCCGTTTCTCTTCCAAACTTGGCGTACTCCCCACCGACAATCTTGCCGGCGAACCCGTCTGGATAGACATAGTTGACAAGAAGATGGGCGACAGTTACAACATGGACCCCGACCAGCAGAAGAAACTGCAGGCAGCCAAGAGCAAGAAGGAAGGCACATTCCTTTACTACCGTCTGCCGGGCCGCGCCACCGTCAGGATTTACAACAACCGCGCCAATTTCGTTGAGCAGGATGTCAAGATGGCTCAGTTCGGAAGCGTCGAGGTCATATCCACAACCCTCATGGGAAAGATGGCCGATGCCAAGATCACCTTTGACACCAACACAGGTGCGGTACTTACGATAGAGTGATCTGACATTCACAAAAACAATAAGGGCGGCTCCGATTGGAACCGCCCTTAATCTTTCTGTCAGTCTAAGGTTACAGCAGTATGTAACGTAGGATGAACAAAACTGCAAGGATCCACATCATAATGCTGATCTTCTTGAACTTACCGGTGAGGGCGTTCAGGACAACATAAGATATAAGACCCAGCATGATACCGTCTGAGATGCTGTATGCCAAAGGCATCACGATCATTGTGATGTATGCAGGTATGCACTCTGAGAAATCAGAGAAGTCAACATCCAGTATGGATGACATCATCATGACACCTACAAGAACCAGAGCGGGAGCTGTTGCGGCTGACGGTATTGCAAGGAATACCGGAGCAAAGAACAGTGCTATGGCAAAGCAAATGGCAACAGTGAATGAAGTCAGACCGGTACGGCCACCGGTAGCTACGCCCGATGCACTCTCCACATAAGTGGTAGTGGTGCTGGTACCGAAAGCGGCACCTGCAACGGTAGCGATGGCATCGGCCATGAGAACCTTCTTTACACCGGGGATAGTACCGTCGGCGTTGATCATGTTAGCCTTCTTTGATACGCCGATAACAGTACCGATTGTATCGAACATATCAATAAAGAGGAACGTGAACACAACGATTACCATGTTCCAGGTAAAGATGTTGTGGAACTCAAACTGGCAGAAGATGGGAGCAATTGAAGGTACAGAGCTTACCACACCGTCAAACTTGGTGATTCCAAAAGGAATACCGATGATAGCGGTAACGATGATACCAATCAGCATTGCACCGGGAACCTTCAGGATCATCATCACTGCTGTAATGACCAGACCTACCAGAGCAAGCAGAGCTGTGCCGCTGGTGATATCACCAAGAGCAATGATTGTGCCACCGTCGTCAACGATGATACCGGCATTTACCAGACCGATGAATGCGATGAACAGACCGATACCGGCAGATACTGCGCTCTTCATTGCAGCCGGGATGGCATCGATGATAGCCTCACGTACATTGGTAACAGTCAGGATGATAAAGATGAGACCCTCGATGAACACAGCTGTCAAAGCAAACTGCCAGCTGTATCCCATAGTCAGACATACGGTATATACAAAGAATGCGTTCAGACCCAGACCGGGAGCCAGGGCGAAGGGCTTCTTTGCATAGAGAGACATAACCATAGTACCTACAATGGCAGCCAGAGCGGTAGCAGTAAACACTGCACCCTTAGGCATACCCATACCCTCCAGTGCGCCGAATATATCGGGGTTGACTGCAAGGATGTAAGCCATTGTCAGGAAAGTGGTGATACCGGCCACAATCTCAGTCTTGACACTGTGCTTGGCGGAATCAAAACCTAAAACTTTCAGGAATGACATAACTGTATTGTTTTAAAGTTACACCAAATGTCGGATTAGAAGTCCCACTTAAGACCTACGCAAGGATTGCACATGAAACCCTCGTTGTAGGCAAAGTTGTAGCTGAGCTCAACCTCTGCACCGGCGCTCAGGTTCGGGCAGTTGAAGAACTGACCTACGTTGTACCAAAGCTGAGGCTCTGAAATGAAGGTAAGTGACTTCTCGCACTTGTCACGATCAGCCCACAGGTAAGTATCCTCACCCCAGATATCGGCAAAACCTGAGAACTTGAGGCCCTCAACGCCCAGAAGGTTATTCATACCCCATACAAAGGTGAACTGCAAAGGCAGGTGGCTCTCTGAACCCTTGAAGGTCTTGTAGAGAAGCTCAAATGTGAATGTATTTGAGAAATCGTCATTGTGCAGGAAGTACTCAACACCGAACAACCAGTTACGGCTACCGAAACCTACGCCTGCGTTGAACTCAACGTGTGCACTGAGTGCGCCAAGGCTTGATTCCTGCCAGAAATTGAGAGAACGTGCTATCTCAAAATAGCTGCTGCGGGCACCATAAGTATTAGGATGAATCTTTACACCTGCGACTTCCTCATCACGATAATCCTTGTTGAAATAGTCATAATCTACAAAGAAGAATGTGCTACCCCAATCATCGCTCTTGAACATCTCAAGAGTAGTTGTAACCATCTTGCGATTCTCACCCAGATCATAGAATACCTGAAGGTTTGTCTGTGCAAAAGCACCTACTGCAAGCAGGGCAAAACCTGCAAAAGCCACGATTTTTTTCATATCAAAACTTTTAGAGTTAATAAATGAATATTGTTTAGTGTAATAATTATCCGTTGTACTTGGGATCGTCATGCAGAGGCTTCTTGAACTCCTCAGGCAGATCCTGACCCTCGGCAGTAGCACGCTTACCGCTGGCGTAATCGCTTGTAAAGTGGAAGTCGTTACCGGGAAGTATGGCATTCAGGATGATACCTACCAGAGCGGCAACTGCCAGACCTGACAGAGAAACCTTACCGAATGAAATGCTGCCGGGACCGAAGTTGATACCGATGGCGAGCACCAGGATCAGAGCGGCGATGAGGACGTTACGGTTGTTTGTAAAGTCAACCTTGTTCTCAACCAGGTTACGTACACCTACTGCCGATATCATACCGTAAAGCACCAGAGATACACCACCTACAGTAGCGGTAGGCATAGCGTAGATAATCTGGGCGAACTTGGGGCAGAATGAGAATACGATAGCAAGGCATGCAGCGATGCGGACAACCTTGGGATCAAACACCTTGGTCAGGTTCAGCACACCTGTATTCTCACCGTAAGTGGTGTTGGCGGGAGCGCCGAACAGAGCTGCCAGAGCGGTAGCGCAGCCGTCACCCATAAGAGTGCGGTGCAGACCGGGATCGGCAATGTAGTTACGGTTACAGGTTGATGAGATGGCGCAGACATCACCGATATGTTCAATCATTGTAGCGAATGCAATGGGAACGATTGCGATGATAGCTGTCCAGACGAATGACCAGTCAGGGTTCTTGAGGACTGCAAATGCGGTGTTCTCCCATGCGAAAGGCATACCGAACCAAGCGGCATCCTTTACGGCCGAGAAGTCAACCTGACCGAAGCATGCTGCTACGATGTATGAGCCGATGACACCCAGAATGATGGGGATAATCTTGATCATACCCTTACCGAAGATGTTGCATACCACGATGATGACGATGGCAAGCAGTGCGATCCACCAATTGCTCTGGCAGTTGTTGATGGCACTTGATGACAGGATAAGACCGATGGAGATGATGATAGGACCTGTTACTACGGGCGGGAAGAAACGCATGGTACGACGTACGCCGTAGAACTTGAACAGTGCGGCCAGCACGAAATAGAGCAGACCTGCGCAGAACACGCCGATGCAGGCGTATGTCAGAGAAACGGCTTCTGTAAGACCAAGACCTACGCCGAATTCCTTAACGGCTGCATATCCGCCCAGGAAAGCGAAAGATGAGCCCAGGAATGCAGGCACTTTCATCTTAGTGAACAAATGGAAAATCAGTGTGCCGATACCTGCAAAAAGCAGTGTGGCCGATACTGACAGACCTGTAAGAAGCGGAACCAGAACGGTAGCGCCGAACATAGCGAACATGTGCTGACAACCGAGCACAAACATCTTACCCCCACCAAGGGTACTGGCATCATAGATGCCCTCCTGTTTTAACTCCATGATTTATAGTTGTTTTGGTTACGAATTGTTTAATTCTGTTTCAACGTGTTAGCAAAAATAATTTCGCGTATAAAAATGTAAAAGAATTTGCTGCGCTTTTTTGGCAATTGTTAATAACTTTACGGGAGCTGTTGAAAACCTTGATATATTTTTGTAGAGCTATTTTTCCGTATCCCCGATGACGATACACTTTCAGATAGAATACATAACCCGCTGGGGTGAGAACCTGTACCTCTGCCTGAACATGGCCGACGGCACCCAACACTGCCTTGAGATGGCCAATAACGGTGCCGGCACATGGTTCATAGACTATGACATCGATGACGACGACCTGACCGCCGGTGACGTGACATACAGCTACATGGTCCAGACCGACGGGACCATAACCCGCCGCGAGGAGGGCTCACTGCACTCCATCCCCTACACCAAGGCCAAACGCCTGGTATTGTCGGACCGATGGAAAGACTATGGCGGACAGAACATAGAGCAGCGTACCGTTGCCCTGCCGTACGTCCACCACAACAACCGCCCCCGCTGGAAAGGCGCCGGTACCGCCATTCCTGTATTCTCACTCCGGTCCGAGAGGGATTTCGGAATAGGCCAGTTCACTGACCTGAAGTTACTTGTGGACTGGGCAGCCGCTACAGGACAGAGTGTGATACAGACCCTTCCCGTCAATGACACCACCATGACCGGAACATGGCGGGATTCATACCCCTACAGCGCCAACTCATCGTTCGCCCTCAACCCGGTATACATAGACCTTGAACTCATCGGAACAATTGATGACCGCAGGTTCATGGCCCGCGTAAGGAAAGAGCGCAAGGAACTCAACGCACTGGCAGCCATTGATTACGAGCGCGTCTACAGACTTAAAAGCGAGTACCTTGACCGCCTCTATGCCCTATACGGCGAGCAGTGCTGCAAGAGCCGTGAGTTCCAGAAATTCTTCGGCACGAACCGCAGTTGGCTGGAGCCTTACGCCCTTTACTGCTACCTGCGTGACAAATACGGAACGGCCGATTTCCACACATGGAAAGAGTCTGAATACAACCCGGCTCTGCTGGACCGTTACTGCGCTCCGGGCAATGACCGTTACCGCGAAATCCGTAAGCATTATTTCATACAGTTCCATCTTGACAAACAGTTATCGGATGTCAAGAAATATGCAAACAGGAAAGGTATTCTCCTGAAGGGTGACATACCCATCGGTGTGAACCGTCACAGCTGTGACGTCTGGATACATCCGGAGCTTTTCCATACCGACTGCCAGGCCGGTGCCCCACCCGACGCCTTTGCTACAGATGGCCAGAAATGGGGAATGCCCACATACAATTGGGAAAACATGGCGCGTGACGGATACGCCTGGTTCGTGGCCCGTTTCCGCAAGATGGCCGATTACTTTGACGCATACCGCATAGATCATTTGTTGGGATTCTTCCGTATCTGGGAAGTTCCTCTGGAGTATAACAGCGGACTCATGGGACGTTTCAATCCCGCCCTCACCTACACCCCGCAGGAGATGTGGGACAGAGGCTTCCCGTTCAACCCCGCACTGCACGCCAAAGCCCCCGAAGGCACGCCCGAAACCAACGTGCTTTTCCTGGAGGACACCCACCGTCCCGGCACCTACCATCCGCGCATCGAGGCCTTTGACACCGACATATTCAAGGCCTTGCCGGAAAATGAGAGAGAGGCGTTCCGCCGCCTGCATGATGACTTCTACTACAGCCGCAACAACCAATACTGGTGCGACGTGGCAATGTCCAAACTGCCGGCATTGATCGAGGCTACCGATATGCTTGTGTGCGGTGAGGATCTTGGTATGATACCGGCCTGCGTCCCCGAGGTGATGGACCGTCTGCGCATCATCGCCCTTGAGGTTCAGCGTATGCCCAAGAACATGGGCGTGAGCGTATCGGACCCGGCCACCTACCCTTACATGTCGGTCTGCACCACATCTACTCACGACATGAGCGTGCTGCGTACCTGGATTGAGGACGAGATGGAGCCCAACACCGTGATTACAACAAAGAAAGCCACCGTGGCCGCATGCACCAGCGTGATATCGGCCCACCTGGCATCACCGTCAATACTGGCCATCTTCCCGCTGCAGGACTGGTTGTCAATGAGTTCACAACTCCGATACAAGGATCCCGCCTCTGAGCGCATCAACGTTCCGGCCGACAGCAACAACTACTGGCGCTACCGCATGCACATGACTCTTGAAAAACTCTGCTCCGCCCGCAAATTCAACGACGAAATCCGCCAGATGCTATACCTATCGGGCCGATAATTTTGCTAAATTTGCAGCCTAAAACAAAACAGCATGTTTGAAAATCTATCCGAAAGACTTGAAAGGTCGCTTAAGATACTGAAAGGTGAAGGCAAAATCACCGAAGTCAACGTAGCCGAAACCCTCAAGGACGTACGCAAAGCCCTGCTTGACGCCGATGTCAACTACAAGGTAGCCAAGCAGTTCACAGATACCGTCAAGGAGAAGGCCCTGGGCATGAACGTGCTCACGTCGGTCCGTCCCGGACAGTTGATGGTCAAGGTAGTTCATGACGAGCTGGCAACCCTGATGGGCGGTCAGGCCGTAGACATTGACATCAAGGGACATCCAGCAGTAATCCTGATGGCCGGTCTGCAAGGTTCCGGTAAGACCACATTCAGCGCCAAGCTGGCCAACCTGCTCAAGACCAAGCGCGCCAAGAAGCCACTGCTGGCAGCCTGCGACGTCTACCGTCCCGCCGCCATTGACCAGTTGAAGGTTCTGGGTGAGCAGATAGGCATAACCGTTTACACCGAGGAGGGAAACAACAAACCCGTTGAGATAGCACAGAACGCCATAAAGGAGGCCCGCGCCAAGGGCTACGACGTAGTCATCATCGATACCGCCGGCCGTCTGGCCATTGACGAGATGATGATGCAGGAGATAACCGCCATCAAGGAGGCCGTAAATCCCAACGAGATACTCTTTGTGGTTGACTCCATGACCGGTCAGGATGCCGTAAACACCGCACGTGAATTCAACGAGCGCCTGGACTTCAGCGGCGTAATTCTGACAAAACTTGACGGTGACACCCGTGGCGGTGCCGCCCTCTCCATACGTACCGTAGTTGACAAGCCCATCAAGTTTGTGGGAACCGGCGAGAAGATGGATGCATTCGATGTATTCCATCCCGAGCGTATGGCCGACCGCATACTCGGCATGGGCGATATCGTATCGTTCGTGGAGCGCGCCCAGGAGAACTTTGACGCCGAGCAGGCCAAGCGTCTCCAGAAAAAGATGGGCAAAGGCAAGTTTGACTACGACGACTTCCTGGAGCAGATTGGTCAGATCAAGAAGATGGGTAATGTCAAGGACCTTATGGGTATGATACCGGGTGTAGGTAAAGCCCTGAAAGACATTGACATAAGCGATGACGCATTCAAGGGTATCGAGGCAATGATACACTCAATGACCCCCGCCGAGCGTGCCAATCCTGAACTTCTGGACAAGAGCCAGTCACGCCGCAACCGCATTGCCAAGGGAAGCGGACAGTCCATTCAGGAGGTAAGCCGTATGATCAAGCAGTTTGAGCAGACCCGCAAGATGATGAAGAATGTGGCCGGCGCAAAACTCCCCAACCTGGGTTCAATGATGAGAAGGTAAACATTACGACATATGCAGTTAATAGACGGAAAAGCAGTAGCCGAACAGGTTAAGCAGGAAATTGCGGCACAGGTAGCCGCTATGGTAGAGAGAGGAGAGAAACGTCCCCATCTGGCCGCCATTCTGGTAGGTCATGACGGAGGTTCCGAGACATACGTTGCAGCCAAGGTAAAGGCCTGCGAGGTATGCGGATTCAAGTCAACCCTTATCCGTTTTGAGAGTGACATCACCGAGGATGTACTTCTGGCCAAGGTTGCAGAACTCAACAACGATCCCGATGTTGACGGATTCATAGTCCAGCTCCCCCTGCCCAAGCACATCAACGAGCAGCATGTAATCGAGGCTATTGACTACCGCAAGGATGTGGACGGTTTCCATCCCATCAACGTAGGCCGCATGAGCATCGGTCTTCCCTGCTTCATATCGGCCACACCCAACGGCATCATGGAACTGCTCAAGCGCTATAACATCGAGACCCGCGGCAAGAAAGCCGTCGTTCTGGGCCGAAGCAATATCGTTGGCAAACCCATGGCCAGCCTGCTCATGCAGAAAGCCAACCCCGGTGACTGCACCGTAACCGTATGCCACAGCCACACCGCAAACATCAAGGAGGAGTGCCTCCAGGCCGATATCATCGTAGCAGCCCTTGGCCAGCCCGGTTTCGTTAAGGCCGATATGGTCAAGGAGGGCGCCGTAATCATTGACGTAGGTACTACACGCGTTCCCGATGCCAGCAAGAAGAGCGGTTTCCGTCTGTGCGGCGACGTTCAGTTTGACGAGGTTGCTCCCAAGTGTAGTTTCATCACTCCCGTTCCCGGCGGCGTAGGTCCCATGACCATCTGCTCGCTTATGAAGAACACCCTGCTTGCAGGTCAGAAGTGCATCTACCAGTAATCCGTGACCAGGTCTGCCATATTCATCGGGATATGGCTGGTATGCACGCTAGGAGCATCGGCCCAAACCCCTGACAGTATCTCCCTCTATTTTGCCGGAGATATGATGCAGCATAAGGCTCAGCTTGACGCGGCATTACAACCCGACGGTACATATAACTATAGCGGCTGTTTCACTCAGGTAACCCCTGAGATTGAGGCAGCCGATATTGCTGTCTGCAACTTTGAGACCACTCTGGGAGGTGCTCCCTACTCCGGCTACCCGCAGTTCTGCTCGCCCGATGCGTATGCCCAGGCCATCCGCGATGCCGGATTCGATATCTTCCTGACCGCCAACAACCACTGCATGGACCGTAGGAATCTCGGGCTTGTCCGCACCCTGGATGTGCTGGACAGTTTGGGCATAAAACATCTGGGAACATACCGAAACCTGGCCGAGCGGGATTCAAACTATCCCTATATCATAGAGCACGGCAGCATGCGCATAGCGCTGCTCAACTACACCTATGACACCAACGGAATTCCCGTTGCCCCACCCTGCATAGTCAACTACATAGACACGACCGTCATAAAGAAGGATCTGGCACGTGCCAGGGAACTTAAAGTTGACTGCATAATAGCCTGCATGCACTGGGGTACGGAATATATGCTGCAGCCCGATGCACAGCAGAAAAAGCTGGAAGACTGGCTCTACGCCCACGGCGTGGATCATATCATAGGCGGACATCCGCATGTAGTACAACCGGTACGTACACTGCCCGACTATCGGAACAGGCCTATACGTCATCTGACAGTCTGGTCCCTCGGCAACTACATCTCAAACATGAGTGCCCCCAACACCTACAACGGGCTCGCCGTAACACTCCACCTCAGGAAGAACATCCTGGATACCCGTATGACACATTACGACATACATCCTAACCGTACCATTAAGCCGGATTTCATTGTCGTTCCCGAATAAATCCTTTATTTTTGTGTACCAAACCAACTGAATCACTTATGAGATCCTTACTAGCCACTGTCTGTGCTATTCTGCTGAGCATTTCGGCAAGCGCCAAACTAACCTTTCAGGAGATACGTACTGCTTCCGACAATGTCATTGAACTATACTTTCTGAGCGATACCCTCGACGTAAACGAGGTCGATATCTCAGACGCCTCACAATGGAAAGTAAACGGCACTCAGGCTCTCGCAGTGAACCGTACCGCCGCTGCAGCCGATCAGTGCGACCATTTCATATATCTGACCGTACCCACACTCAAGAACGGCCAGAAATACAGCATTGAGACCCCTTACGGCAACTACAGTTTCAAGTTCGACCCCAAGAGAGTATTCTGCGAAGCCATCAAGACCAACCAGGTAGCATACAGTGCCCTGTCAACCAAGCGTTTTGCCAACTTTGCCATCTATCTGGGCGACGGCGGCGTTAAGAAGATAGAAGGTGCGCTTCCGGGTTATACCGTATATCAGTTTAAGAAAAACAAGATCGGCAAGAAGGTCTGTTCAGGCCAGCTTGTAGAGATTGGCGACGACCGTTCATCGGGCGACCACGTATACCGCATCGACCTGTCACAGGTACCTGAGGGCGGTCCCTACAAGATTGTCGTTGACGGTTACGGCTCATCCTACCCCTTTGGCGTAGGTGGCCAGTTCTCACAGAAACTCTCATACGTAAGTTTCCGCTCTCTGTTCAACCAGCGCTGCGGAATCCAGATCGTTGAGCCCTACTCCGATTTCAGTTACCGCACCAAGCGCTGCCACGAGACCATCTACCAGACCTACTACCGCATCAACGAGGCCAGTCTGGTTGTAAAGGGCGATGAGCCCACCATC
>CAJOJD010000022.1 GCA_905234745.1 uncultured Bacteroidaceae bacterium | reverse complement strand
CAAATATATTGCCGAGGACAAGATACGCCGACACATAGACACCGTCAAGCCCGGTCCTCTGGCCCGCCTGCGTTTCCTGCTGCGCCGCAAGATCTGACAAAAACAAAAAATGGCCGCCTGAGGGCGACCATTTTTCGTATGAGATGGGTAAGCGATCTGCATCGCGCCGCTACAACCTAGGTACCTTTGCTGCCGTCAAGCCCTGGAGGGTTGGAAGGGAGCTGGCCGTGTAGGACTTACCCGGCACAAAGGTACTGCTATTTTTCGTATCTGCAACCCTCTTTCAAAAGAATTCATTAAATTTGCATTCTTGTATGGAAGAACAGAACGAACCCAAAATAATAAGGATAAACATCCTGCAGACATCAATGACACTCGGAACCTATCTGGGTGCTTATATTATATTGGCATACCTTGCCACACTGCTAACTGTCAAGTATCCCGCATTGTCACTGCTTGCAGTTCCCCTGTTCATAGGTATCCCTGTAGTGGCGTTCTTCCTGATACGCCGTTTCCGCGACTCAACCCAGGTTCCGTTCTTCCCGTTCCCCGTATCGTGGATGCTCTCCATCCTGACATTCCTGTTCGCAACAGTGCTTTCGTGCATGGCTGCATACCTCTATCTGCGTTTCCTTGACCACGGCGCACTGGCTGCCGGTCTGACGGCACGCATGGACCTTATGATGCAGTCATCGCAGCAGGTGACCGCCGCAATGACCGATCCCGCCCAGGCAGAGCAGTATAACAAGACAATGGAGCTCATGCAGCAGACAATAGCGTGGTTCTGCTCGCTCCCCGCATCGGCCATGACCAAGCAACTTATCCAGTCGTCACTTATGTGGGGTAATATCATCTCACTGATAATAGGACTCTTAACCGCAAAAAGGATTAAAATTCAGCAATAATATGGACCTTTCAATCATAGTACCGCTTCTGAATGAAGCCGAGTCAATTCCGGAACTCTTTGCATGGATTGGCCGCGTAATGAAACAGAACAACTTCAGTTATGAGGTGATTTTTGTGGATGACGGCAGCACCGATGACTCCTGGAAGATAATTGAAGGACTCAAGGCCGATAACCCCGAAATCGTAAAGGGCATCAAGTTCCGCCGCAACTACGGCAAATCCCCCGCCCTGTTCTGCGGATTCGACATGGCTCAGGGTGATATCGTGGTTACCATGGACGCTGACCTTCAGGACAGCCCCGAGGAGGTTCCCGAGATGGTTCGCATGATACGCGAGGACGGCTTTGACCTGGTATCGGGCTGGAAGAAAAAGCGCTATGACGGAAAGTTCAGCAAGAACATACCCTCCAAGATATACAACTGGACCGCACGCAAGGTTACCGGTATCCATCTGCACGACATGAACTGCGGCCTTAAGGCATACCGCCGCGAGGTTGTCAAGAACATCGAGGTTTACGGCGAGATGCACCGCTACATCCCGTTCCTGGCCAAGAATGCCGGATTCGGCAAGATTGGTGAGAAGGTGGTTCACCACCAGGCACGCAAGTACGGCAAGACCAAATTCGGTCTGGACCGCTTTGTGAACGGATACCTGGACCTTATGACACTCTGGTTCCTCAACAGATTCGGCAAGCAGCCCATGCATTTCTTCGGCCTCTGGGGATCGGTTATGTTCGTGCTCTGCTTCATCGCGATAATCGTAATAGGTGTGAACAAGCTGATATGCCTCTCACACGGCGTTCCGGCACGTCTTATCACCGACAGCCCCTACTTCTACATTGCCCTGACCGGTATGATCATGGGTACTCTGATGTTCCTGGTGGGATTCCTGGCAGAATTGGTAAGCCGCAGTTCGCAGAACCGCAACGACTACAAGATTGAAAAAGAAATAAAGTAATCCCTGATGTCAATCCTTGATCTCATACTCCTGTCCGTTGCACTTGCAATGGACTGCTTTACGGTGTCCATCACCAGCGGCCTCATCCAGCGCCGTCTTGTTGTGCGCACCATGATTGTTACAGCACTCATGTTTGGCCTGTTTCAGGGCCTGATGCCACTGATAGGTTGGGTTGGCATGAGTTTTTTCAGTGAAGCTCTTGAGAGCTGGGACCACTGGATTGCATTCGGACTGCTGGCATTCCTGGGCGGAAGGATGATACTGAGCGGACTCAGGCCCGATAACGAAGAAGGTTCTTTTGATCCCACCAGGTTTTCCACCACAATTACGATGGCAATCGCAACCAGTATCGATGCGCTGGCTGTAGGATTGTCATTCGGTTGCTCGGGCTATACCACATTCGTAAGTATCCTGCTACCCATAGGAATCATCGCTGCAGGTTCGTTCCTGTTTTCCGTTGCCGGATTCCTGATAGGCTCATATGCAGGCAAGCGCATAAACTTCCCGGTCGAGATCATAGGCGGCATAATACTTATAGGAATAGGAGTAAAAATTCTGATTGAACATCTCACGGCGTGATATGAAAAAGTGGCACTACCCGTTCCTGGCGTTTCTGATAATAGGCACCATCATAATCCTATCTCAGAGCAAGCCCGCAAAACCTGAGTATCGTTATGCCCAGGGACTGGTTTTCGGCACAAAATACAACATCACTTACTATTACAACGCCGACCTGCAACCCGAAATAGAGCACACTATGTCGCTGGTGGACAGTGCGTTGTCAATGTTCAACGAGCAGTCGACGATATCGGCCGTAAACCGCGCGGAGAGCATTCAGGTGGCCGATACCATGTTCCTTAAGGTTTACCGCCGCGCCATGGAGATATCGGACTGGACCGATGGTGCATTCGACATTACGGTGGCTCCCGCAGTCAACGCGTGGGGGTTCGGATTCAAGCACGCCGAGAACATCAGCCAGGCAACAATTGACAGCCTGCAGACAATTACCGGCTACAGAAAAATCCACGAGCAGGACGGCCTCATAACCAAGGATGACCAGCGTATCATGCTGGACTGCAGCGCAATAGCAAAAGGTTTCGGAAGCGATATGGTAGCCGGGATGCTGCGTTCAAAGGGCATCAACGACTTTATGGTCGAGATTGGCGGCGAGATTGTTGTAAGCGGACATAATCCCAAAGGCAACAACTGGAACATCGGCATAAGCAAGCCCGTCGACGACTCGCTTTCAATCAACAATGAACTGCAGACGGTGATTCCGGTCACTGACATTGCGATGGCCACATCGGGCAATTACCGGAATTTTTACGTCAAGGACGGTCGCAAATACGCCCACACCATTGATCCGCACACATGCATGCCGGTAAGCCACAGCCTGCTTTCGGTCACCGTCTTTGCCGCCGATTGCGCCACAGCCGATGCCCTGGCCACATCTATGATGGTTATGGGACTGGACAGCGCACGGGCCCTCTGCACAAAACATCCCGAAATCAAAGCCTACTTCATCTATCAAGGTCAGGACGGCGATCTTTGTCAGGTTTCGGAAAATTTCTAACTTCGCAGTTGCTAACCTTATTGAAAGCCAATGCTGACTATCGACAATTATATCCGTCTTTTTGAGGGTGCCGTCAGGGAGAATTGGGACAATCCCGCCCTGACCGACTTCCGGAAATCGACCATCACCTACCGCGAACTGGCCGAGCGGATATACACATTGGACGCCATCTGGAAGAAAGCCGGCCTCAAACCCGGCGACAAGATAGCCATCAACACCAAAAGCTGCGCCTTGGGCGTATCGGTCTTTATGGCCGCCGTCAGCAAAGGTTACATCGCGGTTCACCTGTACAACGCTTTCACTCCGGCCGATACACAGCGCCTGGTAAACCATTCTGACAGCAAGATCCTGTATACTGAGAAGCGTACTTTCGATGAGATGGATTTTGAAAAGATGCCGCAGGTGCTCTGCGTCATCGACGGTGCCACGGGCGACGTCCTTGCCAGCCGCAACAGCGTGGGTGAGATTTATGCCGATGCCGTTAACATTCTGGCCCGCATGTATCCCAGCGGTATGGCATCGGCCGATTTCAAAGTCTGCAACCCCGACATCGACGATGTCTGCGCGATACTTTACACATCGGGCTCAACCGGCAATCCCAAGGGCGTGATGCTCACCTACCGCAACTACACGGCCAACGTGCAGGGCATACGGCCCGGATTCCCGTTCCATAAGGGTGAGAACTACCTGAGCATGCTGCCGCACGCGCACAGCTTTGGCCTTACGTGCGATGTAGTCATCCCAATGACGATGGGCATGCACATTACGATTCTCGGTCTGCCCCCTATTCCGGCAAACGTTCAGGCCGCCCTCATGGAGGTCAAGCCGCGCATATTCTACGGCGTCCCGCTCATATTCGTGAAGTTTGTGGAATTCGTGCTTGGACCGGAACTCCGCAGTCCCGAGGGTCAGTACAAACTGGAGCATTATCTGGATAATCCCGATTATTGCAAGATGCTGCATGACAAGCTGATGGATGCAATGGGCGGCAATATGGAGGTGCTCACGTCGGGCGGTTCGGCAATCCCGGCCGAGGTAGAATCATTGCTGGTCTACAAGCTCAAACTGCCCTTCATGACCGGTTACGGACTTACTGAACTTGCGCCCATCGTATCATACGGAAGAGTCGGCAAATACATACCCAAATCATGCGGCGAGTACCTGCCTGAAATCATGGAGGTCAAGATTGATTCGCCCGATCCCGAGCACATTGCCGGCGAGCTCTCAGTCAAGGGCGACGTGGTGTTCAAGGGGTACTACAAGAACCCCGAGGCAACTGCCAAGGTGCTCCAGGACGGCTGGTTCCGCACCGGTGACATCGGCACAATCGATAAAAACCGCAACGTATTCCTGCTGGGCCGAAGCAAGAACATGATCCTGACCGGCAACGGCCAGAATGTATACCCCGAGGAGATTGAGGTGATACTCAACGAATTACCCTACGTATCCGAATCAATCGTGCTGCAGCGCGACCGCCTGATAGTTGCGCTCATCGTACCCGACATGGACGCCCTGGACAGAGCGGGCATCGGCGCCGATACCCTTGACGCGATAATGAAGCACCACATCCAGTACGTCAACACCAAGCTCCCCGCCTACTCCGCAATCAACAGCTTCGAGCTCCGCTTTGAGCCCTTCAGCAAAACTCCAAAGGGCAGCATCCGCCGCTTCATGTACAAATAACCGCGAATCGGCCCCACCCCGCCAAAGTGTCCCACACCCACCCGCCTCAGAGCGTATTCTGAGCCAGGTGCGTGTGGGACACTACTTCATACGGGGCCCATGTCCCACACCATTCACCCCCAGGAGCCTCCCAGGGCCGATGAGCGTGGGACACTTTGGCGGATCAGATCATCAGAAGAAAAGGGGAATTGGGATAAACACCATTGCTGCGTCGTTGTAAAAATCCAGTCTGCATTCAAACCGGCCGTCACTGAAAGACCACCGAAATCGCTTGCATAATAAGAATTCCCTTTTTCGTTGTATGTATTGGATTGTTGTACCAATTCAGAATAGCCGATACCGGCATATGGAATCAGCCTGAAATACTGATTGGATTTGAGTGTATGACCCATATTCACAAAGAAACGGGTCAGATTGGTGTTCTTACCGGTCTCCCAGTTATAACTGTAGGTGGGGTCAAAATAAAAGTCTTGAGTCTTGACCGATGTAAAATCACCGGAAAAACCAAAATCAAAATACCAGCCCTTCATTCCCAGATGATCAAAGCCGATGCTTATGCCGTTTGCATTCGCCAAGTCAGAAGAGGTCTTTCCTAAAAATGTACATCTGTTGTATGCAAAGTAAAAGCCCCACATATCCGGAACTCGTCCGCCCATACTCAGATCCGGCTCTTTCCTTGGAGTCCGTTCCAAATCAGTTCTGACAGATTCCTCATATTTCCTTACAACCGATGTGTCTTTACCTTGGTTGCTCTCTTTCAGGAACTTATCTATCTCTTTTTGGGCCCTCTCCCAATAATCGTCCTTTGTTTTATAAAAAACCTGAGAAGTGTTGCCTAATCCCCGGTTCTGGATATATCGGGAGTAAAGTTCTGCTATATCAAAGACAACTTGATCCGTTCTGAGATCCCACTCTGTAGCCTTAAGTGAGTTGTAATATGACTCATTGCTTATCTGGTTACAGATTACATTATAGTACACGAACTTATGGTTATCTATCTTGACTTTCTTCTGGCCCGATATTAATGCATATTTAAATTTTGTAGAATAGTTCGCATTATCCCCAAACCCGGTTTTCTGATAATCGGTCCATGTAAGAGGTCCGTCACTCCAGGGTCTCAGCCTGATATCATCTTTTTTTGCAGAAAGCGATAATTTACTTGATGCAAACAGAAGCAGGCACATCATCAACAGTGTCCTGCGATAAATTATTGGAATCATATATTGAATAAAAAACAATTGGGGATACTCTCCCCAATTGCAAACAGTTAATAATTCTCCTTGTGAACCTCAAAGTAAGCCTGCGGATGCTGGCAAACGGGGCAGATCTGCGGAGCCTTAGTGCCCACTACGATGTGACCGCAGTTGCGGCATTCCCATACCTTGACTTCTGATTTCTCGAATACCTTGGCGGTCTCGACATTCTTAAGCAGGGCGCGGTAACGCTCCTCATGCTGCTTCTCGATAGCGGCAACCATGCGGAAACGTGCGGCCAGTGCGGGGAATCCCTCCTGCTCGGCAGTCTTGGCAAAGCCCTCGTACATATCGGTCCACTCATAGTTCTCACCGTCGGCTGCGGCACCCAGGTTCTGGGCGGTATCGCCTATGCCCTCCAGCTCCTTGAACCAGAGTTTTGCGTGCTCCTTTTCATTGTTGGCTGTCTCCTCAAATATTGCAGCTATCTGCTCAAAGCCCTCCTTCTTGGCCTTTGATGCAAAATAGGTGTACTTGTTACGTGCCATTGACTCGCCGGCAAAAGCGGCCTCCAGATTCTTCTCTGTCTGGGTTCCTGCGTACTTGTTGCTCATAATCATATCATTTATAAGGTTAATATTCTTTTTGGCAAATATAGTGCAAGCCGAGAGGAGAAAAAAGAGTTTACTCGTTTTTATCCCGAGGCGAAGCCTATATTCAAAGCGAAGCTTTAAATAGAGCTATTTTTTGAGCTATTATCACGGACCAATGAGCGAAATCCAAGAAACTACAAATGCAGCAAAAGAGCGGCGTTGATAGCTTTTGTTATATCATCCGGAATTCCGTATTCCTTTGCAAGACCGGTCCAATGACTTACTGATTCTACCACTTGGCCTATTATCTGATCTGCATGTTTGATGTTTACGTTCAGCGCTACAGCCAGGAGATCCTCTCTTGTTATTTCATCAAACTTGTTGTTGATGGACATCTGGTGATTTGATGTCCACATACCTTTAGGATTGTACGCCCATGACATATCGTATGCCGGTGACAGTGACCACTTGCATTTACGGTCCATAAGGAACGATATATTCTTGGTATGGTCATCCTGGTTTCGAGCCACCACATTAAAGACCATTCTACGAAACATTTGCTCAGCATCACTGTATGAGAGCCGCAAGCGGCGCATCACTTGGAATACCTGCTCATAACTATAGGCATGAATCATCTTATAGTCATAATGAGCCATTCCACATAATGTCTGCATATGAAGTTTCTCATTTCCATTGACACGATCAAAGCGTTTGGTCATAAAATGCGCTCTGCCATTCTCCTCAATCAGACGGCATTCAGACATGTCAATACCTGCATCACGTGCCATTAGATAATATACATATTCTATCCGGCCATAATGCTTTGGATCACCCAGTTCATTATTTGTAACGCCATCCAGTTTTATAAGCCAATGACTGAAACCATCCGGAGCTTCTATCTGGCCACTACGGATATCACCGGTAGTTTCATTATATGCTATGACAGCCTTTGCCCTTTGGCCTCCTGCCGATGTCCCTACTCTTATGATATTTGCCACAGCCTCCTTAGTGTCAACATTCAGATTAACATCAAGCTTCTTTTTCTCATCAAGAACCTCTCGAGCGGTTTCAATGAGAGTCTTGATTTCCAAACCAGTACTCAATTCCAGATAGTTGTCCTGTGCTGGAACAAACTCCAAAGCGCCCATACTGCGCTTACCCTGATAGCAGAGTCTTTCAATAGGATTGGCAAAAGTCCTTCCTGATAGTGCAAGCCATTTGTCCAACAACGCCTTACCGAACGCATCAGGCAGGGCATCGGCCAAAAGGCCCGGCAATCCAATGAAAGTATCATGTGATAATTCCGGAAACTGATAGACACGATGAGGCATGAGCGGCATCATCAAAGGAGAGAGTTCTATACCCGATTCGGCAAACTCCGGGGTATATTCAAATCTGGATGAGAGGCGTCTCTCATCCCAAGCAACTGTGGCAACATGGTTTTGCCATAGATAAATGTCAGCGTAGTTAATCATAGCTTATTGGTTTAGGTTATTGATATATTAATCCCAATTGAAATCTTCCGCAACTTTCCTGTCCGGATTATCAATCGTATATGAACGATAAGCACGTTTCCTCTCATTCATCTGCATCTTCTTCATAGCCTCAGAATATGCAACTGGACTCAATTCCTTTTCAGCAAACAGGTCATTCAGTATATCAAGACGCTCAAGTGCCCGCAATATCATTATCAGGCTTAAAAGCGATGTGTTGTGACCATTCTCTATCTGGCTTATGGAAAACATGGATAGCCCACAGGACTTGGCAAGTTCCTTCTGTGATACGTTCCTTGCCACCCGTTCCTCTTTAAGTTTAAGGCCTATCCGGGCCATAATAGCATTGTCTGTCAATTCATAAATATCAATCATATTCTATTAGTTATATCTAATATTTTGCAGCAAAAATACCATTTTTATTTGATATACCCAATATACAACACTTCTTTTTACAGAATTATTATCGGAAGAAATATTGGTATATTCCAAAGTGTGGAAGCCTATCAGTGCGGAAAAATCAGAGTGCGGGAGTGAGGATGGCACGCAGGATGCCGATGGCGCTGTCGATGTCCTTTACGTCTGATACCTGGAGGCTGCGCTTGGTACCTTCCTCGCGAAGGCGGCACAGCATGGGGTTCTGGGCGGCGTAGGCCAGGATGGCGCCGAAAGCGGGACCCTCGTAATAGGGGCTGTCGGGGTTGCTCACAAAGAACAGGCTCATGCGGCCGGCCTTGAGGAATATCTTCTCGATGCCCAGCTCGCGGCCCATGCGGCGCAGCGTGACAAGGCGGATGAGTTCCTCGGCGGGCGTGGGAATCTTGCCGAAACGGTCCTGCAGGCGCTCACGGAAGCGCTGGATATCGGCCTCACGCTCCATGCTGTCAAGCTCGCGGTACAAGAGGATGCGCTCGCTGCCGTCGGGCACGAATGAATCCGGGAAGAACATATCCAGATCAGTCTCGACGGTACAGTCATCGACATACATCGAAGCATCGGTGGGTGTGCTCCCCTGCTCTTTCGCCTGCTCCTTGAACAGGTCCTGGAACTCGTCGTTCTTAAGTTCGCGAACGGCCTCCTTGAGTATCTTCTGATAGGTCTCGTAGCCCAGATCGGCAATGAATCCGCTCTGCTCGGCACCCAAAAGATTACCCGCACCACGTATGTCAAGGTCCTGCAAGGCCAACTGAATGCCGCTGCCCAGCTCGCTGAAACTCTCAATGGCCTGCAGACGACGGCGTGACTCATCGGACAACGCCGAAAGCGGCGGTGCCAGCAGGTAACAGAATGCCTTGCGGTTGCTTCGGCCCACGCGTCCGCGCATCTGGTGCAGGTCGCTCAGGCCAAAGTTCTGGGCCTGGTTCACGATTATGGTATTCGCGTTCGGAATGTCAATTCCGTTCTCAATGATAGAGGTCGATATCAGCACGTCATAGTCATAATTGATGAATCCGGTCAGAATCTTCTCAAGTTCATCAGGATCCATCTGTCCATGGCCGATGGCCACGCGGGCATCGGGCACCTCTCGCTGAACCACATCAGCCAGGTCAGGCAGGGACGATATGCGGTTGCTCACGATGAACAGCTGTCCGTTTCGGCTCATCTCAAAATTGACGGCCTCGCGGATGATATCCGGGCTGTAGACATGCACCTCGGTCTGTATGGGGTAACGGTTGGGCGGCGGAGTCTGGATGATGGAGAGGTCGCGGGCGCCCATGAGTGAGAACTGCAGCGTACGCGGTATAGGCGTGGCGGTCATGGTGAGCACATCCACGTTGGCGCGCATCTGCTTGAGGCGCTCCTTTACCGATACGCCGAACTTCTGCTCCTCGTCAATAATGAGCAGACCCAGGTCTTTGAACTTGACCTGCTTGCCTATGAGCTTGTGCGTACCTATTATGATGTCTATCTTACCGGCCTTCAGGTCCTCAAGGATGGCGGTAACCTTGGCGGCGCTGCGGGCGCGTGACAGGTACTCCACCCTGCACGGGAAGTCCTTAAGTCGCTCAGAGAATGTCTGATAGTGCTGGAAAGCGAGTATTGTGGTAGGCACCAGCACGGCAACCTGCTTGTTGTCGACCACGGCCTTGAACGCGGCACGGATGGCAACCTCGGTCTTGCCGAATCCCACATCGCCGCAAACCAGACGGTCCATGGGGCGGCTGCTCTCCATATCCTGCTTTACGTCAATCGTGGCCTTGAGCTGATCGGGAGTGTCCTCATACATAAAACTGGCCTCCAGCTCATTCTGCATATAGGTATCGGGGCTGTATGCAAACCCCTTGTCCTCCAGTCGTTTGGCATACAGTTTGATAAGGTCGCGCGCAATATCCTTGATCTTGCCCTTGGTGCGCTCCTTCATGCTCTCCCAAGCGCCCGTACCCAGTTTGTTAATGTGCGGCTCCTCGCCCTCCTTGCCCTTGTACTTGGAAACCTTGTGCAGCGCATGGATTGAAACCAGGACAACGTCGTTATTCTTGTAGATGATCTTGATCTTCTCCTGGAATCCGCCGCCCTCAGGCACGCGCACCAGACCGCCGAACTTACCCACTCCATGGTCCATATGCACCACGTAATCACCAATCTGGAACTCCTGCAGTTCCTTCAAAGTAAGAGCAACCTTACCGTTTCGGGCACGCTCGCTCCTTAGATTATACTTGTGGTAGCGGTCAAATATCTGGTGATCGGTAAAGAAGCAGCACTTGAGCAGCCCGTCAGCGAATCCCTCATGAAGGGTTTTGCCGATGGTCGTGAACTGTATGTTCTCGCCGCGCTCGGTAAAAATGTCGCTCAGACGGTCTCCCTGCTTGGGGTTGTCGGTCAGGATATATATCCTGTAACCCTTCACCATGTAATCGGTCAGGGTCTGCGAAACCAGATCAAAGTTCTTGTGGAACAAAGGCTGCGGCGTTGTGTCAAACGTAATCGTGGCCGATGCCACACCGCTGGGTTTATTGCCGAATTCCACGACACGGAAATCGGTCGTCCTGTGCAGGAAATCCTCGGCCGTCAGCAGACGGGGCATCTCAACGGGCTCCGCATCCTCGGTCGCAGCAGCATTGACCTGACGCATGCGGGCGGCCAGACTCTCCTGGTCGGCCACCTCATTGGCCACGGTGGTCATGCGGTCGGCAGTGAGCAGCAAGTCCTTGACAGCCAGCACGGTATCGGCCGGCAGGAAATCCATCAGCGATACCTGTGCGCCCTCCACCTTATCCATATCGGGCACAATCACGACGCTGTCTTTTTTGTCCGTAGATAGTTGCGTCTCGACCGAGAACTGACGTATGCTGTCTATGTCATCACCAAAGAAATCAAGTCTGTATGGGTATTCCGATGAGAACGAGAATACGTCCAGGATGCTGCCTCGCAGGGCAAACTGCCCCGGCTCATAGACGTAATCCACGCGGTTGAACCCAAGTTCCAGAAGCAGGTTCTGCAGTTCCTCGCGGTCCAGGGTCTCGCCCACGTTCAGGCGTATTGACTTGTCCTCAAGGCTGGACCTGGAGACCACCTTCTCGGCCAGTGCATCGGCCGATGTCACAATCACCAGCGTCTGTGCATCGGGAGTAACGGTGGTAAGGCGGCTCAGGACCTCGGTGCGCAGTATCTCGCTGGCATCATCCTTCTGGCCGTACTTGGCGGCACGGCGGAATGCCGACGGGAAATAGAGCACGTTCTCATCACCCATGGTCTGCACCATATCGTGATAGAAATATGCAGCCTCCTCCTGGTCATTAAGTATGATAAGGATGCAAGGCTTACCCCCGTTCTGAGCCACTCCACAGAACAAAAGCGGAGCCGAAGATGCACGAAGCCCCTGCAGAAAAACGTTTCCTCCGCGTTTTCCTGCAAGTTCCTTTATCAGCGCCTTGGTCTGTGCCAGGCCTCCGTAAAGGCCACTCAAATCAGACAGAATCATTGTTGCAAAAGTACATAAAAAACGCTACATTTGCATATCAAAAAACTGACCTGATGAAAAAGAGCGACAGCATAGTAATCATTCCCACATATAACGAGAAGGAGAACATAGAGAATATTATCAGAGCCGTCATGGCGCTTGAGGACAACTTCCACATGCTGATAATTGACGACGGATCGCCCGACGGCACCGCAGCCATCGTGAAAGGCCTGATGGAGACCGATTTCAAGGACCGCCTCTTTATTGTGGAGCGTTCCGGCAAACTTGGTCTGGGCACGGCATACATCACCGGTTTCAAGTGGTGCATCGAGCACAAATATGATTTCATATTCGAGATGGATGCCGATTTCTCACATGCTCCGGCCGACCTGCCCCGCCTGCTAAGCGCCTGCCGCGACGAGGGTTATGACGTAGCCATCGGCTCCCGATATGTAAGCGGTGTGAATGTGGTCAACTGGCCCATGGGACGCGTGCTGATGTCATATTTTGCATCCAAGTACGTGCATTTCATCACCGGTCTGCCCGTACACGATACCACCGCCGGATTCAAGTGCTACCGTCGCCAGGTTCTGGAGACCATTGAACTGGACAAGATACACTTTAAGGGTTATGCCTTCCAGATTGAGATGAAATTCACCGCCTACAAGTGCGGATTCAAGATCAAGGAGGTACCCGTTATATTCGTAAACCGAGAGCTTGGCACATCCAAGATGAGCGGAGGCATATTCAGCGAGGCCCTGTTTGGCGTCATCCGCCTCAAGATAGCCAGCTGGTTCCGTAAATATCCCCAAAAGCCCCAAGCCCCGCAAGCATAATGAGCAGGACGCTGATAAAAGACGCTATGGTGGTGAACGAAGGGCAGGTGCAGCGCGCATCGGTCCTTATTGAAAACGACACCATAGCCGGAATCTTTGCGTCCTCAGATACTCCAAAAGCCGATACAGTCATCGACGCCGCAGGAAAGTGGCTCCTGCCCGGTGTGATTGATGATCACGTACATTTCCGTGATCCCGGCCTGACCCATAAGGCCGATATGTCCACCGAGAGCCTTGCAGCCGCAATGGGAGGTGTGACTACGATATTCGATATGCCCAACTGCGTACCCCAGACGGTCACGCTCCAGGCACTCCAGGATAAGTTTGACCACGCCGCAGAGACCTGTCTGGTAAACCACAGTTTCTACCTGGGCGCCACCCACACCAACCTGGACCAGATTGAAAAGATTGACCCTGCAAAAATCTGCGGAGTCAAACTCTTTATGGGCTCCAGCACCGGCGGAATGCTGCTGGACGATGCCGCATCGCTCAAGGCGCTGTTCAGGGCCGCCACAGTCCCCGTTGCAGTACACTGTGAGGAGACATCAATCATAAACGCAAACATGGAGCGCTACGTAAGCCAACTGGGCAGCGAGCCTCCCGTAAAATATCACCCGCTCATACGCAGCGAGGAGGCGTGCTACGCATCGACCTCAAAGGCGCTTGAGGTGGCTGCAGGGACCAACGTGCACCTGCACATACTGCACCTTACCACCGCACATGAACTGAACCTGTTCCATGGCGGACCGCTGCAGAGCAAGCAGTTCACAGCCGAGGCCTGCCCCGCCCACCTGTGGTTCACCGATGCCGATTATGACCACAAGGGCGCACTCATCAAGTGCAATCCCGCCATCAAGACCGCTGCAGACCGCCAGGCCCTTCGCCTTGCGCTCACCGACGGCCGCATTGACGTGATAGGCACCGACCACGCCCCGCACCTGCTATCCGAGAAGCAGGGAGGATGCAAGAGCGCCGCATCGGGCATGCCCGTACTGCCCTACTCGCTGCCGTCAATGCTCGAGTTGGCATCGGCCGGGATAATGCAGATTACGGATGTGGTAAGGCTCATGTGCCACAACCCCGCACAGATTTTCAGCATCAAGGAGCGCGGATACATACGCCAGGGTTACAAGGCTGACCTGACGCTGGTATCACGCACCGACCAGGGTTACAAGGTATCCAATGCCGATGTACCCAACAAATGCGGCTGGACACTGTTTGAAGGCGAGCTGTTCCACTGGAAAGTCTGCACCACATGGGTAAACGGCCGCGCCGTCTGGAATGAAGGAAAGTTTGATACAGAAATAAAAGGTAAACCCGTAGAATTCAATAGATTATGATCAGAGTACTCTATCTTATATATCAGATTTGCTTTGCGCTGCCGGTAATGATTGTAATAACCATTCTTGTTGCGCTGGCGACAATGATAGGTTCAATATTCGACCACCGTTTCTGGGGCTACTGGCCAGGAATGATCTGGGGCCGCCTGTTCTACCTTATATTCCTCATCCCGCTCAAGGTTGACGGAAAGGAGCATATCAGGAAAGGCCAGTCCTACGTGATCGCCCCCAACCATCAGAGTTACTGGGACGCATTCCTGATTTACGGATACATAGGAATCAAGTTCAAATGGATGATGAAAAAGGAACTGGGCCGAATCCCGTTCGTAGGCTGGGCATGCTATATGGCCGGTTGCATATTCATTGACCGCAGTTCAAGAAACAGCGCCAAAGAGAGTATCCGCAAGGCCGAGTCAAAGCTCAAGGACGGAATGTCTGTAGTCATATTCCCCGAGGGTACCCGCTCATATGACGGCCAGATTGGCAAATTCAAGCGCGGCGCATTCCTGATTTCCGAGGAACTGGGACTCCCCATCCTGCCCGTTACCATTGACGGCAACTACGACGTTATGTCACGCCACGCATGGAACGTAACCTGGCATCCGGTTCATATGACAATCCACGAGCCGGTATGGCCCAAATCGACCAAAGACATGACCGAGGCCGAGGTAAAGGAAATAATGAACGAAACCTCACAGGAGGTTTACGACATCATCAAAGAAACTCTTGATAAGGGGAATTAATTGACCGACCCGATGCTGCGGTCGTAACCCATGCGGTCGGTATAGCCGTTGACGTATGACTGGGTCAGGAAATCCTCGGGAGCGGCATCCAGAATTCTCTTGACAAGTGACGGAACACCGTTTGACGGACCGGCGCTGAGCATCATGAACACACCCACTGCGGCGGGCTCGTCGTAATTCTCGGCCATAAACTCACATATCATCTCCTCACACTCATCGACGATCATGCGGAGTGAATCCTGTATGAGTTCCATCCTGCGGGGATCAAAACCTGTGCGTGCCAGAGTGATACGCCTCTGTGACATATCCTCGTAACGGTCATCAATCTCAATCTTCTTCTTGAGGAAACTGTAGAACAGGTCGTTCTGACGGGTACCTGAAACGGTCATCTCAGTAGGCAGGATACGTACTGTGGCGTGACCTTTCTCGATGTAAACGGGGATGATGGGACGTCCGTCCTTGCAGAGGAATACCAGTCTGGTGGTATCGGCCTTGCCTTTCATCTGGAATTTGCCGTGATTGACCAGGCAGGAATCATACTTGGTTATACGGCTGGGGAGGAATTCAATAAGTGACAGCTCGCGGCCTTCGTAGCCAAGGGTCTCCACAACACCGTCAATCCTGTAATGGCTGGTACATGACACCATGGCAAGCACTAAGCCTGCTAACGTCAATGCCGATTTCAAGTGTTGCTTAAGCATGTCCTTTCTTGCTTTTTCCGACTGCAAAATTACAACACAAGAAAGTACGAAATCAGGATTTATTATTCTTTAATGTTATGTAGCCCGTAAGCGGCTAAAAGTTGTTAAATGTATTAGAATCTATTTAGATTCTATTTCAGAATGAAATAATTCCTAATGAAAATGGAACGTTTTCGTCAAGCCAAACGAACAGAGGGAACTTGTTCACTCTGTCGTGGCTAGAAAAGGTCGGATGTAATCCAACATATTATCAATCCTGTTTTTTAGAGATATGGTCCATTCTGAAAGCCGAATAGAGCTCGAACAGGGCTCCGATTGAAAGTGTGACTATCCAGTTGTTCCTGCGGGTAACGGTAAGCAGGAAATGATTCAGTTTTCCGCCCATGGCCGGGTTCTCCAGAAGCCTCATGTGCAATCCGTCCGAGAACATAAGGAATCCGGTTACAAGCAGGAAACAGGCGCCCAGCACCTGCTGGAAACGCAGACGTTTCATTATGGGGTCAGTGCCCGTGTATCGGTCCGAGAACTGGCCGGCGGCAAACATCAGCGAACCTACCAGATAGTAATACGGTGCGCTGTCCCACTTGGTGATGTATGTGACGGCTCCCAACAGCAGCATAATGGCGCCGATGTTGGTCATAGATTCAATGAAACGGGCTTTGTTCTTATTGTCCATAGATCAGATTAACGGGCTTGCTCAATGAAAAGGTCCTCATCGGCAGTGTGCATGTTGTACCTCTCGCGTGCGATCCGGTCTATGACCAGGCTGTCGTCGCTGAGTTCATTCAGCATCTGTTCGTTCCGGCGTTTCTGCTCGGCACTCTCCTGCAGCTGTTCCTGGAGGGAGCGGATTTCACGTTTCTGGACGACGCGTTTTACGATACTGTTGTCGCTTGCCACCAGTATCACGAGCAGGAACAGTCCAAACACTATCCAGTATTTGTACTTGCCCAGAAAGGTTTTCAATTGAGGCAGGAATCCGTTGTCCATAAATTCATTCAGGTGGTACAAAAGTAGTTCAAAAAATCGGAGTTTCAATTGAGGCAAAGCCCGAAAAAATGAGTATCTTTGAAATCTATTGATTCAGTTATGGAAGACTATATTGTATCAGCCCGTAAATACCGTCCTGTCACATTTGACAGCGTGGTCGGCCAGAAAGCGCTTACCACCACGCTCAAGAATGCCATCAGTTCCGGTAAGCTGGCCAACACTTACCTGTTCTGCGGACCCCGCGGCGTAGGCAAGACCACCTGCGCGCGAATTTTCGCAAAGACTATCAACTGTGAGCATCGCGGCCCGGACGGCGAAGCCTGCGGCCAGTGCGAGTCATGCAAGAGTTTCAACGAGGAGCTGCG
>CAJOJD010000021.1:1368-42467 GCA_905234745.1 uncultured Bacteroidaceae bacterium | reverse complement strand
AAACGCTCTCAAAGGAACGGTCATCCGTCTGCCCCTGCGTGAAGATATCGACGTGCCCGTGGAGGAACACCTCATCGTCGAGCTGTACTCCAAGTAAACCGGCGATGCCTTCCGGATTTACAGTAAGGGGGGAATCCGGCATGATGCCGCATTTTGTGCGGGGGGTGCCGGAAACGCCTTCCAGATTTACGATGAAGGAGGGAATACGCGCATGATCGAATTTGAAAAGCCCCAAATCACGCCGGAACAGGAAGACCCTCAGCATGGCCGCTACACGGTGGAACCGCTGGAACGGGGATATGGTACCACGTTAGGCAATGCCCTGCGGCGTGTCATGCTCTCGTCCCTGCCGGGAACCGCCCCCACCAGTATTAAAATTGCGGGTGTTCAGCATGAGTTTTCCACCATCCCCGGCGTCAAAGAGGATGTCACGGAAATTGTGCTCAACGTCAAGGGGCTTCTGACCCGTTTGCAGAGCGACGATGTGAAGACGGTGTATATTGAAGCGTCCGGGCCGTGCAAAGTAACCGCCGGAGACATTAAAGCCGACGGGGAAGTGGAAATTCTCAATCCGGAGCTTCACATTGCAACCCTTGACAACGGTCTTGTCAAGATTGGCATCTCATCAAAAGGTGCTGCCCCTTGCTTTGCCCAACTGAGCGGATATAACGACCAGCAGGGTCAGAACGTCGTGCTTTTCGGCCAGGATGAGATAAGCCTCAACTTCAAGATAGACGGCAAGAACCAGAACATACAGAGCCGCAACCTCTATTTCGAGACCATCAGGAACGGAGCCAATTCCGTAACGATGCGTCTGAACACCAACGGTTACGGTTACATGGATTTTGTCTACACCCTGCTCCCCGAGAGCTATATGCTCAACCTTGACATCAAGGCAGCAGGAATGGACAATTTCTTCTCATCGGACCTGAATACACTTGCTGTTGACTGGATTCAGAACCTGCGTCAGCAGGAGAAGGGATTCGACTTTGAGCAGCGCTACACCACCCTCACCTACAAGCGCGCCGACAAGGCCAAGGCTAAGGTGATGAACGTAGCACCCGCCGCAAAAAAGGCCGGCAAGACAACCGGCAAGGCCATCTCAAAGACTATCGAAGAGCAACTGGACTGGATTGCTTACAAGAACCAGTTCTTCTCATGCATAATGATTGCTTCCGATACATATGCAGGCGGCTCTCAGCTTTCCGGTCAGTCCTATCTGCAGGGTCTGGGTTACATGAAGAAACTCATGGCCAAGACTCACGCCGGTTTTGATCCCAGCGGCAGCCAGCCCACACAGTTCCAGTTCTATTTCGGACCCAATGACTACAAGATACTCAAGCAGAACAGCAAGCTTGCCCACGGTGACCAGAAGGTACGTCTTAACCGCGTGATTGACCTGGGTTGGCCGGTTGTACGTGAGGTTAACCGATTCCTCATCATCCCGCTGTTCAACCTGCTCTCCAAGTGGAATCTAAATATGGGTATCGTAATCCTGCTCATGACTCTTATCGTAAAGGCGCTGGTATTCCCGGCACAGGTAAAGAGTTATATGTCATCGGCCAAGATGCGTGCCCTCAAGCCCTACGTGGATGAGGTTAACGCCAAGTATCCCAAGCCTGAGGATGCAATGAAGAAGCAGCAGGAGACTATGGCCGTCTACAGCAAATACGGCGTAAGTCCTATGGGAGGCTGCCTGCCTTCGCTGGTACAGATGCCCGTATGGATGGCTTTCTTCTTCTTTGTTCCCAACGCCATTGAGCTGCGTCAGCAGAGTTTCCTCTGGGCAACTGACCTTACAGGTTTTGATGACCTGATCAGTTGGGGCAACAACATTCCGCTTATAGGTAACCACCTGAGCATATTCTGCGTACTGTTCTGTCTTACCAACATCATCAACACCATCTACTCTATGCAACAGCAGCAGATGGCTCCCGGTCAGGAGGACAGCATGAAGATGATGCGCTGGATGATGTATGCAATGCCCGTGATATTCTTCTTCTCATTCAACAACTACTCATCGGGCCTTTGCTACTACTACTTCATTTCAGGTCTGGTTGGTATCATAACCATGATATGGCTGCGTAGGTCGACCGATGACAAGGCCATTCTGGCCAAGCTGGAGGCCGATTATGAGGCAACCCGCAATGATCCCTCCAAGCGCAAGAGCGGCGGCAACAACATGATGGCTCGCCTGGAAGCCCTCCAGAAAGAACAGGAAAGACTCCAGAAACAGCAGAAGAAATAAAAAAGAGTACCATTGGGGTCAGACCCCAATGGTATCATTTTTGAAAAAAGTACCATTGGGGTCTGACCCCAATGGTACTCTTTTTTACTTGTTACGCTCCAGCCACTGAGTGGGAGTCTCGTTGTAGAACAGTTTGAAATAGCGGTAGAAAGTCTGGATAGATCCGCAGCCGCACTGCAATGCAATGTTCTGCACCACGATGCTGTCCTTGGGCATGCTCTTCATCAGCTCCACCGCATAATCCAGACGGTAACGGTTCACGTAATCAGAGAAGTTGCACCCCTTGGCATCCTTGATTGCCTTTGATACGTAGGTTCTGTTGGTACCCATCTTCTCGGCAAGAGAGATAATGGAAAGGTCCGCATCCAGGAACAGGTTGTCCTGCTCCATCGCAGCGTCAATCTTTTCTATCAGCGACAGTTGTTTGGACTCATCCCTCCGAATAGGTTCAGGACGCGTAATCGGCTGAGTCTGAGGCCTTACGCTCTCTACCGGACGGTAGGGCTTGGCCGGCTCTTCAATCATCTCATGAATGTCTTCGGCCGATAACTCCAACTGCATCACATAAGAGACTATCAGGCTCACCATTACGATTTGGCCTATTACGGCAATAGAAATCAGCAGGATCTGATTACCGCTTTCATTAATGGGAATTGCAGACATTATAAGACCGGTAACCACAACCAGAATGGTAAGGACATGGATACCTCGCATCTTTAAGGTCTTACCGGTTTTATTGCTCGATGCATACTCGTCCAGGATCCTGATATAGGTATTCAGACGGAACTCTCCGTAAATCATGACCAGAATACCCTGTGCAGGCATAAACACATTGAAAATGTTCTTGCCCACATACACCATCCAGTTATATGCGACCGATGCCTCCATCTGTATGTTCTGTCCCAGAATCTCATTGCAGATGTATGCATGCCTCTCCGGACCGGTCATAAATAGTTGTACCGCAATCAGGAACACACCGTATATGATAGCCGGAAGGAACGCCGCAACATTCAAAGCCGAACGGCGTCTTATATCGGTCAGGCAATTGACGGCTACATAATAGAGCGGTGCGCAGAACGGGGTTAAAAGACGATACATAAAATCAAAACCCCACGAATACCTGGCAGCCAGTCCAGGATTGTAGAACTGCGCATAACATAGCATACTCAAAGCCACCGTATAAAGCATAGCACCCATGGAGCGCTTTATCCTGGCGGAGCACTTACCCCTGAAGTTAAGGATTGTGGCTGCTATTACGATAGCCAGTCCCGGAAGTGAGAAGAGTATGTATGTTATTTTTTCAGCCATCTGTCAAGCCATCCGAAATATGTTCTTTGCCACAATATGCCGTTCTGGGGTTTCAAAACCCAGTGATTCTCATCGGGGAACAACAGCAACTCGGCGGGTACGCCGCGCAGACGTGCTGCCTGGAAGGCCGATACGGCCTGCGAGTAAAGTATGCGGTAATCCTTCTCGCCGTGTATGCACAGGATCGGGGTATCCCACTTGTCGGCAAACAGGTGCGGTGATGTGGCGTAAGTACTTTCGGTCACCTTGTTCTTCTCCCAGAACGGACCGCCCAGATCCCACTGCGGGAACCACATCTCCTCGGTCTCAAGATACTGCTGCTCAAGGTTGAATATGCCGTCATGTGCGATGAAGCACTTGAACCTGCCCTCATGATGACCGGCCAGCCAGTAGACCGAATAACCGCCGAAACTTGCACCTACACAACCCAGACGGTCCTTGTCCACATACGGCTCCTGAGCCACATCATCGATTGCGCTCAGCAGGTCCTTCATGCACTGCCCGCCGTAATCGCCGCTGATATCCTCAAGCCATTTCTTGCCGAATCCCGGCAGACCGCGACGGTTGGGAGCAACCACGATATAACCCTGGGCTGCCATAATGCGGAAATTCCAGCGGTAACTCCAGAACTGTGAAACCATGCTTTGGGGACCACCCTCGCAGAACAGTATCGTAGGATATTTCTTGGTCTCGTCAAAGTTTGGCGGGAATACCACCCAGGTAAGCATATCCTTGCCGTCGGTAGTCTTGACGGCACGGGCCTCGACCTTAATGTTGTCCAGCTGTGAATAGATATGACCGTTCTCATTGGTCAGTTTGGCCGCCATACCCAGATTCGAGTCAACCGCATAAATCTCAGTTGCGAATCTCATTGACTGGCGTGTAACTATCAGGCGGTAGTCCTTACCCTTTGCCAACGAGTTGTAATCGCAGGCATCGGTGTTTACAGGCAGGATATTGCCCTCCAGGTCCGCCCTGAACAGCGACATGCATCCCTGCCATGAACCTATGAAGAAGAAAGACTCCTTGTCACCGTCCCAGATGAAATCATCCACATTGCTGTCAAAGCTCTTGGTAACCCACCATTTGCGGTTGCTCTGAAGGTCCAGCACATAGAGACGGTTTATATCGCTCTCATAGCCGTCACGCTCCATACTGAGCCAGGCTATGTATCGGCCGTTGGCACTGAACTGGGGATTGGTGTCATAACCCATGTTCTTATCATCCGTTCCGGGCAGCTTGCACAGATTCCTGGTCTGGCCGTTCTCTATGTCATAAAGGTAAATGTCCGAGTCAGTACTCTTGGTATACTCGGCACCTGCTTTCTTGCGGCAAGTGTAGGCAACGCTCTTGCCGTCAGGACTCCAAGCGAACTGCTCTATTCCGCCGAACGGGAGCATCGGACTCTCATAAGGCTCGTCCTGGAGCAGGTCTACGGTCTTGTCGGCCACCTTGTTTCCGTCAAATGCTGCTACGTAGGGATGCGGAAGTGATGTGACCCATGTATCCCAGTGGCGGAACATAAGGTCATCGGCAATCATACCGGTGGCTTTGGGCAGATCCTCGTACTGCTGCTCCTTGACCAGCGGATTGGGAACGCTCATAATCATGAGCACGTTTTTGAGATCGGGTGAAAACAGGAAGCCCTCAACATCCTTGTCCATGAATGACAGCTGCTTGCGGTGCTTGCCGTCTGCATCCATGCTGAATATCTGCTGTATGCCCTTGCTGGCCGACAGGAATGCTATATGGTCGTTGTCAATCCATGCGGGACTGTGCTCGGACTTGGCGGTCTTGGTAAGCAGTCTTGCGTTGCTGCCATCCTCGTTCATCACGTATATGACCGTATGGCTGGCATTCTCCTGAACGCTGTAATATGAAACCTGATAGGCAATCTTTGATGCATCGGGCGAAACGGCTACTCCGCCTATACGACCCATTGACCACAGCACCTCGGGAGTGAAACGTCCATCCTCAATCTTAATGTCGCTCTTGCCGATGTTAACTTTGCTCTCTTCCTTATTGGTTTTCATACTGAACCATACTAGTACTAATACTGCAACTAACAGAACCAGAAATGCAGTAAACCGTCTTCTGTCCATACCTTATAATACGTTTGATTTGCGAATATACATTAAATCCTGGCAAACCCGTAAGCGTTTTTTGATTATCTTCGCGCAAACAATAAAAAAAATGACCACATTCCTGACAATAATATTAGCCGTTCTCCTTGCGGCACCGTTCGGTTCAAACCAAAAACCCGTAACCGCCCGGCATCATATGGAACAGATATCGGCCGATACCGTCCGCCTTACATTTGACCTTACGATAGACGACGGCTGGCACGTATATTCCACAAACCTTGAGGGAGGCCCCATTGCCGCCGAACTCACGTTCGATGCATCACAGGGCGTTACGCCCGCATCAGAGCTCAGGTTCAAGGGCAACGAGAAGGATATTTTTGATCCCATGTTCAACATGAGCGTGCGGTATTTCGAGAATTACGTCACATTCTATCAGGATTTTGCAGTCTCCGAAGGCTGGTCAATGGAAGGTTCGCTCACCTACGGTACATGCAACGACATAAACTGCCTGCCGCCTCAAAGAATAGAGTTCAGCCACACCGATACCCACGCGGAGGCATCGGCCCCGGAACTGGACGCAAATGACGATCTGGAGAGTCTTGACGGTTTTGACAGGCTCCTCTGGGCACCCGTAAGTTATGAGAATGCCGATGCAGTAACCGGCAACAGCAGCCTCTCATAGGCGGTCTGATAGCATTGCTCACCCCTTGCGTCTGGCCCATCATACCCATGACCGTCAGTTTCTTCCTGAAACGCTCGCAGGACCGCCGAAAGGCCATCCGTGACGCCATAATCTACGGACTCTCCATCATTGCGGTCTATGTGGCGCTGGCCCTCATCATAACCCTGATATTCGGCGCCAACGCACTCAACGCGCTCTCCACTAACGCCTTTGTGAACATACTGTTCTTCCTCATACTGGTAGCGTTCGCCCTCTCCTTCTTCGGAGTGTTTGAAATCACCCTGCCCTCACGCTGGAGCACCGGAACCGACCGCAAATCGGCCGATGCGGCAGGCCTGGGAGGCATATTCTTCATGGCGCTCACGCTGACCATCGTATCATTCTCCTGCACGGGACCCATAATAGGATTCCTGCTGGTAGACGCCGCATCCACCGGAAGCATTCTTGCCCCCACCGTGGGTATGCTGGGATTCTCGGTCGCAATGGCCATCCCGTTCACCCTGTTCGCAATGTTCCCCGGCTGGCTGCAGTCAATGCCCAAGTCGGGAGGCTGGATGGACCGCGTGAAAGTGACTCTGGGTGTGATAGAACTTGCATTCTCGCTCAAGTTCCTCTCTGTGGCCGATATGGCATACGGCAAGGGAATCCTGACACGTGACATCTTTATCCTGCTCTGGATACTTATGGCTCTGTTCCTGGGAATATACCTTATCCGCAAACGCTCAGGCAAGGTCGGACTTGTTGCCGGAATAGTATCGCTGGCCTTTGCAGCCTGGCTGGTACCGGGTTTGTGGGGAGCACCGCTCAAGGCCATCAGCGCCTTCACCCCTCCCATGAGCACCCAGATATTCGGCCATAACGACCAGACCGTAGAGCCTCAGTTCACAGATTACAGCGATGCTATAATAGCCTCCGAGATGAGCGGAAAGCCCATTCTGCTGGACTTTACCGGTTACGGATGCGTCAACTGCCGCAAGATGGAGGCATCGGTCTGGACCGATCCGCGCGTAGCGGACAAAATCAGGAACGATTATATCCTGACGTCACTTTACGTCGATGACAAGACTGAGTTGTCCAAGAAATGGAACGTGAATGAAAACGGCACCAGAGTCAAGATCCGCACCGTCGGAGACAAATGGAGCCTGCTGCAGAGACGCAAGTTCGGGGCCAACGCCCAACCCTTCTACGTAATAATCGATTCAAAAGGAAGACTCATCAAAGGTCCCTACACCTTTGATCCGGACCCCGACCACTTCCTCGACTTCATCAGATGACACATTGGGGTCAGACCCCTTTGTGTCACAAACGATGACACAAAGGGGTCTGACCCCAATGTGTCATTTCTTCTCGCGCTTGATTACTTTCTTCTTGCGGACCGACCAGCCAAAGAAGCCGGCGGGATTTGTGACGTCAAAATACTCGCCGTGACTGTAGGCGATGAGGTTCATTGCGGCCATGTCCAGCTTGTCATCCTTGTCAATATATTTCGCATCGACAAGAACGTTCACGACCTCAGCCAGGAACATATCATGCGATCCCAGGGGCTTAATGTCCACAACCTTGCACTCAATGGAAACCGGAGACTCCTCGACAATGGGGGCCGATACCACCTCGGCCTTTCCCGGAGTGATCCCAGCCTCCTTGAACTTATCCATATCACGACCCGAACGGACACCGCAAAAGTCAGTCGCACGAGCCAGAGCCTTGTTCGTAAGGTTGATTACGAAACAGCCGGTACGCTTGATTATCTCATACGAATGACGCTCCGGACGGATTGAGACATAACACATGGGCGGATTGCTGCATACGGTTCCCGTCCATGAGGCGGTCATTACATTATACTCGTCAGGGGTTGCGCCGCAACTTACCAAGACTGCGGGCAGAGGGTAGATCATAGTACCCGGTTTGTAACTCTTTTTCATTTATCTGGCTGGGTCAGTTTTCTGAATACCGTGGGCGTAGGCAGAGAGAAACGCATCAGCTCGCCCGTAACGGGATGGATGAATGCAAGACGGTAATTGTGGAGCATAAGGCGGCGGGCCGGATTGGTCTGCGCACCGTATTTAATATCACCTGCTATGGGGCAACCCATCTCTGACATATGAACCCTTATCTGGTTCTTCTTTCCGGTAAATATCTCAACGTCAACAAGAGCATAGCGGCCGCGGGTCTGCAGCACACGGTAATGGGTTATGGCCAGACGGCCGTTCTCCTCATCATTGGTTGAGAACACCTGCATGCGGTCATTCTGAGTGAGCAGACTCTCTATGGTATCCTCCTGCTTGGGCGGAATGTTCTCGGTAACGCACACGTACTTGCGCTCCTTGACATAGAAATCCCAGTTGGAACGCAGCTCAAGCATCATATCCTGGTCTTTTGAGAAGAGCAGTATGCCCGATGTATACTGGTCCAGACGGTGGCACACATAGAGCTCGGCCTCGGGATTGGTATGACGCACGTAGTCACGCATTATGTGGAAAGCGTTCTTCTCACGGGCATTGTCATTGGCCACTGAGAGAAGGCCCGATGCCTTTTCAATGACCAGCATATACTTGTCCTCATACAGCACCTTGACCTGGGGATTGTTGAACTGGTAGAATGAACGGCCGAAATTGACCTCGACCGTATCGCCGGGACTGAGCGGAGTGTCAAACTGGGTGACGGCCGATCCCTTCAAGGCCACATGCTTGTACTTGAGCATGGATTTCACCTCGGTCCTGCTCAGGGTAGTAAGTGTCTTTATCAGGAACGGAAGCAGAGTGGTCTCCTCCTCCACCTTATATGATTTAATGTTATCGGCTGTATAAAGCCTTTTGTTGCCCATAATATCGTATAGTGACGTTTTGTAGTACAAAAATAGGAAAAAAACTACATATCTCTTGGAAATACCGAAACGGGGATATATCTTTGCTACGTGTTTTTCATGGTATTAGATTTTATTTTAAGTGAAGCGGAACTGTGAAGTCCCGCTTCACTGCTTTTTGAAGCGGAGCTTTTATAAGCTACTGCTTTTAAAAGCTACTGCTTTTTTATGACTCATATTTATTTATGAAAAATTCAAAAGATGGGACGGATTATCAGAATCACAAAAAATACTCTCAAATCATAAAAACATTAAGATTTTCCACATTTTTTATAAAATAATGATACACAGATAAAAAATATGACATATATTTGTAGTGCAAACAAGGAGAGAGAAGATTGGTTGTGAAACCGGTTCATCTAAATTTCAATTATTGGAAAAGGACTATTGAGAACGAGAGACCCGCTGTGCAGCGAGTCTCTTGTTTTTTTTATATCAATCCGTAAGCATCAGGATTCCTGATTCCTGAGAGACTCCGCCTGCCTGTCCTTCCAGATCTTGGGAGTCACTCCGTTGTGCTTGCTGAATGCAGAGTTGAAAGACGATGCGCCAGAGAAACCGCACGCCTGGGCTATCTCATTCTGCGTTACGCGGTCATGGGTCATGATGTACTTCTCGGCGTATTTGATACGCAGCATGTTGATATAGTTCTGGAATGACATTCCATACTTATATTCTATATAGTCCTGCAGGGCATCCTTGAACACCCCCAGCCTGTCGGCCACAGCCGTCAGAGTAATGTCACGATTAAGAAACAGTTCCTCGCCCTCAACTATACCGGTAAGCTTTGAAGCAATCTCGGCCCTTATCAGGTCAACATTCTCATCAGCGTTTACTGAGGGAACAATCTCCTTCAGTGCATCCCAGGTATGAACAGGTGCGTTGTCAGCATTGTGTTCGGCCGATTCGGGAACCGGTATGTCAAACGCCTGGTCGGGATCCTCGTTGGCACCGAACCTGATAGTCCTGAGTATACCGGGAATAGACCTGTTACGTGCATCACCCACAGTACCCACGAAAGCAATGAACGAAAGGATAACCGAAACCAGGATGCAGCCTGAAGCCGCACGGACGGCACTTTCAACAACAATGGGCTTGCCTAGAATAAGTGCGGTCACCACAATCAGGAACAGCAGCAGACCCAGAAAATACTGGATGGGCTTTAACGGAGCCTTGTTTCCTCTAAAGAAGAATGAACCAACGGTCTTTATGTTGCATGAGCCGCTTATTGCACAAGACATGACACCTATGGAGAACATGAAGAAATCAGCCAGCAGGAATGCCTTGAACATATAGGTGTAGCATGCGTAGAACACCATTTCGGCATTATTTGAAAGGTACGGGAACATGGGGCCCTGGAACGTGAACGAATCAATCATTACCCTTACGGCATTCTGGAAACCTACGGAGAAAACGGATTCAACTCCAACCACAAGCTGGACGTAAGGCACCACATTTAATATAATATATAATACGCCGCCGGCCTTCTCACCCTGCAAAGCCTTGATGTAGGAGATGAAAGACGGGATCAGCATCAGGGCAAAGAACTGCTTGAACAGTATGAAATGCAGCATCAGACGGCTGGACTCATCCTGAGACAGGAATGTAAAGAGCAGGAAGAACGAGAAAAAGCCCAGAAAGCGGGTAAGTTTTCTGTAAACGATACCTTTAGCGGTAAAAAGCAAGTATGCCAGGAACCAGAAGAACCCTACAATACATGGTAGAAGCAATAATAAAGACTGTACCTTCATCACATATCCGATTATGCGGCAAAGGTACAATAAATTATTCAGAAAATAATTTTTTCTGTATAAATAAAATATTCAAATCAGGATACCGGAGCCGTCTTGTAACGAAGCCAATCCCTCTCAGAGGCATTCAGATAAGGATTTATCTCTTTGTAGACAACCTCATTATAATTATTCAGCCATTCTATCTCACGCCTGTCCATAAGCGGGAGCACAAGGGCCGACGTATCCAGGTAAGTTCTGGTCAGCGTCTCGAATCCCAGCCACTTTCCAAAATAATTTTCGCCCTTTTCAACGCAAAGAATCATGTTTTCGTGACGTATTCCGTGATATCCCTCGCGGTAAATGCCGGGCTCGTCGGACGTGATCATTCCCGGCAGCATAGGCTGGTCCTTCAGGTTCTGGCGGATTGACTGCGGCCCCTCATGAACAGAGAGCACGTTCCCCACTCCATGACCCGTTCCGTGTCCGAAATTGCGCATAGCCTGCCACAGCGGGCGGCGTGATATCGCATCGATACGGCATCCGGGCGTTCCCTCCGGGAATATGGCCATAGCCAGATCTATCATAGCCATCATGTCAAGCGTATAATCCTCACGCTCCATATCCGTAAGCGGACCCAGCGGAACGGTACGCGTAATATCGGTAGTACCGTACCTGTAGTGAGCTCCGCTGTCGTTCAGATAGAGTCCGTGCGGCTCAAGCACCGCATCCTGTCCCCTTACGGTCGAATAATGCGGCAGAGCGGCGTTTTTGTCGTAGGCCGATATGGTCTCAAAACTCTCGTCCAGGAAATCAGGCATTGCCGCACGCAGTTCATGCAGTTTGTCCGATGCATCCGACTCCGTTATCCTTGCGCCCGATGCCACCTGCTGCTCAAGCCACATGAAGAAACGGGTCTGCACGATTCCGTCCTGAATGTACGCCTTGCGGAATCCCTCAATCTCAACCTCGTTCTTGACAGCCTTGGCCAGTTCAACAGGTGAACTGCCCTCAACGATGTTCTCCTTTCCGAACGCATCGGCAATGGCCTTGCCGGTCTCAAAATTGAGCGAACCTGAGTCAATCAGTATCTTTCCTTTCGCTCTGAACGACTTTATGTATTCGCCCACATCACCGTAGGGATGCAGGGAGACATTAGCGCATTTCAAATCAGAAAGCACTTCACCGCCGAATTTTGAAACGTCGGCGAACAGATCCACGCCGTCCGGGCCCACAAGAGCGAACGAAATCACGAACGGGCAGTACTCCACGTCATTCGAACGGATATTGAGCAGCCAGGCAATCTGGTCCAGGCAGTTCAGGAACATGTAACCGCATCCCTTGCCTGCCAGTTCACCGCGCAGCCAGTCCAGCTTCTCAATACGAGAACGCCCCGCATACCTGTCCTCATGAATCCATACGGGACCCTGCGGCAGCAAAGGACGGTCCGGCCACAGAGCCTCCAGATAATCCGGTTTGGAAACAACCGATGCACCCTTCGCGGCAAGTGCATTACCCAGCTGAACGGCCTCGCCCATACTCATGCAAAGCCCGTCAACGCCCACCTTACCGCCGGAAGGAACATTCTGCGCAATCCACTTGATCCAGTCCTTATCCTCCACGGACACCATCTTGTGCAGTTCAATCCCGCTACCCTCTAGCTCACGAGCAGCCTGGATCCAGTAACGTGAATCGGTCCACAGGCCTGCGTGGTCCTTAGTAACAACCACCACTCCAGCCGATCCGGTGAATCCGCTAATAAACTCACGCTGGCACCAGCGTTTAGGAGTATACTCACTGTTATGGGGATCCTCGCCTACGGTAACGGCAGCATCCCAGCCCCACTCCGCCATCAGCCGGCGCAGTGCATCAATTCTTTCCTTAATCATATTATCCCAGGAAACCCTGCTCCAGCATAGCCTGGGCCACTTTCATGAAGCCCGCAATGTTGGCGCCTTTCATATAATTCACATAGCCGTCGGGCTCGGTGCCGTACTTTACGCACTGCTCGTGTATATCGGACATGATGGTGTGCAGACGTGCGTCAACCTCATCGGCCGACCAGGAGATATGCATTGCGTTCTGAGTCATCTCAAGACCCGATGTTGCCACACCGCCGGCATTGACCGCCTTACCCGGTCCGTAGAGTACGCGGGCGGCTATGAATGCGTCGATAGCCTCGGGTGTGCAACCCATGTTGGAGACCTCGGCCACGTACTTGACGCCGTTCTTTATCAGCATTGCTGCATCATCGCCGTTAAGCTCATTCTGGGTGGCGCAGGGCATTGCAATGTCAACCTTGCACTCCCAGGGTTTGTGTCCTGCAAAGAACTCGGCACCGAACTTCTTGGCGTACGGCTCAATCACGTCGTTGTTGGTAGCGCGCAGCTGCAGCATATAGGCAATCTTCTCGTCGTTCAGACCCTCCTTGTCATAAACATAGCCGTCGGGACCGGACAGGGTGACAACCTTACCGCCCAGCTGGGTAGCCTTCTTGGCGGCACCCCATGCAACGTTTCCGAATCCGCTTATGGCAATGGTCTTGCCCTCCAGCGAATCCCCCTTGTCGGCCAGCATCTGGCGCAGGAAATAGAGAGCGCCGAAACCCGTAGCCTCGGGACGTATCTTAGAACCGCCAAAAGTAAGGCCCTTACCTGTCAGCACGCCCGTATTCTCACGCGCGAGCTTTTTATACATGCCGTACAGATAGCCGATCTCACGTGCGCCCACACCTATGTCACCTGCGGGAACATCGGTATCGGGGCCGATGTTACGCCAAAGTTCAAGCATGAAACTGTGGCAGAAACGCTCAATCTCGGCAGCCGAACGTCCGCGTGCCGAGAAATCGGAACCGCCCTTACCGCCGCCCATGGGCAGAGTGGTCAGAGCGTTCTTGAAAGTCTGCTCAAAGCCCAGGAACTTAAGGATTGACAGATTGACCGATGAGTGGAAACGCAGACCGCCCTTGTACGGTCCGATGGCGTTGTTGAACTGGACGCGGTAACCGGTATTCACATGAATCTCGCCGTTGTCATCGGTCCATGGCACCTTGAAGGTAAAGATACGGTCGGGCTCGACCATACGTTCCACGATCTTTGCATCCTCAAACTCGGGATGCTGGTTATAGATAGGTTCAACACTGATAAGCACTTCACGAACAGCCTGAAGGTACTCTTTCTCACCCGGATGCCTGCGCTCCAGGTCAGCCATAATGTTGTTAATGTTCATATTGTAAGCATTGATTGGTTTGTCCTAATCACAAATATAAGGGTATTCTATGATATGTTGTTCACCCCCGATGCATATTAATTCACTAATATTTCATGCCCGGAACAAAACTTTTAATCTTTCTGCACCATTTGTTAAAACCCGCTGACAACTAAAAAAAGGCTGGAACATTTGTTAACTCAATTGAAACAATCCTCTTTTTGTGTTAACAAACAGCCCTTTACATTTGCAACTGAGAGTTATCCTTTTCCCGTCATTCCCTTGGGAATGGCTGAATTATTAAACTGTTTGTAGAATATTTCGTGTTTAACCTAATTATTGTTTTCAACCCTTTTTCCTTTAATTTAAACTTATGAATTTTAGAAGATTCTGTGGCATGCTGTTATTGACAGTAATGCCTATCTGTGCTTTTGCGCAGAATGTGACCGTTAAGGGACAGGTTAAGGATGATGCAGGTGAACCGCTAGCTCTGGTCAGCATCGCTGAACCGGGTACGTCAAACGGTACAGTCACCGACCTGGATGGTAACTACTCCATCTCTATCGCATCAAACTCAACCCTCCAGTTCTCATTCATGGGTTACGCAACCGTTACCGAGCAGGTGAACGGCCGCACAACCATTAACGTAACACTCTTCGAGGATGCAGAACTTCTGGACGAGATCGTAGTCATCGGTTACGGTACCCAGAAGAAGAGTGACCTCTCCGGATCCGTAGCATCAGTAAGGGCAGCTGACCTTAAGGACCGCTCCGTAACTGACGCCGCTGCAGCCATCCAGGGTAAGGTATCAGGTATCCAGGTACTTAACTATTCAGGTGCTCCCGGTCAGGGTGCTGCCATCCGCGTTCGCGGTTACTCATCAAACTCAGGCGAGATAGGCCCGCTGCTCATTGTAGACGGTCTGCAGGTTGACAACATCCAGTATCTGGATCCTTCAATGATCGAGTCAATGGAGATCCTTAAGGATGCCGCATCAGCAGCCATTTACGGTGCTCAGGCCGGTAACGGTGTCGTTCTCATCACCACAAAGAAGGGTGCCGACAAGGGTCAGGGTACAATCAGCTATGATTACAAACTCACACGTCAGAGTCTGGCCCGCAAGCCGGGTGTCATGAACCGCAAGCAGTTCATCGACTTCAAGAAGATGCAGGGTTACGACATCGAGGGAGAGCTCTCACGTAACGGTGACGACGGTGTTATCGACACCGATTGGGCATCGGAACTCTTTGAGACCAGCTTTGCTCACCAGCATTCACTCACCGCTCAGGGAGGCAACCAGCAGGGTCACTACTTCATTTCACTCAACTATCTGAACAACAACGGTATCGTTGTAGGCGACAAGGATGTTTACAACCGTCTTTCAACCCAGATTAACGCTGATTACAAGATTAAGCCCTGGTTGACAGTAGGTTCAAACAACTCTATCGAGCGTTGGGAGACCAAGTCAGTATCACACATGTCCGAGACCAACTCAGTACTGATGGCCGCCATCCAGAACGATCCTCTTACTCCTATATATTATGACGATCTCAGCCCGTTCAAGCAGAAGGTAAGAGACGTATATAACAATAATGTAGAGGAGTTCTCAAGCAAAGGCCTTGAGGGTTCAAACCTCATCATGCAGGCCGAGGACGGACGTTACTACGCAGTTTCAAAGTATGTAGACAACGACCACGGTTCACCGTTCATCCAGCTGGCACGCAACAACCGCAAACAGAGCGGCGTTTCAGTTCGCGGAACCACTTATCTGAACCTGAACCCCATCAAGGGTCTTGTTTATACCTCACGTCTGGGTTACAGAATCTCATTCAGCAATGACCACAACTACTCTGCACCTTATTATGCAAATGATATGGCCAAGAGCCTTGAGTATTCATTGTCAGCAGCCGCCAACACAGGCCTCTACTATCAGTGGGAGAACTTCATCAACTATGACAAGACCATCGGCGCCAGCACATTCGGCATCATGGGTGGTATGTCATTCATTGAGAACTACAGGGACAACGTATCAGGCACAGCAACAGGCAGCAACATCCTGAATGACTATTCAGAGAACTTCCGTTACCTGTACTACGCTACCACAAACGCCAACAAGACGTTTGACAACCGTCCCAGCCGTTCAGCCAGCCTTGCTTACTTTGGCCGTCTGAACTATTCATATGACAACCGTTACAACGTTCAGGCCAACTTCCGCGCCGATGCCTTTGACTCATCAAAGCTCTCTCCGCAGAACCGTTGGGGCTACTTCCCCTCATTCTCAGCCGCCTGGACCATCAGCAACGAGGGCTTCATCAAGGACAACATCGACCGCGAGGTTATGTCATTCCTCAAGTTCCGTGCATCTTGGGGTCGTAACGGTAACGTAAACGTACTTAACGACTACGCATACTCAACATCAATCGCCAAGGGTTCCAACTGGTATGAGTACGGTATCAATTCATCCGATCCCGACTATCAGCTGGTATACGGTTCAAAGCCCAGCGGTCTGGCCAACCCGTCACTCAAGTGGGAGACTTCAGACCAGATCGACCTCGGTCTTGACGCCCGATTCCTGAGTGACCGTCTGTCTATCGGCATTGACTGGTACAAGAAGACCACAAAGGACCTTCTGGTCAAGATCAACCCCGTTCCTGAGATCGGCGTAAGCGAGACAACCGTTAACGGCGGTAACGTACTCAACAAGGGTCTTGAAATTGAGCTCGGCTGGAAAGACAGAATCGGTGACTTCGGCTACTCAATCAACACCAACTTCTCAACTCTTGAGAATGAGGTAACCTACCTGGATCCCAACATCCCGCGCATCCTTTACGGAAGCTACTACGTATCACAGATCCGCACCGCCTTTGAGGTTGGCAATCCTATCTGGTACATGTACGGTTTCCACATGGACCGCATCGCCCAGGAGACTGAGTTCAAGATGAACCCCGACGGCACATTCGCACTTGACGGCAACGGCGACAAGATCGTCCTTTACAACCCGGGTGATCCCGTGCTGCACGACTACAACGGTGACGGTGTCATCGGTGAGGAGGACCGCACGAACATCGGTCAGGGTATGCCCAAGTACACATACGGTGTAACTCTTGCCCTTGACTACAAGGGATTTGACCTGACAGTATTCGGAACCGGCGTAGGCGGAAACAAGATATTCCCCGTGCTGTTCCGTACTGACCGTCCTTACAACAACACTCTGGAGTACTACCATGCAAATTCATGGACTCCCGAGCACACCGACGCCAAGTTGCCGAACGCAGCAGCTGTCAAGAACGACACACAGTTCTGGGCATCCGATGCTAACGTATTCAATGGTGATTATTTCAAGATCAAGCAGATCCAGCTGGGTTACAATGTTCCCAAGTCAGCTCTCAAGAAGCTGTTCATCAACAGCATGAGAGTATACGGTTCACTTGATGACTTCTTCACTTTCACCAGCTATCCCGGACTTGATCCTGAGACTGCCACTACTACCAACGCCGAGCAGCTTGGTATTGATCTTGGAACCTACCCGACCTCAAAGAAGGTTGTGTTTGGTGTTAACATCACATTCTAATCTGACACATCATTATGAAAAAGTATTTAATTCCTATAATTTGCACAGCCGTCCTGTTTACAACGGCTTGCGAGGATAAGCTCCTGGAGCCCCAGAAGGGTGTTGTAGCTTATGAAGATTTCTATCAGACAGATGATGATGCCGAAGCAGCACTTGCTGCAGCCTATGATATCATGGCTCGGCAACTTGCCCGCGCCAACGGCGAATCCATCATTAGCCCGTTTGAGGCTCTCTTCAACCTTCCCGGTGATGATGTTTATGCAGCCGGTGAGTTCTACGGCGACAATGACTTTAACGGTCAGATAAACGAGTTCCGCGGTGACGCCAACGCCCAATTGGTAACCAGCATGTACAAAGGTTTCTATCAGATCGTTTACGGCGCCAACCTTGTTATTGACAACTTCAAGGACGGCACAACCCAGGTTCAGAAGAGATGTGTTGCCGAGGCTCGCGTAATGCGTGCATGGGCTCACATGATGCTGGCCATCGGTTGGAACTGCCCGCCTCTGATCGACCACGTACTTGAGGGTTCAGTAAGACCTACCAACTACGGCAACAATGACTACGAGTCCCACAAGGAGTTGCTCAAATGGTGCGGTGACGAGGCTATGGCTGCCATCGATGACCTCAGGGCCCGTGTAAACAAGAACGACAAGAAGGGAACCACATACATCACCAAGGGTTTTGCTCGCTATGTCGCAGGTAAGGCTTATATCTTCGCCGAGGATAACGCAGCCGCCAAGACAGCTCTCAAGCCTCTGGTAAGTGACTCTTGCTACTCTCTCGTTCCCTCAGGCAGGATACGTGAGACATTCCATCTGGCAGGTGAAGGAAACGAGGAAATCATCTTTGCCACCAACGTAACCCAGAACCCCGCCATGAGCACATGGGGCGGTAAGATTCAGAAAGGTTACTGGATGCATCTGGATATCTGGGGTTGGCGTACCGACCACTGGGGCGGCACTCCCTCCGTCGTACCCGGCGGCTGGGGCGGCCTTGGCGTACGTCAGGATTTCGTTGACGACCTGATTGCAAATGACGGTGCAAATTCGGCCCGTCGTCTGGCTTGGGTAAGAAAGTATGATCCCGAGATCCTGTATGACATGCCCTACTCAACCGATGATCCCGATTGGCTTAAGGATTCTATCGACAACAAGCCCAATCCCAACTATCATCCCGAGCGCGGAGCATACATCAAGAGCGTAACAGTCCGTCTGAATGCATCCAAGGATACCGTTTGGAAGGATCCCGTCAAGAAGATTCCTGAGATGGATACCGTATTCACCGCCAACAAGAACGAGGATATCAGACGCGGTATCACCTCTTATCTGTACGGTCAGTCAGAGTATCTGCACTACAAGAGAATCCTGGATGTTGCCGATAATGACAACCCCCGTACCCTCAACGTACTCGTAGCCCGTCTGGCTGAGGCTTACCTGCTCTACGCCGAGGCTTGCGCACGTACCAATGACAACGACGGTCTCACCTACCTGAACCGCATCCAGAACCGCGCCGGCTCACAGACCGTAAGCGGTGCCCTCACCCTTGCAGCAGTCAAGTCCGAGAAGAGGTTCGAGATGTTCCTGGAAGGTTGCCGTTTTGCCGACCTGGTACGCTGGTATTTCGAGGATGGTGATGATGAGGTCTACAACAAACTGAAGGACAACGGCAAGAACGTTCCTCAGCTGTATGACCAGTTGTTCCAGGTTACTGACTCCAAGACCGGTAAGTCAAATCAGCCCAGAACAACCAAGTCCGAGACTCACACCATCTACATTGAGATGCAGCATCCCAACCTGGGTGAGGTAGGCTTCAAGCACAACAAGCACGAGTTCTTCCCCTTCCCCGGTACAGCTGTAATGTCAATCAACCCCGACATGATACAGAATCCCGGATATTGATTCCGAGTGATCATCTGATTTGAAGAGAGTGGCTCCGGCCACTCTCTTTTTTTGCTACTTTTGCAGCATGAAAAGAACCAGCATCATATTTGTCTGTCACGGCAACATCTGCCGCTCCCCTATGGCAGAGTTCATATTCAAGGATAAAATCAACTCACGGGGCTTGAAAGAGCAATTCTACGTTGAATCGGCCGCCGTATCGACCGAGGAGATAGGCAATTCCATCTATCCGCCGGCCAAGCGCTGCCTGAACTTCCACAGCATCCCGTTCGATACATCCAAGACCGCCCGTCAGATAACACGTGCCGATTACGATCGCTTTGACCTGATAATCCTGATGGACCGCATGAACCTGCGCTGGCTCAAATACATAATACCCAACGACCCCGCCGGCAAGGTCCGCATGATGATGTCATACGCCGGCCAGGACCGCGACGTAGCCGATCCCTGGTACACCGGTGACTTTGAAACCACCTACCGGGACCTCGACCTCGCAATTGATGGGCTTATCAGCGAGCTAAGACGCCTGAATCAAGACCGCGGATGGTCTTGAAGGTCATATTTCCTTTCTTGTCGATGATTATTGCAACGCCGGCCAGGTAGTTGATCCACTTGCGGTTAACCCAATAGTGCAGGTCCACCTGCTTATCGGACGCATATATTGCCATTGGCGTTACCATATAGTCGTGTGATACAAGAACGTTGATGCGTTTCATGCTGGGCAGATGCGCCTTGAGTGAATCCAGCCACTCCTGGCTGCGCTCTTCAAGATTGTAGAAACCTTCTTCCTTGCCGCCCTCGTAAGCCCACTGAGAGAGAGATTCCCAGTTGTCCCAGCCGTTACGCTTGAGCGCTGGGATATCCTTGCGGTACCAGTCGCCGTTCAGGATGTACCACTCCTCGTGGATGAACTCGTCACCGCGGCCTAGGGCGATGTTCTCGCAGGTCTGTATGGTGCGGCCGTAATCCGAATGGGCGTAGAATGCCTGCTCGTCGTTGTCAATCTTCTCACCGACCGAGCGGGCCTGAGCCTTACCGTTCTCGGTCAGCAGTCCGTTCTTGGAGTAATCGCGTCCGCGCTCGCCGTGACGTAGCAGGAACACAACCTTCTCATTCTTCTTGAGGTTGGCAAACACATCGGCTATATCATTGAAACCTATATCGGTAAAGGTTTCCTGAGCACTCAGATTCACTGTGCCGCACATCATCACTGCGGCAATCATAAGCATTAACTTCTTCATATCATTGATTTTTTGCAAATATAGCGCTTTAAAGCATCGAAGCATGCTTCAGAGCATTCTTAATGGCTCTATTGATAAAATCATTGATTGTTGTGCCCGATGAAGACGCAGCCTCCGCAACGCGCGAATGGAGTTCCGATGACATCCTCAGATTAAGCTTCCCGCTGTAGGGTTTGGCCGGCTCAACACCATCGGCCTTACAGCCCTCAAGGTAGCTATCTATGCCATTCTCAAAATCCTTGCGCAACTCCTCCAGAGTCTGCCCCTCATACAGGATCAGCGCCTTGTTCAAGCCCTGAACCTTTCCGCACAGGCAGTCATCCTCCTTGCTGTATTCGACACTGCCCTTATAGCCCTTGTACTCTAAATAATCCATATCCTCATTCATAATAAGTTCTTACTCTTTAAGTGCTGATAAACAGCGTTCAACATCCACTCTTTCATAACACTCCCCGGATGAGGCCGATGAATATCAATGTACTCTCCCGTCACCTCATTCTTAAACCTCACACGAGAGCCCGATGTCGCTCCTTTGTTGTGTACTTCATAGCCGAAATACGAAAGTATTCTCAAGGTCTCCTCATAAGTAAAGTCTTTAGGTTTCTTCTTAAACCTCTCAAGTAGTTTTTCAATTGAACTCATGGTCTTAAGTTTTACATTGCCAAAGGTACTAAATTTAGTACCAAATCTGCAAACAATCTTTCAAATATTTTGCTAAAGGGTACCATTGGGGACTCTAAGTTTGTGCCAGTGATAATATCTATGTGAAGAATTTGCTCAACTACGGCCGTTTCCCAACCTTTGTTGTAAAAAGGAGGAAAGGCCGGCAGGAAAGGGAAACTATATTGGGGACAATAGTCCACAGAGTCTATGAACCGTGTAAGTCCTTCCCTGCATAGTTGCAAAGTCCAGATAGAATGCGAGGCTTGAAAGCCTAATTAGAGTCCCAGACTAGACAACTATCGGCCAATTCCTTCATAAAAAAGCGGTACATAGTTATGAAAAAAATCTTTATCGGCATCGATTTCTCAAAAGAAAAGTTTGATGCCACCCTCATCAAGGCAGAGGGAGTGAAGGAATGTGGCCCTAGCGTACACGAAGTATTTGACAACAAGACATCGGGCTACCGCCGTCTGGTCAAGTGGGTAAGATCGCAGTCTGAAGATGCTCCTGCCGACAGTTTGCTCTACTGTGGCGAAAACACAGGTGGTTACAGCATCGGATTGAGTAACTATCTCTATGCTTCAGGTTATGACATGTGGCTGGAGAGTGCATACAGCATCAAACAGTCATCAGGTATCCAGCGCATCAAGAATGACATGTATGACTCAAGGATCATAGCAGAGTATGCAATGCGCAATCACGACAGGATGATTCTCTACAAACCCCAGTCTACCTCGCTTAACAGTCTCAGGGAGGTGTTCCTCTACCGTCACAGTCTGGTACGTCAGAGGGTGGCGCTCACTAATCGTAGGAGCGAGAAACGGCTCACACAGGAGAAGTCTGATGTAAAGGCTTTCATGTCATTTACCAGCAAGCACCTCATCACCGAGATAAACAAGGCCATAGCCAAGTGTGACGAGAAGATCCGGGATATCATATCGTCCGATGAAGAATTGCGGGAGGTCTTTGACATTATAACCTCTATGCCTGGGATAGGTGCTCAGAACGCGACATGCCTGATGGTCTATACCGATAACTTTACTAAGTTTGACATGAACTCCAGGAAAATAGCCTGTTACTACGGTATAGCGCCATTTGAACGACGATCGGGCAGCAGCGTTTACCAAAAGCCTCAAGTCAGTCAGTTTGCCAACAGGATGATCAAGTCTTTACTATCACAGGCAGCTCTAGCCGCCATTAAAGCCGATGTCAACATCTGCTGCTACTATCAGCACTTGATAGAGCGGGGCAAACACCCAATGCTTGTGCATAATAACATCAAGAACAAAATGCTCCACACGTTGGTTGCAATGGTGCGGAATAAACAGAAATACAATCCCGAACACCTTTACAAACCAGTTTGTGGCGTAGCTTAAATATAAAGTGTTAAATATCGATTATCGTTTGGAGTTTACCATAGAATGCGGTTCTTTTTGGTACCCTTTTTTGCTAAATAAGAAACAGCGGCTTAATTGTAAGTCGCTGTTCTTTATGTAGTTCCTTAAAAAGGGTACCAAAAAGAACCGTCCCCAATGTCACGCTCTTACTCGCTGTAGCCCTCCTGAATAACATTCAGCAGCATCCGGTGGCGAATGGTCTCTTTAAGGTCCGAAATCACTCCCATGAGAACATCGGAATTGATTTCAAGGCGGACATATCGGATCTTCATTCCATCTGAGATTGCCTGGTCTATATAATCATTAAGGTCCTCCAGACGGATTCTTTTATGTCCGGTCTCTCTTTTGAAAACATCCTGACCGTTCTCATTATCAAACAATACTGTAGAAACGCTTAACCAGGCAGGGTTCTCATAAACCATAATACGCAGATCCTTATTGACTGTATTGGTCTCGGCCTGTTGGAGACTGATGGCGGCAGACCTTACTTCAGTTTCAATGCGGTTACCTTCAGCATCGTATGATTTGGGTTGAGCCTCACTTATTTTCATAGGATACATGCCACGTGCAAAGGACTGCTCGCTATCGGAACAGTTGTCGTAATCCTTACCGTATTTACCGATGCACAATTCATCGCGCACTTCATTATATGCCTTCTGCAGCTCATACCTTACATCACACCAGACAGCAGCTGATGTAGCACGGTCATACTGTAATGAGAATATATGTTGCACTGTGGTCTGAACGTTTCCATACCCTTCCATATCAAAATCCACTATTTCAGGGAGTTTGGGGTCATTGTCAGGATTCTTAATGAACTGTTTGGCAAGGTCCTTGATTTCATCAATGGTCACCGTTCTGTCAATTATTCCGTTTTTTACATATATCTCGTTCAGTTTGTTGATAAGTATACTCATGACGTTTCTTTGGCGTATGAGCATCTCATTCTTCTCCAGCGATTCACGTGATAATTCTTCACTTACCACCTCATCATCTCCTATAACTCTAAAGGTCTCGGCTCGGGTTACAGCAGCAGGAGGGGGAGGAACGGTCCTTGAAGAAACAGAAGTGCCGGAAGTCTATCATAGGTTAAGGCAACCTGTATCTCATTTCAACTTTACCCGATGAGAAACGCAGATCATCAAGGTTAACGGCCTTTTCTGTACGGGCAAACAGGACAGATGTAATTCCCAGAGTGGGAATCAGGATAAGCAGCCACATGAGGCGTCTTTTCCCGGTTTGGTTCTTGTTCAACATAATAATTCTCTTTTTAATGTTTAGGTTAAAGGAGCTTGCCAGCGCATAGGCCTCTGCGCCGACTGTTCTCATTATCAATAACTTCTGATAGTCACCGTTACGGATGCCGTAATGATTGATCACTTCATGGTCGGCCTCGTATTCGTGTACTATCTTGATCTCCTGGAGTACAAGCCAGCACACAGGGTTCACAATGGTGCAGGCCAGAAGGAATACCAGATCAGCCGAGTGCAGCAACTTAACGTGCGAGTACTCGTGCCTAAGGCTGGCGCGGCGTGCAAAACCGCTCTCGGTATCAGATATGACAATGTAATTCATCCAACTGAACGGGCCGAAGGCATCGTCGTGCGTAACCAGCCAGACGGTACGGCTCAAGCGGCGTTTGGGCTTTCCGTGCAGGAAACGGGCGGCGCGGATCACGCTCCTGGCCCACCCCACAAAAAGCATGATGACATAGCCTGAGTAGAGGCACACCAGCATCACTGCCCAGAGGCTGGATTTGCGCTCGGGCTGTGCGGGTACATCTGTGATTGGGGCCTGGACGGGGGCATCGGCCAGAACGAACGTGCCCGAAAGCTCCTGGGCAAACTCCGCCTCGTGGATTGAGATGTCGCTTACCAGAGGGGCGCTTTCAGGAACAGTTATGTGCACAAGGGGGAGAAGAGCCGAGAGCACCGTTGCTCCCAGCAGATAAAACCGGTTGAAGCGGTAAAACGTAGTTCCGCTGAATGCCGCCTTGTAGATGGTCAGCAGCACTACCAGGGCAAACGCCCATTCCAATATGTAAAGGACTATACTACCCATAACTGTACTTTATTTTGCGTTTTCGGCCATGCGGATAAGTTCCTTGAGTTCATCTATGCTCACCTCCTGCTGCTGCACAAGGCGCGATATGAACTCGGTGTACGATCCGTTAAAGAATCGGGCCACGCTCTCCTTATTCATCTTTTCAAAATAAGTGTCGCGGTCAAACGCGGCCTCGTAGAGGAAGAATCGGGCGCCCAGCTCGCGGTGCTTTATCATACCGCTCACCTCAAGGCGGCGCACGAACGTAGTCAGCGTGTTGAAGTTGGGCTGAGGCTCGGGCATACGCTCCAGAAGTTCCCTCATGGAGAGCGCGCCGTTGTCCCAGAGCACGTTCATGATTGCAAGTTCCTTATCGGTCAGTTTCTTCATATTTTAAAATGGTTTGTTTCAGGTTTCCATTGCAAATAAATTACATTTTGTAAAAACAACAAAACATTTTGACAATTTTTTGTACTTTCGATGTAAATATAAACATACAGGGCAAAAAAATTGTTTCATCCCTAAAAAAGTTGGTCGATTATTCGAAAACCGCAAAACTGGAATTATATCTTTGTAGAAGCCAAATAAATGATTGCGAATAATAAACGTATGAGCGATTTAGAAGGACTACGCGAAGCCATAGTAAAGTTCACGCAAGAGCGTGATTGGGACCAGTTTCACAATGGCAAAGACCTGGCCCTTGCCCTATCGATAGAAGCAGCCGAACTCAACGAAGCCTTTCTTTGGAAAGATGCAAAAGACGTAAACGTGGAGAAGGTCAAGGAAGAACTGGCCGATATCTTCAACTACGCCATATTGATAGCCGATAAATACAACCTCGACATCAAGCAGATTGTATTGGATAAACTAGCAAAAAACGCACAGAAATACCCTGTTGACAAAGCATACGGTAGTGCCAAGAAGTACAACGAACTATAAGTCTTATGCTAGTATATAACGACACAAAAAAGCAGTTTGTTTCTGACGTAAGGTGCGGATTCATTGAGGATAAGATCAAAGATTGCATACGCCAAAAAGGACTGAATGCCGGTCAGGACAAAGAATATGAATCATGGCATAACTCCATGCAGTTCATGCGTAACATCGTCCCCCACCCCTCATATCAGGCTTATTCTTACGCTCGAACCATTTACAACAACTGCCAAACCGTAACCGACAACGCCATAAAACTTGTACCTTGCGCATATCTCCATAACTTCAAGCCAGAAAAGAAATACGTTTTAGATTCCTCTATCTACAAAGAATGGACAGACGAAGCGCCGTTTTTCATCAAGAATCAAGTTTCTGAATTCAATGAATTCGTAAAGTCTTTCGTCACCAAGTGTTCGTCCAAAGGTGATCTTCTTTACTACATTGACAACGGACGTATCAAACCCACAAAGGCTCTTCAGGATACGCTGGTATCAATGGTTGAAGGCCACAAGGAGTTTATGCTGCTTGACGAGCAAGTTGTCATTTACGACATGTGTCTAAAGACAATGACACAATGCAAGACTGATGGCAAGAAACGCACAATTGTAATCCAAGGCGGCCCAGGAACAGGAAAATCAGTACTGGCGGTCAACTTACTCATGGAGTTCCTGAAACGTGATCTGAACGCAAGTTATGTAACCAAAAACAGTGCCCCACGTGAAGCTTTCTTAAGCATCCTGACCAACGCAAATGTCAAGAAGATGGTCGATATTAAGCAACTGTTCCGTTCGCCGTTTAATCTAGCCGCCTGTCCGGAAAACTTATACGATTGTCTGATTGTTGATGAAGCCCATCGTCTTGTCAGAAAAATGTATGGCGATTGGTCTGGAGAAAACCAAGTAAAAGAATGCATCAACGCCTCATTGCTCACCATCTTCATGTTAGATGAGGATCAGGCAATAACCACCAAAGACATCGGCTCTGTTGATGAAATCAAACATTGGTGCGAACAATTAGACAGCCGAATGATATTAAATGAGGAAACTCATCTGACATCACAATTCAGGTGCAATGGCTCAAGTGCATATATTCAGTTCATCGACCAGTTACTACAGCGCACCCAGGAATATGTTGACATAGATTTCGCTGAGATGAATTACGATTTTAGGGTATTTGATAACCCAAATGAAATGCGCGATGAGCTCAGGAAAAAGAACAAGATCAATAACAAGGCGAGAATGGTTGCCGGCTATTGTTATGACTGGAATGTGAAAAATGGCCGTGGAGATTATGACATTTATCTCCCCAATGACTTTAAAGCAAAATGGAATCTTGCCAACGATAAAATCTGGGCAATAAACCCCAGATCATTTGAAGAAGTTGGATGCATACATACAGCCCAAGGTCTGGAATTTGATTATGTCGGTGTCATCATTGGCAAAGATCTGATTTATGATGTTTCTACAGGAAAAATAAAGACTGATAAAACCGCAATCTCAACAGACGACAAATCGTCTGGAATCAGGACCTTAAGAGATAACGCGCAAGCGCACAGATTGATTCTCAACACATATAAGACCTTGCTGACACGCGGTCAAAAGGGCTGTTATGTTTACTGCGAGGACGAGGCTTTGGCGGACTATATACGGCGATTAGTATGTCACTGCCCAAATTCATAATAACAAGAGACGGCATTCTAAGAAGGTGAAACTGTCAATAGAAGTCTTGGCATTAGTATGCGTTGTCTTACTGTTTGGAAGTTGTGCCACCATGTCAAATCTATCATCATTTGACAGTGGTGTTTCACTTAGTTCAGGAAACTACTATTACGTGAAGACTGTATCGGCAGAAAGGACCTCTTCTCTTCTATTTGGAGTCTTGGGTGGCACCGACCATTCCCAAAAAGCAATTGACGATTTAAGGAAGAACGCCAATCTAGAGAAAAATCAGGCCTTGGCGAATGTATCAGTAGTTAAGACCACACGTTACAGTCTATTTTTTGTAAAGTATACAGTTAAAGTGACCGCAGATGTAGTAAGGTTTGAAACTGAGTAACAAATAATCTGAAATAAATAACGTGCAATTGGGGTCTGACCCCTTTTGCACGTTTTTGCCAGAAATGCGTATATTCGCATTATGACAAAGTACATTGCTGACGAATCCCATTTTAAGGAGGTGATTGAACTTGTGCTCGCAAAGTGACGCAAAGAGAAACGACCCCTTTGTGTCATTGCAAAAAATAAATCAGTCATCTCAGCGCAGAGATCGCTTTAAAGATTTCAAGGATATATTCTGTACGTCCTTCTTCACCCGATGGAAGGGAGCATTCAATCTCTTCATGTATGTTTGAGCGCTTCAATATCCTATCACTCTGCTCCGCCAGAAAGGTTACAAGTTCCCGATTCTCCTCTCTCTTGCATCTTTCAACAAAATCCGGGCAATAATTGAGAATATATACCACATCTTCAAAATCTGTAGAACCGCGGTAATCAGAACCGGCCCTGCTATTTATTGCCTCCATTTTGGTCGCAACAAAATACAGGGCGGGCATAATGTAAATGGTTCTTCCGTTGGGCAGAACATAGCTCTGGCGATTCTTTACCCCAGGCGTATACCATCGGTTAGTAAATTGGAAGTATCGTTCATCAGTAGGCATTATATCAACCTGATAACCTTTGTAGTTCCAACGGCATATGACAGCACCCTCTGTATCTTCACAGAAATGCTTCTGATGTAGCATAGATTCAAAATCCTCCTTCTGTTGGAATGAATAATACTCAACCACGCAGTCAACATCCATTGTCTGATGTGACGATGCCGCCGCTCCGTTTGGATATAATCCAGTCACCGCCCCACCCACGTATGTTATCTTCTCATTCAGTTCATCAAAACCGTCTGCTACGTTCTGAAGTCTTTCTATATTACTTATTGACATATTTATCAAGGTATGTGTCTAATTCATGTATTGCAATATTACGTTCACGGGATTTGCCTATTCTTAACGCATCAGTTATAACAAGGAGTTTATACAGTTCTTTATCATTAAGTACAGCTTCCGGCACCGTAGCATATAAGGGAGTTACCGATGTTCCACGAGCTGATCCCTTGCTGTAAGGCCAGACGTATGATTCGCCATCGGCCGAAACCTGTTCAACAATTGGTGAGGCCGATATATAAGTGGGGATTCCACGGACTGAGGGTCCAAGGACTGCCGGAAAGGCATATTGAAGGCCGGAAACAAGGAAATCCCTCAGAGCAAGCACATTGACAGATCTCTTGTCACTGCCTACAAGCTTGGCCACCTTACACCGTTCCAATGCCTCCGATACCTCCGATTGACTGATACACAATGAAGCAGCCATAGCCGTCATTGTGATATCGGCCGATACAACTAAACGTTTCAATAATACCACCACATCCTGCGGTCTCATTGTCTGCTGTTTCATACTATCAATCAATTATTTAATGCACATCAATCGCAAATCGCGATTTGCAAATATAGCACAAATTCCTTAGATAGCAAGTGTTTATTGCAAATTACTGTCTCACCTCAAACAATTCCATTATATCCAGTACCATTGGGGTCTGACCCCATTGGTACATATTTAAACAACAAACGGTTCCAACTGCCTATTTGCAACTGGAACCGCTTCTATTTGTTACTGCAATGCTACAGGGATTCTATCTGCTCCGGTGTTAAGCCGGTGCATTTGGCAATGACGTCGGTGGAGATGCCTTCTGCTTTCATTGCTTTAGCAGTTTTTAGACGCTCCTCTTCACGACCTTCTTCAAAGCCCTGCATCTTAGCCGTTGCAAGCTGGCCTATGCGATCCTTCTCGGCCATCATGCGGCGCACGTATTGCATTTGTAAATCCTGATTCATATTGGCAAACATACATGTTTCTAACAATTTATCCAAACCTTTTCCCTGGAATTCTTTCGTTATCTCTTTCATCTGTCCCATGTTTTTAAGCAGATACAAAATGTAGTCTTGCAATGATAAAAGATCGGATGACTCTTTCATAAACTTAGGCAGTTCTACGGTAATATAATGAACACTATCGGTAAACTGAGCATTGCCATCTTCATCCTCACGAATACTGAAATGACGTATCACTCTATCACTCTTGCTCACTCCCATTAGTTCAAAATCAAGAATACCTATGGTGTAGATAGGCGGCAATTTGTATTTCTGATATATCTCCATATCGTCTTTTACTACTATTCCCTGCCCTACACGGTTGCGGATGGGAAAACTTGAGTAGAATACCATACGGTCATTAAAATCCGCTTGTGAGCACACCTGCATCTCAATGGTTAGCGACGATCCGTCATCGGTCTCGCAATGGATGTCATAGATTCCTCCTTGTGAATCTTCACGATCCGGCTGTTGCTCTTGCGGTCCCAACGTCACACTCTTGATATGCTTATCGGGCAATAAGCCTTTTAGCAATAAAAGAAGTAGATCCTCATGTCCTGAAGTACCAAAAGCCCATTTGAATGCAAAATCCCGTTTCAGGTCAATAAAGGTGATTCCCAACTCCGCAGCCATCTCAAGCGGCCACGATAAACTCTCACTGGTTGTTTGTTTCTTTTTCATGACAAACAAGTTTTAGATTAATAATCAAGGAATAGATTTAATAACAAAGGGTATTCCAGTTCGATACCTAGAGGTCTTGTGGAATACCCTTTGGCATTAGATATTGCAAAGATAGAAAAACAAAGTATATAGTGCAACGTAGCGTTGCACAATTACCATGGCGTCACATTTTGCACTCGTTTTTGCAACCCGTACCATTGGGGTCTGACCCCATTGGTATCATTTTAGGAACGACGCAGGGAGGTAGACGTTAGGGAGCGATCGGGCATCGGCAAAGAAGGGGGCTATTTCCTGGGGCGTGTAGCCTGCTATTCCGCAGCCTATGGGTGTGACCAGGAAGGTGAGCTCGGGATGGGCTTTTGCGAAGGCTATGAAGCGCTCTACGGCTTGTCTGGTGCTAAGCAGCCCCTCCATTGTGGGTATAGCGTAGGATCGGCCCTGCAGGCCCTCGCCGTTACCCCACTCTGCTCCGAAATGGTCAAGCGCATATCGGGCCGCTCCACCGGCATGGTGGCCGAATTGGTTGCTTCCAAATACGAATATCTGGCCGGGCTGTAGGGTGCTGATGTGGTCGGGGGTTATTCGCTCAATCATGTTGGTTGTTGTTGGGGGTTGGTGATACAAAGATAGTAATACCGTCGCAATTTGCGACTTCAAGTTTGGTCTGACCCCAATGGTACTATTTTACCGGGAAGGTAAAGTAGGTATCAGGATAAGGTTCATCCTTGAGGGTGAAATGCCACCACTCTGAATCCAGCGGCTTGAACCCGTGACGCAGCATGGCATCACGCAGTATCATGCGGTTGGCGAACTGAACATCAGTGATGCCACGGTAATCAGGATGGCTCTCTGTTCCGAACCAGTCAAAAGTACCGCCCATGTCCACCTCTTTCTCGGTTGTCATGTCAAAAAGGGTCAAATCAACTGTTGATCCGCGTGTATGCCCCGACTTGGCCATTATGTAGTCAAGCTCAAACAGACGGCTTTTATCCACATCGGGATAGAAGTAGCGGCGCATGGTGGTATCGGCCACATCGGCAGCCCATCGGACAAAATGGTCTACTGCACATTGCGGGCGGTATGCATCATAAATCTTGAGCCGATAACCGAGACCGATGACATCGTCACTGACCGCCTTGAGGCTGTCGGCAGCCCTGCGTGTAAGCAAGGCCGTGGGAGCCATATATCCGTCTATGCGGGTGCCTACAAAGTTGTAGGTGCCGTAATAGCGTATTTCCAGGATAACATCAGGAACCACATCTGTAATGGAAACAAAGTCACTTGAGTCCTGCTCCTTAACTGTGTCGGCCGACTGTTCGCAGGCAGAAATAGTTAAGCAGACCACCATAAATAGTGCTAAGTACTTTCTCATATTCTTATTAGTCCTTTTATGATTCCAAATATACAAAAAAAGTACAAAAGTGATGTGACCCTTTTGCACGTTCAAGGTCGCAAATTGCGACCTTAAACACTACCATTTAAGATTTCAATCATCTCAGCTGGAGTCACTACTATTGGAGTCTTTGGGAAATGCTTAAGATTGCCTGTTACCACATAGGCATCCTCTTTTTACAATGCTACCTCATAGAATACGGCATCATCGGCATCCGGAAAATCTATATCACTCGGTATTCTTGATGTCAACAGACCTTTTTGTATGATGGCTTTGATGTATAGATCCACTTTCTCTTCTGAGAGTATCGATTACTGCGTGTATCATGGGTTATTGTTTCTTTTTTCTTTCTGCTCTTGCTTTGCTGATTTCCTGGTTAATCTCTTCTAATGTCATATCCTGTATTTCATTCTTTCGGGCCTCATCGCGTAAGGCGTAGAATGCAGCCAGCCCATCAATAGGTTCTTCCTTGGGAGCCTTAATCTCAAAAGGAATGCTCCTGGTCATTACCACAGCATTTGCGAATATGTTCATCGCTGTGTTGGCGCTCATGCCAAACTCGCTGCAGAGTTTGTCAAACGTCTGTTTTAATTGTGAGTCCATCCTCACTGTCATTGATACTTGTGCCATAATCACTATTTTTACGTCACAAAGATATATAATTTAAATCAATATGATGTCATATTGACGCAAATCTTATAAAATGGTACCATTGGGGTCTGACCCCAATGGTATCATTTTTGGAACGACGCAGGGAGGTAGACGTTAGGGAGCGATCGTGCATCGGCAAAGAAGGGGGCTATTCGCTCAATCATGTTGTTTCCCAATAGCCGTTGCGCTTTCCGTTCTTGCGCACCAGGATTCCTTTTTCTTGCAAGCTAACTGTTAGTCTCTTAACCGTTGCCAAAGACTTTCCAATGACCTCCTTTAATTCATCCTGTGTTATTTTGGGATTATCGGCCACAGCCTTAAGTATGGCCAGTTCTTCAAAGGAACACTTCAAAGTATCAAATTGAGACTTTGGAGATTCAAAGTTGATACTTTGGGATGAAAAATGCATCTCTCGGTTTGAAAGCTTGTTGTTCTCTCCCAATATGAGATTTCCAAAGAAGCGCATCAGATACTGGTCAGTAGCTGCAATTCCTTTAGAAAGGTCATTATAATTGGCACGGACTAACGCATTGCGGAAATACCAAGAATGCTCCTTAAACAAATCATTGTCTGTCTTAAAGCCAAAACTACGAAGATACTTTATGGTAAAGACAGCAATCGTACGGGTGTTCCCCTCTCCGAACGCGTGTATCTGCCAAATTCCTGAAATGAACTTGGCTATATGACGAACTGCATCCAGCGAGCTTACACCTTGATAAGAAAAAGCCTGTTCCTGGGCAAAATCATAATCAAGAGTTTGACGGATCATATATGCATCAGAATAGAGAACTGTCGCTCCATCCAGAATCCATTCGTCTTTACTGATGTTGTAATCACGAATCTTTCCGGCAAATTTATACACATCTTTGAACAGACGCTTGTGTATGCTGATAAGATAATCCGGTGAGAATGTGAATGTATTTTCTGATAATATGGCCGTGATTGCAGCCGATACTTTATCGGCCTCTTCTGTGCGTTGTTCAACCTGTTCTCGCGATGTCTTGGACTTATAATAACTGTCAATAAGAGAGCGTACATCATCAATTGTGATGTCCCCCTCTATATGACGCTGAGCCGTTTCCCTAAGGTATTGAGATGGCTTAAGACCATCTACATCCTGCAAACCTATAGCAGTCTGCCATATACGAGCCTTCTCTGCCTGAGCAGGCTCTCCTTGTCTTATATATCTGTCAAAATCGCTCATTTTTCTAATTGTAAAGATAGCAAATTCCGGTCAATAATCATCCATTTCACAAAAAAAGGTACCATTGGGGTCTGACCCCAATGGTACAGAGATAGTTGCCAAGATCCTTCTTGGATTGGGTGCTGTAGTTGGCCTTGCTATTCTTGGATTTATCATCTGGTGTGGCTGGCACGTATTTTCGGGATGGGAATCGTTCTAAGACGTGCTGCCCAAGTTCATAATCACAAGAGAGGGAGTGCTGCGCCTGGGAATGGTAAATCAGCACAAGGACCTGCTGCTGCCCGAGGACGATTGCATCGGCGGCGGGTATTATCAATTTGACTTTACCTGCAACCGCATGATTCTGGATAGGGCTTCATATGACTTTGGGATTCCTCGCTGGCATTTGCTTGATACGCTCAGAGTGCCGGAGGTTTATCGAGGGCTTCGGATTGTCTACAAATATGACGATGATTTTCACGAGGACTTCCTGGTGAGTGATGTCCTAAAGATTGAGTATTACTGAAAAAGAGTACCATTGGGGTCTGACCCCAATGGTACAGACCTCACAGCCTGCGATATATGGATAATCGGATGCTATTACGGGCAGACGGGACGGATAGCCATTCCTATGTAACGGCGATCTGTACCACCATCCATGATAGAATCAAAGGTGCTAAAGAAAAAGGAATAAGCAGATCCGGGACTGTCTTCGCGTAAAGAGCCAAACCAATAAAATCCGCAATCCATTGTATGACAGATTCCTTCATCATCACCCACACCAGGATATGGAAGACTTGGCAGGAAAATTGAGTTTCCGTTTATTTTGCTTTTTATCTCAAATCCTTCGACACCGTTAAGTGTTTTTGTGTGCCAGATACAGTTTTCATCTAATTCTTCAAGCTCAGCAAAGGTTGGAATACGCCACTTACCACCCCAGTTAACACTGGCCGCATCATCAGTCTTGTCGATAACCGTCTTGTTGTCAACAGTACCGTAATTGCTATCTGAGCAATACTTAGTCAGAGTTTTATTTGATCCATTACAGTGTTTATATGTTGCCCAAGTGTATTTATCTTTCGGCTGGGTCTCACCCCATGCAAACAAGCCTCCGCCTTCTTCAGGTTTCTCTGCGCCGACATTGCAGGTGGCCCATTTGACGCTCAAGCCAAGATCAACGTACTCATGGCCATTATAAGGGTCTTCACTTTTACAGGATGCTATGGCCAGTACCATTATCGCGATGAAAGCAAAGATGTTTATTGTTCTTCTCATAATAGCTATCATTGGACTATTTCTTATTTGAGGCGCAAGGTACTAATTTCAGTTTATTGATGCAATTCATTACTCTATTTATATCGGGTAACGGATGGCACCGGCTTGATAAGACACCGGAAGAAAAGGGCATCGGCCAAGGTTCTGGATGAACAGATCCTTGCGCCGTTAGGTTTCAGCAGAAAGAATGCCTGGTTATGTGATTTGCTGCCGGAGAGCAGGATAAACAAAGGTCAGAGTGATGCTATCGAGGGTCATTACAACAAAAACATCGAAAAAATCGACTGAATCCGGTTACTGTACCTAAGCGGAAGAGCAGCATAAGTACTTAATATAGTTGTTAATGAACGCTATTTGACAATTTTGAATAAGATACACTCTGTTTAACGCAGATGATAATGTGACAGATTAGGTACATTCCTATTTTTGTTCAACAAAAAGACCATCACCAACTTTAAAACTGTTTTTTATATGAGAAAAACCTTGTTGCTAATTGCATTAATGACGGCATGTTCCTTTGTTAATGCCCAGACTGTAGATGCTGTCTCAAAAGGAGAAACTGAATGTGAAATAGTCCTTGAACCAGGTTCTAGCCATAAGGGAGATTATCGTTACTATCAGCCTTTTGAGTTCTCTGTAAACTTAGGTTATACCACAGCAGGTATCCTTTATCCTGATACCCATGTTTCAACTGGCAATGGCATAGGTTGGAATGCAGGTTTCAGAGCCCAATTCAACAAAAACGCCTGGGGGCTCAGAACCGGTCTTTCATATGAACTGAACAAATCATTCGTAATTGATCAGATTAACCCTTTTGGGTCAGATTTCTCATTCCGCCAATCTGTTGTTAACATACCTGTGACATTTATGTATCACGGTAACCGCCAAGAGGCTTTCGGCTTTTACTGTGGCGCAGGTTTCAACATGCGTTATTCATTTGATTCATCATTGCAGACTCTAGACTATAAGACCAACAACTTGCAGTGGTACGGACATGGTGTATTTGGTTTCAGATTAGCCAATATCTATATTGAGGATGAAATCAGCACCCAGATTAACAGCTTGTTCAAAACGGGTACAGGTGTTCCAAAAGCCAACCTTTCGACCGTATCTTTGAAAATTGGTTGGATACTCCCACTTGATTTCGGAAAAAAACGACACAAGAAGTTAAGACTATAAAAAATGTACCATTGGGGTCTGACCCCAATGGTACTCCAGTGGAGCGACAATCAAACTTCAATTTCAGTGCAAAAATGTTCGCAAAAATTGCGAACATTAATAATTATGTTTTACCTTTGCCTATGATTTAATCTTTCCATGGAAATACATTTTGACAAAGATTACCTTAGTGGTAACATAAAAGATATATCTAATCACTACGACTGACAACTATGACTGAATTAGGTTTTGGAGCATACGCGACACATCCTGGCGATGTGATAAAGGATGAAATAGAGAGTCGCGGCATTACTCAGAGAATGCTGGCGGAAAGGACAGGTATCGGCTTTACGGTTATCAATGAGATTCTTAATGGCCGAAGACCTTTAACCGAGCGTAGCGCATTGCTTATCGGCGCCGCTCTTGACATTGACTCTGAGCCTCTGTTAAGGCTTCAGTACAAATACAATATGCAGACTCTAATGAAGGATCAGTCCTTCCTTAAGCGGCTCAAATCAATCAAAGGATTCGCCGCTTCAGTTACGCTCTGACAAAAAGGGCATTGACGCAAAGGGGTCGTTTAAGAATGCTTCATACTTCCGCCGGTATAAGCTAGCTTATCCCAACGGAAGCATGAAGACGAAAATGCCCGAAATCCGAGGATTCCGGGCATTTTTGGCTTTGTGATTCCGTTGGGATTCGAACCCAAGACCCACAGCTTAGAAGGCTGTTGCTCTATCCAGCTGAGCTACGGAACCGAGCCTTAAGCCAGACGAACAAAGAAAACTCCGTTTTCTTTGTATTCATTTGGAGCGACAGAAAAAAGGAACTCGTTCATTTTTTCTGTTGATCCAAAGGAATCAAGTAAGCGTCAGCTTACTTTGTCGTGGCGCCGCGAGGTCGACGAAGTCAACCTTTAAGCGGCTGCAAAATTAGTTCATTATTCGATAAGTTCAAACCTCTTTCCCGCTTTTTTGACACCACAAAAGAATTATGGGCAACGGGAGCCAATAAACAAGGAACGAGATAACCCGCATAGCACCCTCAGTGATGCCCAAAAGCAAATCAATATTGGTATACTCCAGAGTCTGCAGAAGCTGTGCCGCAACGAGCATAGTTACCAAAAAATGCGCAAAAGCGGGCAATATGGTGCAGAACGCATCCACGCAATCACTAACGGTGCGGAAGGTCTCGGTAGAGAGACCGTAAACCAGCGACGGCAGACATACGGCAAGCATGAGCAGGAACATGAGCCCGTCATAAAGCGGACTGCCCTTGAGCGTTCCGGTAATGCCCAGCAGCAGATGGCTGCCGGCAAATACGCCAAGCACAATCAGCAGGACAAAAATTGCCAGCACCACCAGACTGATATAGAAGGCGGTGGTTTCCTTAGGCGAGAGGTTGCGAAGGCGTGAGAGAGCGCGGAAAAGACCGCTGCCCCTACCCGCTCCGACGGCTATGAACAGCATCAGGGCGTTGCCTATGGGAGCATCGGCCAGGCATTTTGCCGCAGTGCGGACTGCCCAACGCAGACCGGGCACGCCCAGCACGCTACGCAGCGCCATATCGTCGTTGCCGCCCACCCGGCCAATTTCCATGATGCTGCCAATCCAGGAGACTATGATGACCAGGATGAGCAGAATCAGATAGATGACGGCGGGATGCAGCCAGCCCAGGGAACGTTTATTCATCGGCCTCAAGGTTTGACGGATCTATTATGTGGAGTTCTATGGCACGTACCACCAGACGCGTTACGTTGACGCCGCGCTGCTCGCCCTCGGGGAACAGACGTGCCACCAGGTCGGCCTGACGTTTCTCAAGTGACTTGGTGCTGAACGGCATGGTACGCAGTTCGCTGATCATATCCTTGGTGTAGCCCAGGGCCAGATGGCGCAGGAAACGCTCGTCGTACTCGTCAATCTCATACTGCATTGTGGCACTGCGGCGAAGTCCCTCGTCGGTTACGGCCTTGCGGAAACGCTCCACGAGTTTCTCCAGAACGGGCTGGTTGAAGACGAAGTTCTTGCCGCTCATTACATCCATTATCTCGTTGCGGGTCAGCAGCTCGCCGGTCTTGAGCACTATGCCGTTGGCTCCGGCGTCAAGGACATCGGCCCAGAGTTTCTCGTTCAGCAGCTCGCCGGTAAACACCAGGACCTTTACCACGCCCTTCTGGGTGAGTTTGCGACATATGTCCACGCCTACGGTAGTCGATCCGCCCAGTCCCAGGTCCAGCAGCACCAGGTCGGGCTGTGCGCCGCCGTCCATCAGGGCCCAGAACTCGCGCTCGGTCTGCGCGGTGCCTATAACCTCCACCTCGGGGATGTCGTTACGGATAATGGACAGTGTCCCTTTGAGTTCCAGCGACACATCCTCAACCACAATTGTCTTGAATTTCTCCATATCTTGAAATCATTTTTATTCTGCTTTGGGCACGGTAAACCAGATCACCATACCGTCCTTTTCACTCTCGGCATTGATGCGGCAGCCCGGATGCCCGAACGCCTCGTCGTGCTCTCGTATTATCTGGCGGCACACCACGTATGCCATATTCTCCTTGTTCATAAGCGGCGTGAAGAGTCCGTCAAGCACATCCTGCGACGGCGTCTTGCACTTGCGATGCAGTTCAAAGCGGGCAAACGCGCCGTCGGCCAGAACCGAAAGCGTCATGTCACCGCCCTCCTCCATTCCGCGGCCAACCAGACTCTCAATCAGGTACTTAAGCATCACACGGTCAGCACTCACCTTCAGGGCCGATGCCTCCACGCTGACAGCACCTTCATAACCAATCTTTGACTTGCTCTTCTCAATGTAGGCCGATGCATCCGCCGTCACATCGCTCACCGCAAAGACATCCCGATGCAGCAGCTGACCAGTAGTCTGGGACAGCGCATACTGGCTCAGGATGCCGAATATCTCGCGGTAATAGTCAACGAGTTCCTGCATATCGGCCACCTGTCCGCTCTCTACCAGCTGGACTATGCGGTTTGGATACCAGACGGTCTCGTGCTTGAGTGTTGACAGGCAGTTGTCAAGTATCAGGTTGCTTACATGCAGACGGTTCTCCTCATATCTGATGCGCTCCGACTCCTCCTCTATCTGCTCTATGTCGCGGAATCCGGACTCAAAGCGGATCACGCAGCTGTAAAGGGCGGTTGCCAGATAACCGGTAATCATACCTTTTACAATCTGCCAGGTCTCGTCGGCCTCATGTTCCAGACGGAATCCTACGGCACCTATCTGATGCTCGCCATTATCGAGAGTGACTACCAGCGGCAGCGCGCGGCAAAGCCCGTCGGCCGAACTCTGCTCGGTGCCGTCCGTCATGCAGGCGTTTACACGGTCCGTCAGACGCTCATCCTGCGGACCGTCATTGTGGACAGCAGTTATGATTCGGCCCTCGTCATTGAGCGCGATCATCAACGAGCGCAGGTCAACCAGATGGTCCAGCTCTATGAATATGCCGTCCGTAAGTCGTGTAACCACATCCTCGGCATTGAAGCTGTCAAGGTCTGTTACGGCCGTTATCTTGGAGATTCTGTCCACAACACGGATTGCCTGCTGCAAATCGCTGCGGAACTTGAGCCAGTGGCGCGAATGGACCACATAACGCACAAGCACCACCGTGATGAATATCAGCACGAATATTATGACCGATATGGTCAGGTTGCTGTTGGTGCGCTGCAACTGACGGCAATCCTCCTCAATCTTCCACTCGCCAAAGTAGAGTTTGAAGAGCTTAAGGTAAGCGTCATCGTTGTATCGGTAAACATCCCAATCGCGCAGGGCCAGGGCCGATACGGCTATCTCGTTGCGCAGCCACAGAACTGTCTCATAATCAGTGGCGAAGCCGTCCTCAAGCCAGTAGGTCTCGGCCGGGACAAGCACATCAAATGTGGACAGGAGCATATCCTCAGATCCTCCGTGCTGCAGGTAGTCCCTGTTAAGCGCATCGAACGCCGAGTCCGCATATAACAGCGCCTCCTCAAACTGTCCCAAAGTATTGCAGAGATAGGTCTGGTTGGCGTAGTTGTATGCCGTAACGAGCAGGCTGTCCTGCTCCTGGGCACGGGCTGTCAGACCCGCGCAAAGTATAATCAGAACGCTCAGAGCGCGCTTTATGCCCTTGGGCAGGCGGAACGAGAACCGGCTGCCTTTGCCCTTGGTGCTCTCCACGTTGAAGCTGCAGACGCTGAACAGGTCATCGGCCTTGCGGTACTTCTCAATTATGCCCTTGCAGTTCATAAGGCCGAATCCGCTGCCCTTGCCCTGATGCTCGCCCTCTCCTATCTTCTCGGGGTCGAACACCTTTGAGTCACGTATCTGGTTTACATCGGCCTCACTCAGGCCCACGCCTGTATCGGAAACTGATATCTCCACGTAGTCTTTGCCCTGAGCCGCCTCAACGGTCACCTTGCCGCCTGCGGGAGTGAACTTGCGGGCGTTATCGGCCAGGGTGTTGATCATGAACAATGTGAGGGCGCGATCGGCACGTACTGTTGCATCACATGGCAGTACGTTAAGGTTTACGCCCTTGAGCCTGAAACTGCGGCTGCCGTGACTGACAATATCAAGCAAGGGCTGAAGCCTGAAACTCTCAACATTCAGACTGACCACTCCCTGACGTATGCGTATCCATCCTGAAAGCAGGTCATTATACTGATTAATGCGTTCTGCAAGTTCACGCACATACTGCAGGCTCTGCTCATACTGGGGGCTATCGGCCGGCATAGCTGACATATGCTCTATCTCAGAGCGCATACGGTCTATATAAGGCAGGCATTCAGCTACAGTCTGGCAGCATGTCTTGCGTGCCAGGTTCTCACGTTTGTTGCGGTCAGCATGACGACGGTACAGATAATGCTGTTTTTCAGCCTGACGCAGACGGTCCTCCTGCCCGGTGAGTTCATCGGCATTACGTATTGCGGCCTTGATGTAAGGGGTTACGGTATTTATGACAGTATGGCC
>CAJOJD010000021.1:0-1312 GCA_905234745.1 uncultured Bacteroidaceae bacterium | reverse complement strand
CCCGATATCTCACACAGGCGTACAGATATGGTACGGTTGAGCCACTCTGTTATTGACTCTCCCTGAGGAGCCGGTTTGAGAATGCTCTCACACAGTTCTACTGTACGCCTGATCAGCTCCACATAACTGCTGTTGGCGGCATTTATACGCCTATAGAACAAGAGCAGGAAGAGTATAAGCAGCAATATGGCTGCAACTACCGCAATAAGCAATACTGTAAGACTGCTGTTGGAACGCTCCAGCAGACGTGTGCGGGCCTCATACCTGCGGTCAAGCCTGATGTTTTTCTGTATTTCAAGATATACGGTACGGTTATAGTCAGAGGCCACCTTGTTGTCAAGCCCGGAGTATGCCAGACTGATCTGCTCACGTATAGCGCTCATGCACTCAGGTACCACAGAATGGGGTTCAGCAGCCATCCACTCCTCTTCAACAATAACGCCATCAGTCCTGAACATCTCAAGCAGTTGCGGTTTTTCAGGCCCTGAACTGTTTATTGAGAGATTGTCATTAAGCATACCGAGAGCCCTTTCAAGTACCTCAAGAGCCTCAGTATACATACCTCTCTCTATATAACATGATGCAAGCAGGCGCTCACACTCTATAAGGCCGTACTGGTCACCGTATGAAGCATAGAGCTGCAGAGCCTTGACTGCCAGCTGGGTAGGCAGCAGATCAGGTTGCATATCAGATGCATTGAGACGGGAGAGCATATCATCGGTCACCACCGAGAGTACGTTCTCTGTACCAAATTCAAGCAGTACGGAACAGAGGGCACTAATACTCATGGCCTGCATACGCACATTATTGTAGCGCTGGCTGCTGCGCAGACAGTTATCAAGGCTGCGCAGGCGTTGTGCCATAACCTCAGTCATATCACCTGATTCCTGGCCGATGCCCATTCCGCGCATATAGGTATACATGAGGAAACGGTCATGGTCATCACGCAAGACATTATCAGCTACTACGTATGAGAGTTCACGTTCTGCCTGGACATGCTGTTCCAATTCATAATAGTAACGTGCAGACTCCATACGGAAAGAACGCTCCAATGAGAGCAGACGGTCTGTCTGAGCTGCAGTCAATGTGGCACTCTCATCATGCAGGGCACGCAGTCTGATAAGGATACTGTTACGGTACTCATAGAACGAGACATTATCAGATGTGCGCTGGCATATGCGCATCAGTCCTATCTCAGATGCAAGCAGCTCAAGGTTGTTACCGGTGATTGAAGGTACTGACTTGTAGAGTTCCCAAGACTGGGCATAATCCATACGGATGAACGCTATGCGGGCAAGCGTATTCACTGATT
>CAJOJD010000020.1 GCA_905234745.1 uncultured Bacteroidaceae bacterium | reverse complement strand
TTTATGTACTTGATTCGATCCTCAACTGAATGTTTCTTGCGCGTTTTTGACATAATAAAACCCCGAAAGTTTTTTGTCTAACTTTCGGGGTTCATATCAGGAAGGTCACCCTCTTTTTTGTGTCAGGATATTGATTACTTCTTGAAGTCGCGAACGGTGTAGTATACGGGCTTGCGCTGATACTGACCGTCGAACAGCAGCGGGAAGTTGTTGGCTCCCAGCCATGAATCACGGTCACCAAGGTTCCAGAATGTTACGCAAGAGAAGTTCTTCTTGTACTTGCGGATAACCTTGAAGAGCTCGTCATACTTAGCCATCTGCATCTGAGCGATAGAATCGGTAAGAGTCTGACCCTCGCCGCGGCTAAACTGAAGCTGACCGCCGGCCTCGTGGTTGATACGTACGTCAAACTCAGTGATCTGGATATCGTCAACCAGCTCAAGATACATCTGGATAGCCTTCTCGAAATCCTCGATGGTGGGGTTGTCATAGATGTTGTAGTGACCCTGCATGCCGATACCGGTGATAGGAGCACCTTCAGCCTGCAACTTCTTAACCATGTTGTAGATATAAGTTCTCTTAGCGGGAGTCCAAGCGCTGTAGTCGTTGTAGAACAGACCTGCGTTGGGATCAGCCTCATGAGCAAACTGGAAAGCCTTCAGGATGAACTCGTCACCGCAGAGCTGATAAGCGGTTGACTGACGGAATGACTGCTCGTAGGGAGCATCGGGGTTATTGGCATCGCTCATAGCCTCGTTGACAACATCCCAGCAGTAAACTACATCCTTATAACGGTTAACAACAACCTGGATGTGAGCACGGAGTGAATCGTAGAACTCTTCCTTGGTTGCCTTGGCATACTTGGGAACCTTGGTCATCTGAGGAGCAGGAGCCTGGGCACGCTGGCCGCCCTGCTGAGGACGCTGGCCCTGACGCTGACCTGCCTGAGGAGCACCCTGGGGAGCACCCTGAGGACGGGGACCACCAAAGCCGCCGAATCCGCCGAAACCGCCGAATCCGCCACGAGCAGGCTGCTCTACCCAAATGGTATCGCCGTTCTCGTCACGCTCTACGACCTGGTTGCCGTTCTCGTCATACTTGTTGAACATCCAGTTTGCGAACTGGCTGTGCCATACCAGGCAGTGACCACGCATCTTGATACCGTGCTCGCGGCAGAAGTTTGCGATAGCATCGGCCTGTGCGAAGTTCCATACACCCGGCTGCGGATGAATCTCACCCGGTTTCATGCAGTTCTCAGCTGTAATGCTGTTGAACTCCTTGAGGATGATTGCTGCCTGAAGTGAATCAGTCACGTTACGGGGAGTAACGGCAACACCAATCTTGAAATAGTTCTTGTAGGCGTCCTTAAGACCCGGATCCTTGGGTCCACATGCGCTCACCAGTGCAACACATGCGATGAGTGCGATAGTTGTAAACTTTTTCATTTAGTTGACTTGAATTTATGAATTAATGATTGTTGACTTTTCGCTTTTGAGCCCCAAAGTTAATTATTTTATTTAACAAACTGTCTGACATATGGCAAAAGTGATAAATTTGCAGCAATATGACAGAAAAAAAGGTAATTCTCATAACCGGAGCCAGCAGCGGAATAGGTTTTGACGCCGCTCAGATGCTTGCCCGTCAGGGGCACAGGGTTTATGGCGCAGCCCGAAGGGTTGAACTTATGGATAAACTCCGTGAGAGTGGGGTGGTACCCATCCGCATGGATGTGACCGATGAACAGTCAATGGTTGACGGCGTCAACGGAATAATTAAGGCCGATGGGCGAATAGATGTTCTTATAAATAATGCCGGATACGGCTATCTGGGAGCCATTGAAAATGTGCCGATGCAGGAGGCCCGCCGTCAGCTGGAGGTGAACCTGTTCGGTCTGGCACGGCTCACCCAACTTGTGCTGCCGCATATGCGTGAGCAGCATTCCGGAAGAATCGTCAATACGTCATCGGTTGCAGGCAAGGCCGTGATCATGTTCGGAGGATGGTACAATGTCTCCAAATTTGCGGTCGAGGCTTTCAGCGATGCCCTTAGGATGGAGGTCAAGCCGTTCGGAATAGATGTGAGCATGATCGAACCGGGCGGAATCAAGACCGACTGGGGCCTGATTGCGGCAGACCATCTTGAAGAATCATCGCGCGGATCGGCCTACGAGAAGGAGGGTGTCAGAACCGCAAAACTGTTCAGAATAGGATATACTTCAAACCTGCTCAGTTCGCCCCACAGGGTGGCCAAGGCAATATCAAAGGCCGTAAACAGACGCCACCCAAGAGCGCGTTACCGCCTGGGCGCAGGTTCCGGTCTCATCGTCACAATGCATGCGCTCCTGCCCGCTCGCTGGTGGGACTGGCTCATGCGCAGATTTTGACACATTGGGGTCAGACCCCTTTGTGCTATTTGCCGATGTTGGCGATGATGCGTAGGTTGAGCTGGCGGCCGGTCAGGTAGTTGGGGACGGCGAACTGGGTGTTGGAGATGTCTGTGATCCAGTAGTAGGAGTTGACGTTGTTTATACCCAGCAGGTTGAGGCAGTCAACGCCGGCCCATATATCCTTGAAAAATCCTGACTTTCCGTAGACGTGGGGATGCTTGTCGTAATCAAAGATCTTATATGAGAGGCCGATGTCCACACGCTTGTATGCGGGGGCTCGGAACACCTGTTTCTCGCGGCCGCTGTGAGTGGGGCCGAAAGGCAGTCCGTCGGCCAGTGAGCAGCGCAGTGACATTTTCCAGCTTTCCTTGTGCGGGAAGTAGTCTGTGAAGTAGAGCGACAGGTTGTAGAGCTGGTCTGTGGGGCGGGGCAGCCACTTGCCGCCTATGTTCTCACGGGTATTCATGAGTGAGAAGGTGAGCCATGACGCCGTACCCGGAACGAACTCTCCGTAGAGTTTCATGTCGATACCTGCCGCATAACCGTAGGCGCAGTTCTTCAATCCTTACATTATCCAGGTTGTAGGGTATCAGTCGGTCCAGTTTCTTGTAGTAAATCTCGGTGGTGAACTTGAACGGGCGGTTGTAGACGCGGAAGTCATAATCGCCTCCCAGTACGAACTGTATTGAACGCTGCGAGCGGATCTCCTTATTCAGGTTGACCTGATATGTGCCGCCGGTGCTGACGGTGTCTTTGATTTCCTTGTAGAAAGGTGTCTGATAGTAGACTCCGGTTGAGAACCTGAAGGTGAAATCCTCATTGAAGGCAGGCGTGAATCCCACCATCAGACGGGGGCTGAACGTGACCTCGTTGTTCCAGCTCCACCATGCGGCACGTACTCCTGCATTCAGGGTGAACAGTCCCACGCCGGTGTTGAAACGGTATGTGTCCTGAATGAATGCGGCGGCCTTGTCGTTTGAAATGCCGTGGTCCGATTTGAGCGAGTATATCATCTCCATGGGGCCTGTCTGCGTGTAGGGTAGGGTGTAGCCGGCCGAGTCACGCAATCTATGTCAACGAAGAAGGTTTCTATCGTAGCACCAGCCCCAGCCTGGCAACTGAAGGTGGCTACGGTGAGTTCACCACCGATGAAGTCGGTATGGCTTTCGTTTGGTTCATGAACGAGCCTACGGCCAGACTTTCATCGGAACTGCCCTCATCAAGCCAATACTGACTCAGAATGTCAAAAGACTCACTCTCATGACTGCTGAACGCCGATAGGTTCAGGCGGTAGACGGAATTCTCCTCCTTGCGCTTTAAGTCCAGAGCGCCGAACAGCGTGTTGAAACGGTCGCTTTCCCAGCCCTCATAATAGACCTTGAAGTGCTTGGGGTCCTTGGCCGTACCAAACGTGGTATTGCGGTCAGTGGGCGTGAAATTGTATCGGTTGACTGCGGCATTGCCTATCAGTCCTATCTCCCATTTGGTATCGGGGGTCCAGCACATGTAGGTCTGGTAATCCAGGAACGAGGGGTCATACTCGCCGTGAGTGTCGAGCGTGCCCAGCAGGTATCGGGTGGTCTTGTATCGGACGCTGCCCGAGAAACTGAACTTGTCATTACCGGCGCCCACATATGCGCTGGCACCCAGCATGCTGGCCATAAGCGTTGATTCAAATCCCTGCGGACGGCGGTAGTTTATATCCAGGACCGATGACATCTTGTCGCCGTATGCCACGCTGAATCCGCCGGTGGAGAAACTGATGGACTCCACCATGTCGGGGTTGATGAAACTCAGACCCTCCTGCTGTCCGGCACGTACCAGCAGCGGACGCAGTATCTCGGTGCCGTTTACATAGACGCTGTTCTCGTCAAAGTTACCGCCGCGCACGTTGTACTGGCTGCTCAACTCGTTGTGGGTGCTTACACCTGCCTGCGTCGCAATGATGGACTCGACGGAGCCGCCGTTGGCATCGGCCGTGAAACGGAGTCCTTCGGAGCCGATGTCCTGCATGCCGTCGTTGCGGCGGCGTGTGGCGTTGATGTCGACGCTCTCAAAAGTGTAGTTGGAGGTGGGGAGCATCACATCGAGCTGGACTGTATCGGCCGGGCTGATGAGAGTGCGTCTGCGCGTCTCGTGACCCACCATGCGGAATATCAGGTTCAGGGTATCGGACCGGCTGTTGACGGTGAATGAATACTCGCCTTTGAGGTTGGTCATGGCCGAGTGGAGGGTGCTCTCCTCGTTGACCGTGGCCAGTTCAACGGGCTGTCCGCCCTCGTCGTACACGCGCCCGTGTAAGTACACACGACGAGCCTGCACGGGCAATGCCATGCAGACCGCCAATACCATGAGTGCCTTGGGTTTCATTCATTGTCTAAACGTAAAATAACGTTCCAAATTATATGCGGGCCGCGATTTCTTGTTATATTCGCACAATCTTAATAATTGCAGTAATGAATAACTTCAGTAATCTTATAGCAACGCGCAGGAGCATGCGCAAGTTTACCACACAGAAACTCACCGAGGAGCAGAAACGTACTATCCTGCGTGCAGCCCTGATTTCGCCCACCGCCAAGAACAACCGCGGATGGGAGTTCATTGCTGTCGATGATCCCGCCACACTGGAGGCTTTGTCCAAGAGCCGCGAGATGGGTTCAGGTTTCCTGGCAGAGGCAGTATTTGCTGTAGTGGTGCTGGGTGATCCCACCAAGACGGATTGCTGGGTTGAGGACTGCTCCATTGCAGCAATTGACATGCAGTTGCAGGCCGAGGATCTGGGTCTGGGCAGCTGCTGGTGCCACCAGCGTGGCCGCTTTGGCGCCGACGGCAAGTCAACAAAGCAGTATCTGGCCGAGTTGCTGGGCGTTCCGGATCAGTACGAGCCTCTGTGCATTGTGGGATTCGGTTACAAGAACATGGACCGCAAGCCCTACGAGGATGAAAAGATAGAGTGGAGTAAAGTTCATCAGGGAAAGTTCTGAGATGAAGATAGCGCTGATAGGAGCAGGAAACGTAGCAACATGTCTGGGTCCCAGGCTTAAGGAGGCCGGGCATGAGATTACGGCGGTATACAGCCGCACCGTGGAGTCTGCACGTATCCTGGCTGACCGTCTGGGCGCGACATATACCACTGACTTAAAAGCTGTTCCGGCATCGGATGCCGCAATCGTGATGCTTAAGGACGATGCTCTTAAGGAACTGGCTCCAGCAATTGCCGGCAGTCTGAACAGCGCATTGCTTTTACATACTGCTGGGAGCGTTCCGATGGATATCTGGCGTGAGGCCAGCGCCAAAAAGTACGGTGTGCTGTATCCCATGCAGACATTCTCTAAGGAGAGCCGCATTGACTGGAGTCAGGTGCCGCTGTTCATTGAGGGCTCATCGGCTCAGATACTAAACGACATAAGGCAGTTGGCTCTCACCATATCTCCCGATGTCACGCCGCTGAGTTCTGAGGGACGCAGAAAACTGCACCTGGCAGCTGTGTTTACCTGCAATTTCAGCAACCATATGTACGCTATCGCAGAGCAGTTGCTTAAAACAGAAGGTGTGCCTTTCCGCGTGATGCTGCCGCTGGTCCGCGAAACCGCCCGCAAGGTGGAGAGCATAAAGCCGCAGGATGCCCAGACCGGACCGGCTGTTCGCGGTGACCGCAAAGTGATAGACGAGCATCTGGCATTGCTCAAGGATAACCCTGAGTTTGCCGAACTCTACAGACTTATTTCAATTGACATAAACAAGGAACTCAAATGATAAATTACGATCTTAACGCTATCAGAGCCCTGATCTTTGATGTTGACGGGGTGTTGAGCAAACCCGTTATGAACCTTTCTCCAAATGGTGATCCCGTGCGTACGGTAAACGTGAAGGACGGCTATGTCATGCAGCTGGCAGTAAAGATGGGCCTGCACCTTTGCATTATTACCGGTGCCCGCGTGGAGGAGGTCCGCAAGCGCTACGAGGGGCTGGGCATAAAGGATGTGTACATTGCATCAAGCATAAAGATCAATGATTTCAATGAGTTTGTGGCCAAATATGACCTTAAGCCGGGTGAGATTCTCTACATGGGTGATGACATCCCCGACTGGCAGGTCATGAGCAAGTGCGGACTGCCTTGCTGTCCGGCCGATGCATGCCCCGAGATACAGTCGCTGTGCAAGTACGTATCGCCTTACAACGGAGGTGAGGGCTGCGTACGTGACGTGCTGGAGCAGATACTCAAGGTACAGGGCAAGTGGATGAAGGATGACCACGCATTCGGCTGGTAATATGGAATTCCCGTACAGGATAATACTTGCATCAAACTCACCCCGCCGCCGCGAACTGCTGGGCGGTCTGGGAATTGACTTTACCGTCAAGGTAATTGGCGGCATTGACGAATCCTGGCCCCATGAACTCAAAGGTGAGGAGATCCCGCTTTACATATCACGTGAGAAAGCCGCTCCATATAAGGCAACCATTGCTCCCGATGAACTTGTAATCACGGCCGATACCATAGTCTACGTGGACGGTGAGGTGCTTGGAAAGCCCCATGACAAGGCCGATGCGGTTCGTATGCTCAAGCTGATTTCGGGCCGATGGCATGAGGTCATTACGGGCGTAACACTCATGACCGCAGAGCGTGAACGCAGTTTTGCCGTAACCACAAAGGTGCGGTTCTGCAACCTTACCGACGATGAGATAAACAGTTACGTGGAGAGCGGACTGCCCATGGACAAGGCCGGCGCGTATGGTATCCAGGAGTGGATAGGATACGTTGGCGTCGAAGCCATTGAGGGCAGTTACTTCAATGTGGTGGGCCTTCCGGTCCAGCGGCTCTACCGCGAACTCATAAACTTTTGCAAAAACGAATAATCAATAACCCTAACTTATGAAAACTTTTAAGCAATTACTGACCTTGGCAGCAACTCTGCCCGTTCTGGCATCGGCCCAGAACCCGATTATAAGCACTGTGTTTACTCCCGATCCTGCACCGTTCGTATACGGTGACAAGGTATATCTCTTTACCGATCATGATGAGGACGGCCGTAACCGTGACTTCAACATGAAGGACTGGATGGTGTTCAGCACCGAGGATATGGTGAACTGGACCTATCTGGGAACCCAGGTGTCAACCGCCACATTCAAGTGGGCCCGTCAGGGACAGCGCGCCTGGGCATGCCAGGCAGTAGAGCGTAACGGCAAGTGGTACTGGTACGTATGCTGCAACAAGGCTACCGGCGGTGACGCTCTGGCAGTTGCCGTTGCCGATGATCCTCAAGGTCCCTGGACCGATGCTATCGGCGGCCCGCTGGCCGAGGGATTCGGATTCATCGACCCCACTGTTTTTATAGATGATGACGGAAAGGCTTATCTGTTCTGGGGCAACAAGGGTCTCTGGTACGGTGAGCTGAATGACGATATGGTTTCATTCAAGGACGGCTGGCAGGAGGTGCCCGGCTATCACGATCCCGAGTGTTTTGGTGAACTCCAGTCCAAGATGAACTGGGCCAAGGGCCAGAACGAGATGATGACCCAGTATGAGGAGGGTCCGTGGGTTATGAAACGCAACGGAACATACTACATATCATACCCCGCAGGCGGCGTGCCCGAGCATATGGCATACTCAACTGCTCCCACCATCAACGGCCCCTGGACATATCGCGGCCGCATTATGGATGAGGCAGAGAACAGCTTTACCATTCATGGCGGAAACATCACATTCAAGGGCCGTGACTTTATGTTCTACCACAACGGCGGACTGCCCGGTGGCGGCGGTTACAACCGCTCGGCCTGCGTCGAGGAGTTCAAGTGGAACGATGACGGCTCATTCCCGTTCATTCCATTCACAAAGGAGGGTGTTGTCACCCCGGTCAAGAACCTGGATCCGTACACTCGCGTTGAGGCTGAGACTCAGGCCGAATCACGCGGACTCAAGGTTGACCGTCGTGCCGGAAAGGACCATTTTGTGACCGATATCGATGATGGTGACTGGATCCGAGTACGCTCAGTTGACTTTAAGGAGTGCGGCCAGAAAGCCGTAGTGGTTGTAGTAGGTGAGCAGAAAGGCAAGGGCACCATTGAGTTTTATATTGACAATATGGAGGGAGAGCCGTTCTGCAAGGTACCCGTAAATACCGACAATGCCGGATTCCGCACCGCAGCGTTCACATATCTGATTGATACCGATGTAAAGGGCGTACACGATGTATATCTCAAGTTCAGTTGCGAGACGGAGAAACCGTTCACACTTGACTGGTGGCAGTTTAACGCCCATGCCAACATGCCGGTAGTACAGACCCGTTTCACGGCCGATCCCGCACCGGTTGTAATCAACAACAAGGTTTATCTCTATACCACTCATGATGAGGACGGTGCACGCGGTTTCCAGATGTTTGACTGGCTGCTGTACGTATCGGACGATATGGTAAACTGGCAGGATTACGGACCGGTTGCTTCGCTTGACAATTTCAAGTATTTTGACGGCAAGAACGGTGCGTGGGCCGAACAGGTTGTCGAGGCCAACGGCGCATATTACATGTATTGTCCCATTCACGGCCACGGTATAGGCGTGCTAATGTCCGAAACTCCTTACGGACCGTTCTATGATCCCATAGGCGAGCCGCTGGTATGGCAGAAAGAGCATTGGAATGACATAGATCCCACAATCCTGATTGATGATGACGGTCAGGCTTATATGTACTGGGGCAATCCCGAGGTTTACTCAGTCAAGTTGGGAAAGGATATGATTTCATTGGCCGGACCGATCGTGAAACATCCCAAGATAGAGGATTATCAGGAGGGTCCGTGGATATGGAAGCATGACGGCCACTATTATCTGGCATTTGCATCGACCTGCTGTCCCGAGGGTATAGGTTATGCCATGAGTGACGGTCCCGAGGGTCCCTGGGAGTACAAAGGTCATATCATGGACCACACCGTCCGTACACGCGGCAACCATCCCGGAATCATTGAGTATAAGGGCAAGAGCTATGTATTCGGCCTTAACTATGACGTCATGCACCTTAAGACCTTTGCACATGCCGAGCAGCGTTCCGTATCGGTGGCCGAGATGCATTACAACGAGGACGGCACCATTCAGGAAGTTCCCTATTTCATAGACAATGTGGTTGAGCAGGTGGCTCCGTTCAATCCCTACCGTAGGGTAGAGGCTGAGACAATGGCCTGGGGCTATGGACTCAAGACATCATATCTTGATACCGATTTTGAGTATGATGATGCTGTTGGCTACCTGCCCAGAAATATGTATGTCCACGATATCGATGACGGTGAGTATATCCTGGTGCGTGGAGTGGACTTTAAAAAGAAGGGAGCCAAGAAGATGCAGATAGCTGTGGGTTCGGACGGATACGGTTGCATTCAGGTTTATCTGGACAGCCTTGATGGTCCGGCAAAAGCCAATATCCTGGTTAAGCCCAACGGCGGCAAGACGGAATTCAATATTCTAAAGTACAGATTCAAACGCCGTATCCGCGGCACACATGACGTTTACCTGCTGTTCACCGGAGCCGGTAAGGACCTCTTTGCCATTGACTGGTGGAAGATGAAACAGTAATTACTGTTCAATTTTCTCAAAGTGCTGGTAGTCCTTGGGCGATTCCCAGGAGCCGCCCCATGTAAAGCCGTGGGCTGCAAAGAGAGCGTGGCATAAATCCTCTTCGGTTATCTTGAACGGGAAATCGGCCGTACGGTCCAGATATGGCTGTCCGGTCTGAGGCTGGATTATCTCCCTGCGCTTAGTTGATTTGTAATAGGGGTTATAAAGCGGATTTATGTCGACGGCCAGGCCTGTGGAGTGGTTTGACAGTTTGTCGGTACCTTTAATGAAACGCCAGTTGAAACCCGATGAATTGTTGTCACGCATGGATGTTTCATCATCGGCATCATAGTAATCAATCAGTCTGGCTTTCTCTATGGGATATGATTTAAGGAAAAGCTGCTCCATTATCTCTATGATATCGGTCGCAATGAGCTGGTTGACAACCATTTCGCCTACTACTGCATTACCTTCAAGATTGCGGTGAATAAAGACAAGGTACTTGAGGTCACTGCGCGGGATCGTGCAGTTATCCTTGTATGATTTGCCCTGCATGAGTGAAAAGATGGTATCGGGAATATCGTAAATTTGGAAGAAGCGGTCCATCTTTACCCAGTTGAAGGTCTGTTCAGGAATAATGCTTCCGGGTGTCAGACTGCGGGTACTGTTCCAGTAATGGAATCTGATATACGCCAGTCCCGCGACAGCCATTAATGCCAAAGTCCAGATAATTCTTTCAATCCACTTCATAGTCCCTGCTCTGTTACGCAAATATACGCATCTTTTTGTACCTTTGCGGCCAATTTGAAGAAGATTATGATGAAGAGGTTTGTGTCGTTTGTGTTGCTTGCTGTTATTCTGGTACTTCCGTCAAAAGCATATGACTATTTCGCATCGACACCAAGTTTATCCCTTTCAACCTCTCTGCCTCCTTTATCGGCCCCCGATGATGATAATAGTGAAAAGCCAAAACTGAGCAAGAGCTCTGCGATCGTGCTTGGCTCGGAGGCTCTGCTTATTACCGGTATAATGTCATCGCTCTATGTGTCATGGTATTCCGGATCTGAGACTGGCGGATTCCATTTCTGCAATGACAACAGCGAGTGGCTGCAGATGGACAAGGTGGGTCACGCAAACTCCTGCTACAATCTGGCCAATTTCGGTTATGAGGCCATGCGAATGACCGGCATGGATGAGAAACGTTCCATTCTGTATGGCGCTCCTCTGGGCATGGCCGTAATGACTATGGTCGAGATATTTGACGGTCTGTCCAGTGACTGGGGCTTCTCGTGGGGCGATATGGGCGCGAATATCCTTGGCACAGGACTCTTTATGGGTCAGCAGGCACTTTGGCACGAGCAACGTATTGCACTGAAATACTCCTATCATTATTCGGGCTGTTCCAAATACAACGTCAGTAACCCTCTAACCATGGAGAGGGATTACATAATAGGTAAGGATTGGCTTGACCGTCTGTATGAGGATTACAGCGGCATAACCATCTGGGCCGCCTGCGATGTCAAGGCTCTTTTCATGAAAGAACAAAGCCGATATCCCTCATGGCTGGGCTGGGCGATAGGATACGGCGCAGAGGGTATGACCGGTGAATTCAACAACTATAAGCCTGCCGGAAAAGTAGGTGAGGACGGCAACTGGGGCCGCGGTTGGGAGTATGATCCGGTAAACGCACCCGGCCAGTTGGCATACATGCCCAATGACGCGCGTCAGCGCAGGCTGTTCCTGGCTCCAGATATTGACATTTCGCGCATTCCCTGCAAAAACAAAACTCTGAAACACATTCTGAGAGTGCTGAGTGGAATAAAACTCCCCACACCCGCACTGGAATACCGTCCCGGTCAGGGCGGACTGAGCTGGCACTGGTTCTATTTCTGACCGAAAAACCTGAGATATTCCGATTCAAAGTTCGGAGTGAGGATGTCGTGGCCTATGGCATCCAATATTTCCTGGCGGGTCCAGAACCGGCCTCCGTCCAACTCGTCGGTGCTTGGAGTGATCTTGCCGTCGTAGATGGTCTTGAAGGCGTATACCAGTTCTTTTTCAACTTTGCTCTCAAAGACGTAATGGCCCAGCGGTGTGGCATCGGACACGCTGATGCCAAGTTCCTCCATTACTTCACGCTTGAAGGCCTGCTCTACGGTCTCGCCGTATGAAATGTGACCTCCTACTGCGGTGTCCCATTTGCCGGGCTGGATGGGTTTCCAGTCGGGGCGGCGCTGCAGATAGAGTTCTCCCTTTGAGTTGAAAAGGTGCAGATGAACTACGGGATGCAGTACTTTGCAACCGTTGTGGGCCTCGCCGCGCAGGATTCTGCCAAGTACATTCCCGTCCTCATCGACTATGGGAAACAACTCGTTGTCATTGTCACAGTTCATTGTGGTTGTTGTGTGGAAAATCGGCTTGCAAAGGTACATTTTTTTGTATATTTGCCATATGATGTGTCATAAACCGTAATATCAATTCATGATAATATGAGAAAGTCAAATCAATTACTAACCATCGTTGCTGCACTGGCGCTCATTGCCTTGCCGGTGTCAGCTCAGGAATCTGTTCCGGTTTACAGGAACACGAGTTATTCATTTCAGGAGCGTGCCGTCGATCTGGTGTCACGTCTTACCCTGGAGGAGAAACAGGCCCTTTTGGGCAATAACATGGCTGCCGTACCCCGTCTGGGCATAAAGCAGTACAATGTCTGGAGCGAGGCGCTTCACGGAGTGCTTGCCGGTGCCAACGCATCGGTAGGTCTGCAGGGACCTACATCATTCCCCGGCAGTGTGGCTCTGGGTTCAACATTGGAGGCATCGGTCATAGCCGATGAGGCCCGCGCCATTTTCCAGACCGGCACCAAGGGTCTTACATTCTGGAGTCCGGTAGTTGAGCCGATACGTGACCCGCGCTGGGGACGTACTGGTGAGAGTTATGGTGAGGATCCTTTCCTGGCAGCCGTAATGAGCGGCGGATTCGTACGCGGTATGATGGGCGATGACCCCATGTACATCAAGGCAGTACCCTGCGCCAAGCACTACTTTGCCAACAACAGTGAGTTTGACCGCCACGTGGGCAGTTCGAATATGGACAGCCGCGACATGCGTGAGTTCTATCTTTATCCCTACAAGGAACTCATTGAGAAGGACGACCTGCCTTCTATCATGTCATCGTACAATGCCGTCAATCACGTGCCTACATCGGCCAGCGGCCTGTATCTTGATACGATTGCCCGCCGAACATACGGCATGAAGGGTTATGTTACAGGTGACTGCGCCGCCATTGAGGACATCTACACCGGTCACTACTATGTCGAGACCGCCGAGGAGGCAACCGCCGCCGGACTCAAGGCGGGTGTTGACTCTGACTGCGGAAGCGTTTATCAGCGTTACGCTCTGAGTGCCCTTGAGAAGGGTCTTATCACTGAGGCCGATATGGACCGCGCACTGGTGAACATGTTCATCATACGTATGCGTACAGGTGAGTTCGATCCTTTGATGAAGGTTCCGTATGCTAACTATCCGGCCAGCACCGTGAACTCCGAGCGCAGCCAGGCGATCGCCCTTGAGGTTGCTACCCGTACTCCGGTCCTGCTCAAGAACGACAAGGTTGTGGGTACTGAGACCAAGGCTCTGCCTATCAACATCAACAATATAAAGAGTATTGCGCTGATAGGCCCGCAGGCTGACCGCGTGGAACTTGGACCGTACTCAGGTCGTCCCGAGCAGTCAAGCCGTACAAGCCCGTACGCAGGTATAAGCAAGTACATTGCCGACAAGGGTCTGGACATTGAGGTGACTCTGGCATCGGGCGGAAGCACCAAGAGCAAGAGTAACCTGCTTTACGTGGCATGGTTCGAACTTGAAAAGTCCGATGGCGCTACCAGCCGTCATGACGCTACCCAGTACAGTTCATCATCAGAGGGCATTACCGTAGGTTCCGGTATGGGTACCGAGGAGCAGGTCCGTTCAATCGATGACGGCTCATGGACTGCCTATGAAAACATTGACCTTATCAATGTGGAGAAGATCACCATCGGTGCAAACATTCCTACCGAGGGCGGTATCATTGAGGTGCATGTGGGCTCACCCGAGGGCAACCTGATAAGCACCATCGAGGCAACCCGCGCATCGGGCAAGAGGGTAGGCGGCGTTTACGGCGCAAGTACCCCCATGGAGGCCAAGGTGAACAAGCTTGGTTACAACGGCCCGCAGACTCTGTATTTGGTTTACAAGGCACCCGAGGATGATGAGATTCCAGAGGATGTACTGGCTGCAGCCCGCAAGAGTGACGTTGCAGTAGTTTTTGTGGGTACCGATGAGAATACCGCTACCGAGGAGGCCGACCGTCTTACCCTGAACCTGCCGGGCAATCAGGTGAAGCTGATTCAGGCTGTGGCTAAGGAGAACAAGAACACCGTGGTCGTGATGCAGACCCTGGGTTGCGTAGAGGTTGAGGATTTCAAGAACCTTGAGAACATTCCGGGTATTCTGTGGACCGGTTACAACGGCCAGGCACAGGGTGCAGCCATTCCGATGGTGCTGTTCGGTGACGTTAACCCCGGCGGTAAGCTGAACGCTACCTGGTACAAGTCCGTCAAGGATCTGCCGCCCATTACCGACTACACCCTCCGTGCAGAGAACGGCAAGCCCGGACGTACGCTATGGTACTTTACCAAGCCGGTTTCTTACGAGTTCGGTTACGGTATCAGCTACACCACTTTCGAGTATTCAGACTTTAAGATCAGCAAGAGTTCAATCACTCCCGATGACAAGATCACCATCAGTGTAAAGGTCAAGAATACCGGTGATTATGACGGTGACGAGGTTGTCCAGATTTACATGAAGACTCCCGACAGCCCCGCATCACTGCAGCGTCCCATCAAGCGACTCAAGGGATTCAAGCGCGTTACCATTCCGCGCGGCCAGACCCGTCTGGTTGAGATTGAGATTGACTGCGCCGATCTCTGGTTCTGGGATATGGATAACGAGCGCATCACTTATGATTCAGGCAAGTACATATTCGAGATAGGATCATCATCACAGGATATCCGTGGAACCGTATCGGCCAACATGGACGGCAAGTTCACTCCGCAGCTCAAGACCGTGGTTTCAGACTGCCGTGTATCGGTTCTTGAGATAGGCCAGACCGCACAGTTCATCACATCGGCCGCCCTTACCGATGACTCGTTCATCGGCCTGGACAAGGCAACCGTCAGTTACGTTAGCAGCAACGAGGCGGTGGCTACCGTCGATGCCACCGGCTTGCTTAAGGCTGTGGGCTCAGGTATTGCAACCATCACCACCATAGTTACCTACAACGGAAAGAGTGTGAGTGACAGCTACTCAATCAAGGTTAACCCGGATCTGACTTTGGTTAGCCTTAAGAGCGGCAGCAAGTCACTGCTCAAGGCCGGCAACAAGCAGTACAGCGTGCTGGCAAGCAAGCCCTCCAAGATCATCGCCATGGCCAAGGCAAAGAGCATGGCCATAAGGGTTGAACAGGCCGATAAGGTACCTGGCACAGCAGTCGTTACAGTTGCCGATCCCATTACCGGCGATGCTGACACCTATATGGTTAATTTTGGCACCAAGGGCGTATCCGATGAGTTCAACGGCAGCTCACTGGGCAAACAGTGGAGCGTGATACGTGAAGAAAAGTCAGGTTATGCGCTACATGACGGAGTGCTGGAGATCACAGCCGCTGCAGGTGATATCACAGCTGCTGCCGACAACGCCCAGAACATTGTGCTGCAGAGCGCCAACACAGACTGGACCATTGAGACCAAACTGCAGACATCGGCTGTTCCTGCAGCTCCTGCACAGAACGCAGGTCTGGTAGCTTATCAGGATGACTCACACTTTGTCAAGCTGGTTTATGCCGCTCAGGGATTCCGCCGTGGACAGCAGCAGGCCGCTGCAGCTCCTGCAGTTGGAAGCCTGCAACTCTATGCCGAGGAGAACGGTAGCGCCAAGACCACTCTGAACGTGCCTCTGACTGATGCCGGCATCAAGGACAACACCATCTGGCTTCGTCTTGTAAAGGCTGGCAGCGTTTATACCGCATTCTATTCGGCCGACGGCAAGAAGTGGGTAGAGGCAGGACAGGTGGACGTCGTGCTTAAGGATATTCAGGCTGGTGTGATGGCCGCTTTGGGTGCTGCAAACGCACGTATGGGCGGCATGCGTATGCCGGCAGGTGCAGGTGCTCCTGGTGCGGGTGCTGCTGCAACTCCTGCAGCCCCGTTCAAGGCCAGCTTTGACAAGTTCAGCATAACCAGTAAATGATCCTGTTACGGAACATAATTATGAAAGTGTCACTGACTATGGCTCTGCTGTGGTCAGCGACACTTTTTTATGTTCAGGCCGCAACGCCTCAGGTTGCGGATATAAAACCCTATCAGGATGGTTTTGTGATGGCATTCGCCGACGGCACCCTGAAATGGACCGATGCCGACGGCGTAGCATCGGACAGCGTCAGGCTTAAGATGAATCTGGCCGGTATTGAGGTCCGGAATGAAAGGGTGCTTGCCGTAAGTCCCGACTGTATGATTCTGAGTGTGGAGCGTAACGGCAGGAGCCGCAGGCTGTGCAACCGGCAGATCGCGAACAATGCGGACAAAGTGGTAGGAATAGCCTGTTCCGGTAATAAGATATTTGTCCTTACGGCATACGGTAACATCTTTTCTACCGATGATGACTGCAAATCATTTAAGGCATTGGATTTTAACGGGACATACTTCCTCTATTATGATCAGACGCGTTTCAGTGCCATCTGCGCATCAGAAAACAGTATATTCATAGCAGGAACTCACGATGACGGCACTCCTGCCGTATTCACATCGACAGCAGGAAACATATGGAGTGAGCGTACCCTTACCTATACAGAAAGCGGTCAGACGCTGTCGCTTGAGCATCGGCCCCTGTCATTGGCTTATGACGCCCGTATGGACCGGTTCGTGCTGGGTTGCACTGACGGTTACGTTTTCTATATGCCGGGCTGCTCGCATTGCAATTCGATTGAGCTCAAATCAACGGATGACATCAGAGCGTTGGCTTTCAATTCAGGATACAGTATTTTCAAATAGCATATGAATCATAATCCATTGTTGCCGTATCTGATAGAGGGAAGGGTGGAAGCCGGCTGTGACGAGGCCGGCCGCGGCTGTCTGGCAGGACCTGTCTATGCGGCTGCGGTTATTCTGCCGCCGGATTTCAGGAATGAGCTGCTCAATGATTCCAAACAGCTCACTGAAAAGCAGCGTTATGAATTGCGCCCCATAATTGAACGTGAGGCTCTGGCATGGGCTGTGGGTGTGGTGGATAACAGGGAGATTGACAAGATCAATATCCTGAAGGCATCATTTACGGCCATGCATCGCGCCATAGACCAACTTAAGATACGCCCTCAACACCTGCTGATAGACGGAAACCGGTTCATCCCGTACCCGGGCATTCCGCATACCACCATAGTAAAGGGTGACGGCAAGATGATGTCTATCGCGGCGGCATCGGTCCTGGCCAAGACTTACCGTGACGATTTCATGAACCGTATTGCCGATGAGTACCCTCAGTATGACTGGCGTGAGAACAAGGGGTATCCCACGGCAAAGCACCGTGAGGCTATAAAACAATACGGAACAACACCATACCACCGGATGTCATTCAATCTTCTGGGTGACGGACAACTCTCGTTGGATTTCCAGTAAAATAACTTATCTTTGCGTTGTTATGCGTAAGGATTTTTTATTATCAGCTCTTCTGGTAACGCTGTTGGTTTCATGTTCGGCGTTTGATAACTGGTTTGGAAAAGACGAAAACCTTAAGGCTGGTGATATGTCTACAGCCGTTACTGATGACGGCCAGTTATACAACATGAGCTTTGACCTGTGGAGCAAGGATGACGGAGACTGGGTGTGCTATGGTTCATCGGCCGATGATAATCAGAGAAAGGTATGGGAATCGGCCAACTCCAGTACATCATCGTTGGGAGTACAAACCTGCGTGCCGGAAAGCGAGTTTCTGGCCGTAGAGGGAGAGGGTAAGCATGCCGTTAAACTGAAGACGCAACTCATAAAGGCTATTATAGTAAAGAAACTGGCGGCCGGCAGCATATTTACCGGCAGTATGGGCACCACCAATTATACCAAGATGACAGCAACTCTCAACTGGGGAATACCCTTCACTTTGAGGCCAAAGGCTCTTGAGGGATATGCCTGCTATAAGCCCAAGACAATCAATGTGGCCAACAAACCGTATGAGGATAAAAAGGGAACTCTTGACAATGGTCATGTGTTCGTGCTGTTGACTGATTGGGACAGTCAGTTTACCGTAGATCCGGCCAAGGACAGGTTTGTGGACCCTGAAGATGATCGTGTGATAGGCTATGGAAAGGTTACCTTTGACAGCATCATGGACGGTTATAAAAAATTTACCCTCAATATAGATTACCGTGATGAGCGGACACCAAAGTTTGTGGTTGTCGTGGCTTCATCCAGTTCATTCGGCGACTACTTTACCGGCGGTGAGGGGAGTACACTTTATCTGGACGAGTTCAACTTTATCTATTAAAACGACGCAAAGGGGTCGTTTCGTTTTGCGTCACTTTTTTTATATTTGCAAAAAAGTCAATTAACTGACCATGCTTAAGAAATGTAGAATCATTCTGGCGGCGTTGTTCCTGATTGGGATAACCCTGCTCTTTCTGGGCGTAGGCCACAACTGGTGGGGCTGGATGGCCAAACTCCAGTTCCTGCCTTCGCTGCTTGCCCTGAATTTTGCCGTGATTATAGGCATAGTTCTGATCACGTTGCTTTTTGGCCGTATCTACTGCTCTGTAATATGCCCTATGGGTGTGTTCCAGGACCTTGTAATCTGGATACGGCGTAAGGGTGAGAAACTTTTCAAAAAGAAGAAAACCCATAAGTTCAAATTTGTGGGCGAGCACAAGTGGGTGCGTTACGGAGTGTTTGTGCTCTCAGTCGTGTCATTGTTCGTAAGCGGTCAGATGCTGATTGCACTGATTGCACCTTACAGCGCTTATGGCCGTATGGTGCAGTCAATAGTAGCGGCGTGCTCGGGCTCAGTTACAGCGGCATTGCTCATTACAGGCCTGCTCACACTCATAATCATCTGCGTATGCGCATGGATGTGGGGCCGTGAGTACTGCAACACCATTTGCCCGGTAGGTACGCTTTTGAGTTTTATGAGCCGTTTCTCAATGTTCCGTGTGCAGATTGACGAGAGCAAGTGCACGGGCTGCGGCAAGTGCGGACGCGGCTGCAAGGCATCATGCATCGATACCAAGAACCACAAGATAGATTATTCACGCTGCGTTGACTGTTTTGACTGCATAGAGACCTGCCAGGAGGGTGCAATACAGTTCAAGACGGTCTGCAACAAGAAGTCTTGTGACGTTAAGGCCGATGAGCCCGTCGATGAGGGCCGTCGCGCATTCCTGATAACCAGTGCAGTTGTTGCAGCCAGTGCTGCTGCCCATGCGCAGGACCACATGCACGGTGGATTTGCCGAGGTTCTTGACAAGAAATCGCCCGAGCGTTCGGAGCGTCTGGTTCCGTTCGGTGCCGGCAGCGTGAAACATTTCTATGACCACTGCACCGCATGCCAGCTCTGCGTTAGCGCCTGCAAGAACGGCGTTCTGCGTCCTTCATCGGACCTGGAGCATTTCATGCAGCCGGTAATGGGTTATGAGAAGGGTTACTGCCGTCCGGAATGTACAGCCTGCAGCCAGGTTTGCCCCGCAGGTGCCATCAAGCCGGTAACGGTCGATCAGAAACAGACCATCCGCATTGGTGTAGCCAAAGTAAACCTGGATCTGTGTCTTCCCGCACAGGGTAAGGACAGTTGCGGAAACTGCGCATATCACTGCCCGTCGGGTGCCATCCGTATGGTACGCCAGCAGGGTACACGCAACCAGATTCCATCGGTTGTTGAGGACCGCTGCATAGGCTGCGGAGCATGTGAGAACCTCTGCCCGTCACGCCCCATCAGCGCCATCACCGTTAACGGATTATCTATTCACCACAATGCCTGATTACTATGGACAGAAGAGATTTTATCAAATATATGGGAGCGGGCGCTGCCGCACTGGCACTGGATTCCTGCACCCCCAAGGCTGCCAAGAATCCCGGTAAGACCGGAACGTCAAACAAGGACCTGCACGGAGAGATGCTGCAGCACTATCCCGGCATAGGAGTGCTGGGTTACGGATGCATGCGCTGGCCGCAGAAACGTAACGAGCAGGGTAGGCAGGTTATTGACCAGGAAGAGGTTAACCGCCTGGTTGACTTTGCGTTGGAGCACGGTGTGAACTATTTTGACACATCGCCCGTATATCTGGGAGGTGACAGCGAGCGCGCCACAGCCGAGGCCCTTAACCGCCATCCGCGTGACAAATGGATACTTGCCACCAAGCTGTCTGTATTCGGTAACTCCACATTTGACGGCTGCAAGACCATGTATCAGAACTCACTGGAGATATTCAAGACAGACCACATAGACTACTATCTGCTGCACGCCATCCAGGACGGCAACGATTTCCGCAACCGTTTTGAGAACACCGGAATAATGGAGTTCCTGCTGGGAGAACGTGAGGCAGGACATATCCGCAAGCTTGGATTCTCGTTCCACGGCCACAAGGACGGATTTGACGAGATGATGGCCCTGCACGACAAATACCACTGGGATTTTGTCCAGATCCAGATGAACTACGTGGATTGGGAACATCCCAACGGCCGCAACACCCGGGCCGATTACCTCTATGCCGAGCTTGATAAGCGTGAGATTCCCATCGTGATAATGGAGCCTCTGCGCGGCGGAGCCTTATCGGACGTACCGGCTCAGATTGCAGACAAGCTCAAGGAGCGTGAGCCCGAGCGCTCAATCGCATCTTGGGCCTTCCGATACGTGGGCAGTTTCCCGCGTGTACTATGCGCACTCAGCGGCATGACCTATATGGAACACTTGCAGGATAATCTGGAGTCATTCCTAGATTTCCAGCCCCTTGACGATGAGGAGAAGAAGTTTCTGCTTGATGTGGCAACCCAGATGGAGGACTATCCGCTGGTAAAGTGCACCGCCTGCAACTACTGCATGCCTTGCCCCTACGGCATCAACATTCCCGGCATATTCAAGTTTTACAACGACAACATCACCGCCGGCACATATGTAAAGAGCAAGGAGCAGGAGCACTATGCACGCGCCCGCCGCAAGTATCTGCTGGCCTACAACGAGGCAATCCCCACAGTACGTCAGGCCGATCACTGCATAGCCTGCCGCCGCTGCGAGCGTGACTGCCCGCAGAACATCCGCATCCCCGATGAACTGCGCCGCATAGACCGCTACATAGAATCCCTCAAACGCGAAACTATCGAATGACACAATGGGGTCAGACCCCTTTGTGTCATTTTTCAATATGAAGGCTGATTTAGAATACGTAAAGGAAAAGTTCAGGGAGTTTAACGTCACGATGTTTGACGGTAAGCTCCCTGAACCTCCTATATCCATTACCAATGCCAAGACATACTTTGGGGTATGCGCTTTCCGTAAGCACCGCAAATGGCATGGTAAGCTGGAGTATTCTGATTTCAGGATACGTATAAGCCGGCGGTTTGACCTGCCCCAGGAGGAGATTGACGACACAATCATCCACGAGATGATCCACTACTGGATTGGCCTTTTCAGTCCGGTCGATATGCCTGGGCACAGCCCTCTGTTCCGTAAAATGATGGCCGATATCAACGAACGGTTTGATCGACATATCAGCGTGTCACACCGCCTGAGCGCGGAGCAGCAGGAGCAGGCAATCGATCATCGGCCCAAGAAACATATTGTAGCTAGTGTGGTATTGAAAGATGGCCGTACCGGAATTAAGGTAATTCCCTGCATGGAGCGTCATATCCGCCGTTATCGCCGCGGCATGATGGCAAGCGGCAAGGTCAGTTCCATCGAGTTCTACCAAACTACAGACCCCTTCTTTAATCGCTTTCCCAGTTCATCGGCCTTCACCGTCTACTTCCTGGATCCCGCCGTCATTTCAGCTCATCTTCCTGATAAGTCAGAAGACTGAATTCTTTATTTTCTCTCCCCATATTCTAAAGGGGTTTCTGCTACACTCTTTTGTTCTGGTTCATAAGATGTGTACTCACTAACATAAGTAAGTGCTGTTTTAATCAGATCTATTTCCAGCGCTGATTCAATCTTGGAGATGGTTTCCAGACTTAAGTTTTCCTTACCCTTTAGAACCTTTGATACATATTGCTGGGAACACTCCATTTTCTGGGCCAAAGATGTTTGAGTCATATGGAGCTCATCCATTCTTGACAACATTCTGATGGCAATATACTGTGAATAGCGGAGCCAATCCCTATTAGCTCTGCGCCACTCGGCCTCCTCTCTCCAATGCGATGGAGTCTCCGACTGATGCGCCTTTAGATAGTCTATAACTTTGCTCATTGCGTTTGTAATAAATCAATAAAACCTTCAGAATCAACTACTCCTTCCGATATCAAATGATTTCGGACCATTTCCATCTTCTGCAACTCGGCAAGCGTGTGTTCTCTTTCTTGCATAGTAGCAGTTAGTTTAATTGTGCCACCTGTAATGATATATGCACTTTCACCAACTTTTATGGCGTAAATACGCAACCATGAACTATGTTGTACCGGTTCGCCTTTTGCTTTCTCTTTTCCCAATAGGACATCGCTGGTCCTAGATGGTTCAAGTGGTCTGAATACTTGTTCTAGATTTGACTCTAGAGCCAAATCCAGAATCAAGCACTGTAACTTGTCTGCATTGTCAATGGTCTCGTATATTGCCTTGTCAATATTTGTAATCTTAAAGTGTTCATTCAAATCTTTCTTGTTCTGAAAGAAGAAGTCTCGCAGCCAAATTGGATCGCTCCATTGATCAAAAGCCTGATAAAAAGCATTATCCTCCTCACCGTCATATCTGACTGCCCACAAACTGTCTGGTATTATAGAATCAAAAGTCATAATTGTTGTTTTTGCAAAGATATATAAAAAGAATGATAAATACAACCGATAAGTTGTAATATTTGTTATTGTCTTTCTCTAAAAAAAGGTTGACTCGCAAAACCGAGTCAACCTTTTTTAGGGAAACACAAACTGCTATTCATGAAATAGTTAGAACCAGTGATGTTGGATATCGTTTTGAAGTGGTGGAATCAACCGATATTTATAGAGGGAATTATATGACAAACTTCATAAATGATGAAAACAGGCCTGGATATCTTGATTGTGGAGGCCATTATCCGATGCCGACGATTCACAAAAACGGATACCCGTGTTTAGACAACTTTCATATCCGCCCGGTCAAGCCGCTGGATCCTCAGACCAAGCAAAACAGGGTTCTGCCCCAAGTCGAGTTAAGAGAATCATATCCTGCAAGAAACGTTTCGAAAGTTATTGATATATCAGAGTTTGAAGGACTTGGTATTACGACCGTTGATGAAGGACTCCAATGGTAAAAAGTTAGTCATATGAAAAAACGCAGAATCAGGGTGTTGTTGGCAAAAGGGTGGTACAAGGTGGTTTGCTTTGTGTCATTCTCGATATTCTCGTTTGTTTGTAATCATGTATCGGCCCAGAAGGTGATTGATATGTCATCATACAAAAAGCCGGATTCTTTGCTGACTGTGGATGATGTGCTTAAGGGTAAAGTGGCCGGTTTTGATATATTATTTGAGAACGGTGATCTGGCGTACGGCCCTCCGGTTAGTTCCCTGATGAGAAAACTGGATAAAATAATTCCGCTGGTGGCATTAGACTTTGAGTTAAAGGATGATCTTGATGAGGCGAAACTGGAATCGTTTGATTTTGAAAACTTCTATAATGACCGCGACAGTCTGGCCAGCCTGCTGGGTGTAAAAAGGAGTAGCCTGAAAGCCGTGAGGTATCTCAAGAATCCCAAGTCAATGACTATATGGGGCCGCCAGGGATATTATGGCGTAATAGAGGTACTGACAAAGGAACAGTACCGCAAATTCAGGAAAGAGGGCAAACTTGAAGAAGATTGGGAGTTACTCTAATAACTTTTCCGCCAAAGTGTCCCACACTGACCATGTTGAGAATACGTTCTCTCGCGGGTTGGTGTGGGACACTGGCTCATTTGGCGGGGGTGTCCCACACTGATGGGGCTCAGAAGCGTTGTGGGCGGGGTGAGCGTGGGACACTTTGGCGGGATGGTGAGTTTGCAACCCGGTTGCATCAGCGACTCTCTACCTTTGCATCGGAAATAAAACAAAACGCTATATGATACACGAACATCACCATCATCACGAGAATGAATGCTGCGAGCATGAGCACGAGCATCATCATCACGAAGAGGAAGAGGAGGGCAGAGGCCGTATTGTAAAGATTATCTCTTCGACAGTATTACTGATTGCTGCGGCGATCATTGAGAAAAAGACAGATTGGGCCGATTGGCAGTATCTGCTGCTGTTCCTGGTTCCTTATCTTATTGTAGGCTGGGATACCTTGAAGGAGGCTGCTGAAGGCCTCTTTGAAGGCGAGGCGCTGAGCGAGGACTTCCTCATGAGCATAGCCACAATAGGCGCATTAGTAATTGGATTCCTGCCCGGGGCCGAAACACAGTTTGCCGAGGCAGTATTCGTTATGCTGTTCTTCCAGATAGGCGAGATGTTTGAGGAGGTGGCCGAGGGCCGCAGCCGCAAATCAATCTCACACCTTATGGATATACGTCCCGATACCGCCAATGTGGAGCGTGACGGAAAACTGATGACGGTTGCTCCCGATAAAGTTGAGGTAGGTGAGATAATAGTTATACGCCCTGGCGAGAAGGTGCCGATGGACGGTGTGGTTATAGAGGGAACGTCAAGTCTTGATACCGTAGCGCTTACCGGCGAGAGCATGCCCCGCAGCGTAAACAAAGGCGATGAGATACTTTCGGGTTGTGTCAATCTGAACGGTCTGCTTAAGGTTCGTACAACAAAAGAGTTTGCCGAATCGACAGTATCCAAGATCCTGGATTTGGTTGAGAACGCAGCCGAGAGCAAGAGCCGCAGCGAGAGTTTCATAACAAAGTTTGCCCGCGTATATACTCCGATTGTTGTGGGCCTGGCAGTATTGGTGGCCGTTATACCTGGCATCATTACCGGAGATTGGGCATCATGGATCTATCGCGGACTGCTGTTCCTGGTGGTATCATGCCCGTGTGCACTGGTGATATCGGTCCCGCTTACATTCTTTGGCGGACTGGGTGGCGCATCACGCAAGGGTATCCTTATTAAAGGTTCAAATTTGCTTGACAAACTGGCCGGCGTAAAGACTGTGGTTTTTGACAAGACCGGAACGTTGACCGAGGGAGTGTTTGAGGTAACGGCAGTTCATCCGCAGGAGATTGACAACAATGAGCTGCTGCATCTGGCCGCACATGTGGAGCGTCACTCGACGCATCCCATTGCAATGGCCCTGCGCAACGCTTATCCCAACGAGCAGGATGACTGTGTTATAACCGATGTCCAGGAGACCGCGGGTCACGGAATCATTGCCAATGTGAACGGCAAAAGTGTGGCAGTGGGCAACAGCAAGCTGATGGAGAAGGTCGGGGCAGAGTGGCGTCCCTGCCATCACGAAGGCACAATCATACACGTGGCAATTGACGGCAAGTATGCTGGTCACATAGTGATATCGGACCGTATCAAGGAGGATTCGGCACTGGCAATAGCTCGCCTTAAGGATGCAGGTGTAAACAAGACAGTGATGCTTACCGGTGACCAGGAGCACGTGGCTGCTGCAGTTGCAAGGAAGGTGGGTGTTAACGAGTATCATGCCCAGTTGCTTCCGGCCGATAAGGTGTCGGAAGTTGAAAGACTGCTGTCAGGCGGAACGCTTGCATTCGTGGGTGACGGCATCAATGACGCTCCGGTTCTTACCCGTGCCGACATAGGCATAGCAATGGGTGCTCTGGGATCAGATGCAGCAATCGAGGCTGCCGATGTCGTGCTGATGGATGACAAACCCTCAAAGATTGCACTGGCCGTTCAGATTGCACGCCGCACCATCCGCATAGCAAAAGAGAATATTTGGTTTGCCATAGGAATTAAAGTACTTGTACTGCTGCTCGCCATACCCGGCCTGGCCACCATGTGGATGGCAGTATTTGCCGATGTCGGCGTAACCGTCCTGGCAGTGCTCAACGCAATGCGAGCACTCAGAACAAAATAGTACCATTGGGGTCTGACCCCTTTGGTACTATTTTACTATCTTTGTGCCCGCTATGAGTAAGTTCAAATCATTTCTTGAGAGAAAGAACATAGTCATCTCGGGCAAGCGTTACGGAGTTGACGCTCTGGGAGCAATGGCGCAGGGATTGTTTGCGTCATTGCTTATTGGTACAATCATTGCTACGATTGGTGAGCAGGCCGGTATCCAGTGGCTTGTCGATGTAGGCGGTTTCGCCAAGAGCATGGCCGGTCCGGCTATGGCCGCATCTATCGCATTCGCTCTGGGAACACCCAATCTGGTGCTCTTCTCGATGCTGGCAGTGGGAGCCGCAGCCAACAAACTGGGCGGCGCGGGAGGACCTCTTGCCGTCTATGTTGTTACCATTTTTGCATCAGAGTTCGGAAAGGCAGTCTCAAAGGAGACCAAAATAGATATTCTTGTTACACCGCTGGTTACCATTGCGGTAGGTATAGGCCTGTCATACTGGTGGGCCCCCGCAATAGGATCGGCCGCCAGCAGCCTTGGTCATGTGATTATGTGGGCTACCACCAAACAGCCGCTGCTGATGGGTATCCTGGTGTCAGTGATTGTAGGCATGGCTCTTACTCTCCCTATAAGCTCGGCAGCCATATGCGCAGCGTTGAGTCTGACCGGACTGGCAGGCGGAGCCGCACTGGCCGGATGCTGCGCCCAGATGGTTGGATTCGCAGTCCTGAGTTTCCGTGAGAACGGCTGGAACGGCATCATCTCACAGGGCCTTGGCACCAGCATGCTCCAGATGGGCAACATCGTAAAGAATCCCAGAATCTGGATTGTTCCTACGTTGGTATCGGCCATTACAGGTCCCATGGCTACGTGCCTGTTCCGTCTTGAAATGAACGGTCCGGCAATAGCATCAGGTATGGGAACCTGCGGCCTTGTCGGCCCGATAGGCGTTTATACCGGATGGAGCCAGGAGATACTGGCTGGTACACGCTCAGTTGTCACAGGGGCCGATTGGACCGGTCTTATTATGATTTGCATAGTCCTGCCCATTATACTCACCCTGATATTCGGCCCCATGATGCGCCGTTTGGGTTGGATCAAGCCCGGTGATTTAAAACTAGAATGATATTTATGAAGATATTTATGAAAAGGATTGTATTCACTGTCTGTCTTCTTGCTTCAGTTACTTTAGCCCAGGCAGCGTACACAGTGACGGTGAGCGGAGTCAGATCCCAAAAGATAACCGGTTTCGGAGCAGCTGCATGTGATGGAGCCATGTGTCCTTTCGGTACTGATACGGAACCTGTAAAGTTGCTTTACGGCGCTGAATCCAAGATAGGACTCAATATCATGCGAATGGAGATATCGCCCAACTTTGAAGGCGATGTAAAATACGGCAGTTGGGATACGCCTTATGATTGGCAGGGCTCGGTTCCATCGGCCAAGATCGTAAAGCAGCGCGGCGGTATCGTATTCGGTACTCCCTGGTCACCTCCCGGTGATTACAAGACTAACAACACAGCACAAGGCGGCAACAGCGAATCACAGGGGTATAAACGCGGCGAACTGCGTGAGGATTGCTATTCCAAGTTCTTTCCCTGGATGAATTCATTCCTTAAGTACATGAAGTCCCAGGGAGTTGTGATGGATGCGGTATCGGTCCAGAATGAACCGGACTGGTGGGTTGACTATTCAGGCTGCCTCTATACTCCTGAGCAGCAGCTCAAACTTGTCAAGAACTACGCCAATAAGCTTGACCGCAAGACCTATAGCGGAGTCCGCCTTATAAGCGCCGAGCCTCTGGGCTTTGATCCAAGTTACAGCAATATGCTCCTCAATGACGAGACTGCACGTAATCAGGTAGATATCATAGCCGGCCATATTTATGGACATCCGCCATTGGGAAACCTTAAAAGTGCGGCCAAGTTGGCTTCACAATACGGTAAGGAGGTGTGGATGACAGAGCACTCAGTGAGCGACAACATAAAAAGTCTGCCCGACTGGAGCGAGCAACTGCTGTTTGCCCAAGAGGTTAACGAATGCATGTTGGCCGGCTGCACGGGTTACATATACTGGTATATGCGCGCCCACTGGGCCTTTGTGGGAACAGGCGAGAGCCAGTACAATCCCGGTAACACAAAGAATACTCTGCTGCCACGTGCCTTTGTCATGTCGCACTTCTCAAAGTATCTTACCGGCTCAACCCGTATGGAGACATCGGCCGATGCCAATGTAACCACCAATGCGGAATTTGAAACATCGGTCTACATCAAGGGCGATTCACTGCTTGTCATAGCAATCAATGCCTCAGATGACGATGTAAAACTGAGTCTCAAACTGCCATTCTCGGTTAAAAGCGGAAAATACATACGATCGACGTCCAACGAGTCTCTCTGCGTGGAAGGTGAAGTAAAAATCTCTAAACCCGTCAATTCAAAGATTCTGCCAGTGCCGGCAAAAAGTGTAAACACCTTTGTTCTGATGATAGACAACGGTGAAACAGGCGTCATTATTCCAGAGGCCGATGACAACGTCTTGGAAAGCAAATACTATGACCTGAGCGGACGTCTTATCTCAAAGCCCAGCGGTCTTTGCATAGAGAAGCGCCCTGACGGCACTTACCGCAAAATCTACGTTGCAGAGTAAAAAGAGTACCATTGGGGTCAGACCCCAATGGTATCATTTTGGTATGTCCAAGACTGCCTGGAAGGCGGGCTTGGGGTTGCGGCTGCGGTCGTAGAGCAGGGGATAGTTGGTGCGGTTGGGAATGGGTGATCCGTTTTTCCAGGACATTCCGTCGTGCAGTCCCCAAATGGTAACGCGGTCTATCTTGTCGCGACGGTCATAGAATATCTGCATCACCTCGCGGTAACGGTCTGTAAGCTGTTGCTGGACATCGTCGGGAAGACCGTTCTTGTAGGGATCGAAATAGGTCTCGAACTCCTCCAACTGGTACATTGGATCCTGCAGTGATTTGCCTATCACCTGACCCTCTTTTGAGAGCGGCAGGACATCTATGTCAAGCTCAGTGATCATAACCTTGACGCCCAGTGCGGCGAATGTGTCGATAGCGGCAATGATATACTCGTTCTTGGGATAGTTGAGTCCCCAGTGGGCCTGGATGCCTACGCCGTCAATCTTTATTCCCTCTTTCTGCAGCATACGTACCAGACGGGCAATTCCGTCGCGCTTGGCCGGACGCCATACGTTGAAGTCGTTGTAGTAGAGTTCGGCATCGGGAGCATACTGGTGAGCGAACTTGAACGCCAGTTTCACGATCTCGTCACCGTCGCCGTTGAATGCGTTGGTCCAGACGGTCTTGCGGTATGAGCCGTCGTTGTCGATAATCTCATTTACTACATCCCAGGCGTTGATTTTGCCAGCGAAGTGTCCGGCTACAGTCTCGATGTAACTGCGCATTGTCTCAACCATCTCATCGTGGCTCTTGGGTGTGCCGTCATCATGATTGAAAAAGAAATCGGGAGTCTGGTTATGCCAAACAAGCGTGTGACCAAGAGCCCAGAGTCCGTTCTCCTGAGCGAACTGCACGTATCGGTCACCCGGCTGGAAGTTCCAGCGGTCAGGGGTGGGGTGTATGACCTCGGGCTTAAGGTCGTTCTCGGGTGAAATGGCGTTGAACTGCTGGAGTATGATCTGAGCCGATCGGCTGTCACGTCCGTTTACGATCTGGGAGTTTACGGCGCAGCCCATCTTGAAAGCATCGGCATACGCACCCTTAAGAGTTTTCTGTGGAAAAGTCGGGCTCAACAAAAGAGTCGCAGCGGCAAAGGCAATAAGTCGTTTCATATCAGGTTAGTTTGTGTTTTCAAAGATATAAAAAAATGACACAAAAGGGTCAGACCCTAATGTGTCATTTTTTGCTTTGCAAATTAGAGAATTATGCCTCTGCGGGAGCCTCTTCTGCGGGAGCTGCTTCCTCAGCAGGTGCTGCTTCCTCGGCGGGAGCCTCAGTAGCCTCTGCTGCTGCCTCCTCGGCTGCTGCTTCTGCTGCGGCTGCCTCAGCAGCTGCCTTGGCCTCAGCCTTCTTGGCGGCTACCTTCTCGGCAATTGCCTCGTTTACTTTCTTCTCTGCTTCCAGTTTAGCCTTGCTCTGATCGCGCTTAGCCTGCTCGTCCTTAACTGAGATGGCCTTCAGTGCGCTCTCCTTTGCCTGCTTCCAGGCATCGAACTTGGCCTGAGCTGCTGCCTCGTCGAAAGCGCCTTTCTTAACGCCACCCTGGAGGTGCTTCATAAGATACACGCCCTCGCGTGAAAGGATGTTACGTGCGGTGTCAGTGGGCTGTGCGCCTACGTTAACCCAGTACAGGGCTCTTTCGAAATTCAAATCTACTGTAGCGGGATTGGTGTTAGGATTGTAAGTACCAATCTTCTCAATAAACTTTCCATCACGTGGAGCTCTGGAGTCTGCAATTACGATTGAATAGAAGGCGTAACCTTTGTGGCCTCTTCTCTGCAATCTGATTTTTGCTGCCATAAGTTGTTGTTTTTATTGAATTTATAAATGATTTGAATAGCCGTTATCCCGTAACGGCGGCGCAAAGGTAGTAAAAAAACTTATGCACTC
>CAJOJD010000019.1:18268-19780 GCA_905234745.1 uncultured Bacteroidaceae bacterium | reverse complement strand
TCAGACGCTTTCTGTGACGGGTTTCCGCAGGCAACTGCACAGAGGCAGAGGCCTAAGCAAAGGAGTTTGGTGATGTTGGTCATATGGTTGATGTAAATTCCGATTTATCGAATACAAATATAAGCGGTGAATTCAATTTAGAAGAGCAACACACTTCAAAAGTCAAAGTTAATTAATTGTTTGCAGTATTCCGACGGTGTCCTGTAACCCAGTGACTTACGGGGCCTGTGTTTAAGTTTCCATTCGATCTCGGCAAGCATCTTTCTGTTATGGCAGTAAAGTTATACTGTCACGCTTCAAAGCGTTGCACTTCAGAGTAGAATCCCGCTTTTAGATTTTCCCTAAATATTGCATTATCATTCGATAGGCAAGAAAGTAGTAAGAAAATCCATAAAAAGTGGGTAGAAAAAAAAAGCAATAAGTAGGGAGAAAAGTCATATCTTTGCATTGAGAAATGACGACTGCCATGACAAGAATGGATCAATTGATAGCTCTGATTGAGCGGTATAAGCAATTGGGTATTGACTCGCAGATTGACTACGAGAAGTTCTATCTGTACTCAATCATCACCCACTCTACCGCCATCGAGGGATCGACAGTGACAGAGATTGAGAACCAACTGCTCTTCGATCAGGGAATCACCGCAAAGGGCAAGACCATCGTCGAACAGATGATGAACCTGGATCTGAAGCGTGCCTATGAAGAGAGCATCCGTCTTGCCAAGAATCATACAGAAATCACCATCGATGTACTGAAAGGCTTGTCTCGCCTAGTGATGCAGAACACAGGGTCAACCTACAAGACTGCGCTCGGTGACTTCTCCTCCGCAAACGGAGATCTCAGGCTTGTCAATGTCACGGCTGGGGTTGGTGGGCGCTCTTACATCAGTTATCAGAAAGTGCCGGCCAAACTGCAGGAGTTCTGCGATTGGCTGAATGCGCAGCGCAAAAGTCCCATGTCCATTTCGGAAAGATATGAGCTTAGCTTCGAAGCTCACTACCGTTTGGTCACCATTCATCCATGGGCAGATGGAAATGGCAGAATGGCCAGGCTCATCATGAACCACATTCAATTCGAATTCGGGCTGGTTCCGGCAAAGGTTTTAAAGGAGGATAATGGAGACTATATCAACGCCCTCATTGCAACTCGCGAGTCAGACGACCTCTCCCCGTTTCTCGACTTCATGACCGGACAAATGATCAAAACGCTGTCTTCAGATATTGAAGCATTCCTCAAGTCAATGGAAGAAGGTGGGGAGATTATCCAGATTGGTGGGGAGAAAAAGCAAAAAAGTAGGGAGAGGATTATCCAGATCCTCAAGGAACATCCCGACTATTCTGCGCGGAAACTCGCTGAAATCATAGGGGTCACACCTAAAGCTATCGAAAAGCATCTTGCAAGACTGAAGGCAGATGGTATCATTCAGCGAGACGGGCCTGATAAGGGCGGTATTTGGCGTGTTTTGTAGCCATGAGCAGACACTATCAAGGGCTTTTCCGCCCAGAGGGTTTA
>CAJOJD010000019.1:0-18135 GCA_905234745.1 uncultured Bacteroidaceae bacterium | reverse complement strand
GATGAGCCACCATACATTATCTGGTAGCGGCCGGGACGGAACTTAAGTCCGTCCGTTGCCTCATCGTAAAAGCTGAACGCGTCCTTGTTAAGCTCAACGGTCACGTTCTGTGTCTGACCGGCAGCGATGTTTACACGGGCGAATCCTGCCAGAGACTTGATGGGGGCATCGGCATTATCCAGAGCCTTAACGTAAACCTGTATAACCTCATCACCGTCTATCTTACCGGTATTGGTAACGGGAACTGTCAGGGTCATGTTCTTGGCCTTGCCTGCGGTCTTGCCCTCGCCATAGCTGAATGTGGTGTAGCTAAGTCCGTAACCGAAAGCATACAGGGGCTGGCCCTTGAAGTAACGGTAGGTGCGGTTGTTCATTGAGTAGTCCTGGAAATCAGGAAGCTGGTCGGTTGATGCGTAGAAGGTAACCGGCAGACGGCCTGCAGGGTTGTAGTTGCCGAACAGCACATCACCTACGGCCTCGCCGCAAGCCTGGCCGCCGTACCATGCCTGGATAAGGGCGTCATACTTGCTCTCAACGTTTCCGAAACCGATGGCACTGCCTGATACGTTAACCAGGACGATGGGTTTGCCGGTAGCGTCCAATGCGGCCAGCAGCTGCTGCTGGATCTCGGGGAGCTCAATCTCTGAACGGTCATGACCTTCACCCTCGATGTCCGATGAGATACCGCTTACCATGATGATTACATCGGCCGGAGCGATCTTCTTTACAACGCTTGCAAAGTCAACCGGACCGCGGCTGTAGATATCGAATGAGAATGATGCTGAACGGGCCTCGGGCTGTACCAGGTCGATGTAGATGTTGTAGGTCTTGCCCTGCTCGACATGGAATACAGTCGATGCGGCACCGCCACGGCCGCCAAATCCGCCAAATCCGCCGCCGAAACCGCCACGGCCACCGCCCTGACCTGCGTTCTTGGCAATGGTGTCACCGTTTACGATGAAGTTGTAACGTGAACTTCCGCGTACATTATAAACCATGTCACCTGTGTAATCGGCAACAAAACTGCCGGTATACTTGGCTGAGAAACCGGTCATGTTCACACCGTCGGCCCAGGGGCAATCTTCATGTGCGAGGGCGGGAGATGTGGTGTTCAGGCTCAGGGGCTCGTCGTAGTCAACCTTGGCTGCAACTTTTCCGCTCCAGTCAAGTGAGTTGTAGTACTCTGCATGCAGACCCTTGCCGCCGTTTATCTCTGATACATAATGCTTTGTGATATAGGGAACATTCAGGTCGCAACCCTTCTCATAGATGATCTTTGCATTCGGGGCTGCCTCACGGATACCGTCCAGGATGGTCTTGGTGTTGGCTGCCGATGGATAGCCGTTGTAGTTACCCAGGATAACGCGTGCATCGTCGGCGTTGGGGCCTACTACTGCAATTGTCATATCCTTCTTAAGAGGCAGAAGGCTGTTCTGGTTCTTGAGCAGAACGATAGCCTCGTGGGCTGCCTTGCTGGCAAGAGCGGTGTGGGCGGGGCTGCTCAGGTCATCGAGACCAAGGTTTGCCCAGGGCAGATCCTCGGCGGGATCGAACATACCCAACTCAAAACGGGCCTTGAGGATACGGCGAACGTTTACGTCGATATCGGCCTCGGTGATGAGACCCTGCTCGATAGCCTGTGACAGTGAACGATAACTGGTACCGCACTCAATGTCAGCACCAGAAAGGACGGCATCGGCTGATGCGCTGGCGGCATCCTTGTGAGTGCCGTGCTGGCGGGCGTTGAAGAAGTCGCCGATGGCACCGCAGTCAGTAACAACCAGGCCTTTGTAGCCCCACTTGTTGCGCAGGATATCCTGCAGCAGACGGTCGCTGGCGCAGCAGGGCTCACCCTCGTAACGGTGATATGCGCACATTACCTCCTGAACGTTACCGTCTATAACCAGGCTCTTGAAAGCGGGCAGATAGGTTTCCCACAGGTCACGGCCTGATACGGTTACGTCAAACTGGTGACGCAGAGGCTCGGGACCGCTGTGAACAGCATAGTGCTTGGCGCATGAGTGCAGTTTGAGGTATTTTGAGTCATTACCCTGCATACCCAGAACGGTCTGGGTACCCATTACTGAGTTCAGGTAGGGATCCTCACCGGGAGTCTCCTGACCACGACCCCAGCGGGGATCACGGAAAATGTTCACATTGGGGCACCAGAATGAGAGTCCGTTATGCCAGATGCTTCCGTTAGGCTGTGTTACGCCCATCTGATGGTGGTCAGTGGTGTTCCATACGGCACGGGCCTCATCCGAGACGGCGCTGTAGATCTCATACTGCTGGGGAGCATCGAATGTGGCACCCAGTGCTATTACCTGCGGGAATACGGTTACGTCATCATAGCAGATTCCGTGGCAGGCCTCGTTCCACCAGTTGTAGGCGGGAATATCCAGACGGTCAACAGAGATTGAACCGTTCATCATAAGGCCAATCTTCTCCTGAGGAGTAAGCAAAGAAAGAAGGTTGTCCGTTCTCTCGTCAAATGACAGTTTGGGATTCTGGAACGGATACTCGTAATCCTGGCCGATGACAGGCATCACCGATGCGGCCATCAGGCATGACAGTAAAAGGATTTTTTTCATATTTTGTTGTTTAGGATTAAATCTGGTTAGTTACGGGAAGCCAAATATAAGGATTGATTTTCAAATGACGCTCCTTACTATCTGATAAGTTTAAATAAATATATATTTATCCTATAAAAATGCATTTGGAAAAGCGGAAATGTGTTACATTTGTAGGATTAAACGGTACAAGGGTATTCATGGCACAGGACATAAGGCACGAAGGCGTTGTGGACTCAATTGACGGTCAGAACGTTATAGTACGCATTACGCAGTCATCGGCCTGTGGAGGGTGTCAGGCAAGGAACATATGCCGTGCTGCCGAGTCAAAGGACAAACTGGTTGAGGTCCATACGGCCGATGCCGGAAAATACGTGACAGGGCAGGCGGTGATTGTAGCCGGTGCAGAGAGCCTGGGCATGAAAGCCGTGGCTTTTGCTTTCGGGTTGCCGTTGCTGCTTTTGCTGGCCGCGCTTATCGCGGCCTTGAGGGTTTCGGGCAGCGAGAAGATTGCGGCCATAGCATCGGTGGCGGTGCTGGTACCTTATTACATCGTGCTGTTTCTCTGTCGTGACAGGATTAAAAAGGACTTTCAATTCAGGATAATACAATAAACAGGATATGACGTTTATTTTGACTGCTGTTCTTGTACTCGGCGCCACCGGCCTCATTCTGGGTCTGGTGCTTTATGCCGTGTCAAGAAAATTCAAGGTTGAAGAGGACCCCAGAGTGGGTCAGATTACCGAACTGCTGCCCGGCGCCAACTGCGGCGGGTGCGGATTCCCCGGTTGTGCCGCCTTTGCCGCCGCGTGCGTCAAGGCCGACTCTATGGAGGGACTCAAGTGTTCGGCATGCAAGAGTGAGGTTATGCAACAGATCGCAGCCATAACAGGTCATGCGGTTGAGGTTGGAGTTGAGAAGGTGGCTGTGGTGCGTTGCGCAGGTTCATGCGCCAACCGCCCGGGTCTGCGTATCTATGACGGAGCTAGGAGCTGTGCTGCCGCCGCCCTTATGAACGGCGGTGCTACAGGCTGTTTCTTTGGCTGTCTGGGATGCGGTGACTGCGTCAAGGCCTGTAAGTTTGAGGCCATCCAGATGGATCCCGAGACCGGTCTACCCGTGGTTGACCAGGACAAGTGTACCGCCTGCGGTGCCTGCGTCAAGGCCTGCCCGCGCATGATCATTGAGTTGCGCAACAAGAACAAACTGGACCGCCGTGTCTATGTAAGTTGCGTAAACAAGGACAAGGGTCCGGTTGCCAAGAAGGCTTGTGAAGTTGGTTGCATAGGTTGCGGCAAGTGCGTCAAGGCCTGCCCGTTCGAGGCAATCACCCTTGAGAACAACCTGGCATACATTGACTTTGAGAAGTGCCGCTTGTGCCGCAAGTGCGTAGACGAATGCCCGCAGCACTCAATCACGGCCGTTAATTTCCCTCCCAAGAAGGTGGTTGAGCCTCAGCCTCAGGTTGAGGCACCCGTGGCCGATGCCGCTCCGCAGGAGACAGAATCAACAGAAAACAAATAAGGTATTATGAATACTTTCAAAATAGGTGGTGTACACCCCGAGCCCAACAAGCTTACGGCGGACAAAAAGATAGAGACTCTGGCATTGCCCCAGCAGGCTGTCTTCCCGCTGTCACAGCACATAGGCGCTCCGGCTGTACCCTGCGTACAGAAAGGAGATACTGTACGCGTCGGAACCAGGATTGCCGAGCCGGGCGGTTTCATGTCGGCAGCAATCCATTCATCGGTATCAGGTAAGGTCGCCAAGATAGATACCATAGTCGATGCCAGCGGACTGCGCAAGCCTGCCATATTCATTGATGTGGAGGGCGATGACTGGGATCCCTCAATTGACCGTTCCGACAAACTGGTGCTTCAGTGCACAAAGTCACGAGAGGAGATATTGGAGTGCATCAAGAATGCAGGTATAGTGGGCATGGGCGGAGCCTGTTTCCCCACTCACGTAAAACTGTGCCCTCCCAAGGAGTTCACGATTGACACTCTCATAATCAACGCTGTGGAGTGTGAGCCTTATCTTACGGCCGATCACCGTCTGATGCTGGAGCATCCCGACGAGATCATCATAGGTATCAAGGTAATCCTCAAGGTGTTGGGCGTGGACCGCGCAGTTATAGGTATCGAGGCCAATAAGCCCGATGCCATAGAACTGATGAAATCCAAGATATCAATGGTAAGCGGTATTGAGGTTATGCCTCTCCAGATGAAATATCCGCAGGGTGGTGAGAAACAGCTGATAGAGGCTGTTACAGGCCGTCAGGTTCCGCCTCCGCCGGCTCTGCCTGCAAGCGTGGGCTGCGTGGTGCAGAACGTGGGTACGGTATTTGCCATCTACGAGGCCGTTCTTAAGAACAAGCCTCTGTTTGAGCGTATCGTCACCGTTACCGGCCAGAGCGTCAAGAATCCCTGCAACCTCAAGGTCAGGATGGGTACACCGGTCAGCCAGTTGCTGGAGTATGCAGGCGGCATGCCTGAGGATACCGGCAAACTGATATCGGGAGGTCCCATGATGGGTCGTCCGCTTCTGGATGATACCGCTCCTGTGGTCAAGGGAACATCGGGAGTACTTCTTATTCCCGAGAAGGATGCCGCACGCCGCGAGGAGCGTAACTGCATACGTTGCGCCAAGTGCGTACAGGCATGCCCCATGGGTCTGGAACCCTATCTGCTGGCAACGGCATCCGAGTCATCGGACTGGGAGTGCGCCGAGGAGAACTGGATTATGAGCTGCATTGAGTGCGGTTGCTGCCAGAGCACCTGCCCCTCACGCAGACCTCTGCTTGACTGGGTTCGTCTGGCCAAGAACAGGGTAGGCGGAATAATCCGCGCCCGTAACGCTAAGAATTAAGGTATTATGGCTCAGAAACTGTATATTACTACATCACCGCACATTCATTGCGGTGACACCATAGAGAGGAATATGCGCTGGGTGATCGTGGCTCTGATGCCGGCACTCATAGCATCATTCGTGTATTTCGGCGTGGGCTCACTGATTGTGACCGCCACATCAGTGGCATCCTGCCTCTTCTTTGAGTGGTTCATCACAAGGGTATTCCTTAAGAGACCTTCCACTCTTGCTGACGGATCGGCCATAATAACCGGTATCCTGCTGGCATTCAACCTGCCGTCCAACCTGCCGCTCTACATGATCGTGGTAGGTGCCCTGGTGGCTATCGGAATAGGCAAGATGGCATTCGGCGGACTGGGCAACAACCCGTTCAACCCCGCACTTGTGGGCCGCGTGTTCCTGCTCATTTCATTCCCCGCCAAGATGACATCATGGCCGGTGCCTCATCAGTTGACCGCTTATGCCGATTCCGTTACAGGCGCTACACCTATGAATCTGATTGGCCAGATTGCAGGCGGCAATACCGCCGCTGCCGATCAGCTGCCCGCACTCAAGGACCTGTTCCTGGGTAACATAGGCGGCTGTCTGGGTGAGGTGAGTGCACTTGCACTGCTCATCGGCCTTGTAATACTTCTGTGGCGCAGGGTTATCACATGGCACATTCCTGTAACCATTTTCGCTACTGTTGCAGTGCTTACAGGCATCATGTGGCTCATCAACCCCATGCTTTATGTAAATCCGCTCTACCATCTGTGCTCAGGCGGTCTGATGCTGGGTGCCATATTCATGGCTACAGACTATGTGACATCACCCATGACTCCGAAGGGTATGGTGTGGTACGGTATAGGAATAGGTTTCCTGACCGTGGTGATCAGATATTTCGGATCTTATCCGGAGGGTATGTCGTTCGCTATCCTGATTATGAACGCCGTTACTCCGCTTATCAACAACTGGTGCAAACCTAAACGTTTCGGGGAGGCTGTAAAATGAAGAAACTGGAATCTAACATAGCGAATATGGCCATTGTGCTGACTGCCATCGCAATCGTTGCGGGCGGTCTGCTGGCTTGGGTGAACAATGTGACCGCAGGTCCCATTGAGCAGATCAACAATCAGGCCATTGAGAACGGTATCAAGAGCGTGATTCTTGGTGACCGCAATATTGAGTTCCGTGTGGAGGATCCTACCGAGAAGGAGGGTTTCATATTCCACAATGTGTATGACACCAAGGATAACCTGCTGGGTACTGCAGTCGAGTCAACCGATAAGAACGGATTCGGAGGTGCCCTTAAGGTTATGGTGGGTTTTGATCCCGAGGGCGTGATCCTGGGTTACACCGTGCTGGAGCACAGTGAGACTCCGGGACTGGGTGCTAAGGCCGACGGTTGGTTCCGTCAGCCGGCTACTGCCCAGGCTGAGCAGTCGGCCGTGGTCGACGTGCTGCTGGGTGCTCCCGGCAAACCCGGTAACCACAATATCATAGGTATGAATCCCGGCGATGACCTGATGACCGTTAGTAAGGACGGCGGTCAGGTTGATGCCATTACCGCTTCAACCATCACGTCAAAGGCTTTCCTGCGTGCCGTGAATGCAGCATACAAGGCTGTGTTCGGTTATACCGCCGCCGATGCCGTGAGCGGAGCTTCATCACAGAACTAAAACCGATGCGACGATGAACTACTTCAAGACAATAATAAACGGAATAGTAAAGGAGAATCCTACGTTTGTTCTCCTTTTGGGAATGTGTCCCACGCTGGCTACGACGACATCGGCCGTAAACGGTCTGGGTATGGGTGTGGCCACCATGTTCGTGCTCATATGCTCCAACACATTCATATCGCTGCTCAAGAACCTGATTCCTGACGGCGTGAGAATACCTTGTTATATTGTGGTCATAGCATCGTTCGTGACGCTGTTGCAGATGCTCATGCAGGCCTATGTGCCGGATCTATACAAGACATTGGGTATTTTCATCCCTCTGATTGTGGTGAACTGCATTATCCTGGGCCGTGCCGAGGCATTCGCAGCCAAGAACAACGTATTGGCTTCAATCTGTGACGGTGTGGGTATCGGCATAGGTTTCACAATTGCCCTGACACTGCTCGGATTCGTCCGCGAACTGCTGGGTAACGGCGCGGTATTCGGATACCGTATATTCCCCGAGTCAATGAATATGCTTGTATTCGTACTGGCTCCCGGAGCATTCATAACGCTTGGTCTGCTTATGGCCATCGTGAATTCAGTCAAGAACCGTAAAGCCTGAACACTATGGAATATTTTCTGATTTTTATCGCGGCTATATTCGTCAATAATATAGTTCTGTCCCAGTTCCTGGGCATCTGCCCGTTCCTGGGTGTTTCCAAGAAGATCAGCACCGCCGCCGGCATGGGTCTGGCCGTGACATTCGTGCTCACGATTGCGGTTATCGTAACATATGCTTTGCAGAACTGGGTGCTCAATCCCTACGGACTGGGTTACCTGCAGACAATACTCTTCATCCTGGTGATAGCAGGTCTGGTTCAGATGCTTGAGATCATACTCAAGAAGGTGTCTCCTTCGCTGTATCAGGCTCTGGGTATTTTCCTGCCTCTTATCACTACCAACTGCTGCATCCTTGGCGTATCAATCCTGGTGGCAAACGCTACCTACAACGCACAGGGTCTGGAGCCCAACCTGCTCACAGGCGTGATCTATGCAATTGCAACCTCAATAGGTTTTGCGCTTGCCCTGATTATCTTTGCAGGTATCCGCGAGCAGCTGGCAAAGGTTCGTATCCCCAAGAGCATGGAGGGTATGGCAATCGCTCTCATCACCGCCGGCCTGCTGGCTCTGGCATTCATGGGATTCAGTGGCGTCGATCACGGCATCGCCGTTGCTGCAGGACTTTAATTTATCACAATATGAGATTATCAAAAGTTTGTTTTCCAGTCTTTGGTTTGCTGGTGGCTGCCTGCGGAGGCGGCGCACCGACAGATGGTACACAATTGGCAAACGGCAAGTATACGGCCGATGCCCTTAACGTTGAGAGTACTATAACCGCTACGGTGACCGTAAAAGGCCACAAGATTGCCGGAGTATCCGTGAAGGATAACGGCAATACCTATGCACAGTACACATCGCCTTACACTGTCGTCGCACAGAGGATAGTCGAGGCCCAGAGTACGGATGTGGATGGCGTTACAGGCGCCACATATTCATCGGACGCAGTCAAGAAGGCTGTTGACCTGGCTCTTGCACAGGCCCGCGGTGAGAAACCGGTTCCCGCCAAGAACTCAGCTCTGGGTTTCACTCCCGGCACATATACCGGAAGCGGTAAGGGTTACGGCGGTCAGGTTCAGGCCCGCGTAACATTCAGCGAGACAGGCATTACCGATATCCGCGTAGGACAGCAGCGTGAGACCGCCCATGTGGGTGATGTCGCACTGCAGACACTTCCCGCTAAGATTATTGCTGCAAACGGACTTAATGTCGATGCCGTATCGGGCGCAACAATGTCAAGTTTCGGCCTTAAGGAGGCTGTCCTTGATGCTGCTGACCAGGCCGGTGTGACAAACCGCAAGGCATTCATTGATAACGGAATCAAGGCCCAGGCCGGTGCTCCCATTGATGACACATGGGATGTCGTAATCATAGGCGGTGGCGGTGCAGGTCTCTGCGCTGCAGCACAGGCTGCCCAGGACGGAAGCACTGTCCTGATAATTGAGAAGAACGCCGAGCTTGGCGGTAACACTCTGGTATCGGGCGGTGTCTATCAGTCAGTTGACCACAGCCTGGTTTGGGATATCAACAAACCCACTGCAACTAGCGCCAAGGGATTTGACGGCAAGAATCACAACAAGGTCCGCGCAACCGTAGGTTGTGTAAACGACCTCAAGGTTATCTATAACTGGAGCGAGGAGCCGTTTGACGCCAATTATTATAAGGATCACGAGTTTGTGGCAGGTGATATCGTAGAGCTCTCCAAGCACGGAGTACATCCCGAGTACCTGCAGACCCTTCAGGACCTCAAGAAAGAGATCAAGGCATATCTGGCATATGCCGAGCCTCAGCTCAAGAAGGGTACCCCCGAGAACCAGCTCCTGCTGTTCTCAACCACCAATCTGCATATATTCCAGACCTACTACGGCGGTCTCAGACAGAACACGGCCAAGGATGAATGGATATACGGTGACTATGACCTGGTCAAGCAGTTCATCGTAGAGGGTGAGCAGCTCAAGCCCTGGCTCATGAGCATGGGCGTAGGATTCAGCGACAGCCAGTCAACACTGGTGGGCGCCCTCTGGTATCGCGGCAACACCATGAACGGTTGCACCGCCGACGCCGACGGTGACGGCAATCCCGAGCGTTATTCAGGCAACTGGGGCTCATACGTGATGGCTCCGCTGGCAGTAGTCAACAATGCTAACGCACACAACCGCGTAATGAGAGAGACCAGCGCCAACGAACTTATATTCGAGAACGGCCGCGTAACAGGCGTAAGGGCCAAGATGGCCGATGGTACCGAGGTTACCGCACATGCAAAGAAGGGTGTTATAATCGCTACCGGCGGTTATGCAGCCAACATACAGAAGGTTCTCAAGACCAACAAGTACTGGTCACGCCAGTACCTGTCACCCAACATCGGCACGACCAACCGCTCATCACTGCGTGGTGACGGTATAGATATGGCCGAGAAGGTTGGTGCCGCTACTGTGGGTGAGGGCTACACACAGCTCATGCCTCTGGCTTACATCGCTGACGGTGCCATCGCATTCGGCGGTGTTGAGAACGCAATATTCATCAGTACAAAGGACGGCAAGCGTTATGTCGATGAATGTTCCGAGCGTGACGTTCTTTCACTGAACGGATTCAAGCACGGCATTGATCTGGAAGGCAGACGCGGTGTTTACTTCTATATCACTCCCGGTTTCGGCGGATTCGGAGGCGGATTCGGAGGCGGATTCGGTGGATTCGGTGGCGGCGGATTCGGAGGCTTCGGTGGAGGTGCTCCTCAGGCCAATGCCAATGCTAACACCAACACACGTCGTTTCAACGGTCGTGACTGGAGCGGTAAGGCATCCGAGCTGCCCGAGTTCTTTGATGAACTTGGCATCAAGCTCGATGCAGAGGTTGTAAAGAACAGCATCCGCGAGTATGATATGGCTGTTATGGACGGCCGTGAGCCCGAGGGCGTAGGCAAGCGTCACGCAACCGGTATCATCGGCTCAGCACGTCGCGGTGCCGACGGTCAGTATGACAAGTCAACCTATAACATTGACGATGCAAACCTTTCAATCCGCGTGCTGGCTCCTTCAACCCACCATACAATGGGTGGTCTGAAGGTTGACCTGGACCGTCGCGTTCTTGATGAGAGCGGCAAGGCCATTCCGGGCTTGTATGCAGCAGGTGAGGTTACCGGCGGATTCTTTGGCGGTAACCGTCTGGGCGGTAACGCTCTGACCGAGTGCATGGCATCGGGCCGCATCGCCGCTCAAGGTGTAGAAAAGGATAACAAATAACACATTAGGGTCAGACCCCTTTGTGTCATGATTACATTCCCTAACGCGAAAATTAACATAGGACTCAATGTCGTGGCAAAACGCACGGACGGATACCACGACATTGAGACCGTGTTCTATCCTGTGCTCCTGCAGGATGCGTTGGAGATAAAACCTATGCGTCCTCTTGATCCGGTACAGATACGCAAACGCATTGAGGCCGGCCTGCTGGTTCAGCCCGATGACGTGTTCATGCCTTACCGCCTGCTTCCCAGAAAGAAAGAGGACATTCCGTGCTGCTCACTGGAGATGACGGGTAATGAGTTTCCGTTCAGTGCGGCCGATAACCTTGTCGTCAAGGCCTATCTGTTGCTTCAGCAGGACTTTGACCTCCCGTCAATAGATATCAAACTGCACAAGCATATCCCGTCGGGCGCCGGCCTGGGCGGAGGCTCATCGGACTGCGCATTCATGATTACGCTCCTGAACCGCCGTTTCAACCTGCGTATGCGCGAAAACATGATGGAGCGCTATGCCGCACGTCTGGGTTCGGACTGTGCCTTCTTTATCAGCAACACACCGTCGCTGGCAACGGGTAGGGGTGAGATACTCAATCCCATCGGCCTTACTCTTAAAGGCTGCACCGTTCTGTTGGTAAAACCCGATGTTTCCGTCAGTACAGCCGAGGCGTATGCGTCACTTACACCTAAACGCCCGGAGATTCCGCTTGAGGAGGCGATCAAACGTCCGGTTGCCGAGTGGAAGGATTGCATATTCAACGACTTTGAGGCGACGGTCTTTGCCAAGTATCCGCAGTTGGCCGATATCAAGCAGAAACTCTACTCGATGGGTGCTGTCTACGCTTCAATGTCAGGCTCCGGATCTACGGTTTACGGTCTGTTCCGCGAACCTTTGGACAATCCTGCCGACCAGTTCCCCGACATGTTCGTCTGCCAAAGGGAGATGGCGTAACTGTTGAAAACGCGGGGAAAAGTATAGTTAGCGGTTTGCCTGTTGCTGATGGCAAACCGCTAATTTTGTATCTGCAATAATAAACGATATGGCAGATTCCAGAAACAGACAGCGAAGTTCAAGGAGTGCTACCGACGGTATAGTGCTCAATCACCTTCAGCCTCAGGCCCTGGAGCTTGAGGAGGCGGTAATTGGTGCCCTGATGATTGAGCAGGACGCGTTCCCCAAGGTCAGTGACATAGTAAAGAAGGAGTCATTCTATGACCACCGCCACCAGGTAATCTACGAGGCGGTTGCAAACCTGTCACTCAACCAGCGTCCCATTGATATCCTTACCGTAACCGAGCAACTCAAAAGCAACGGTACTCTTGAGGAGGCGGGCGGCGCGCTCTATGTGACCCAGCTGGCTGGCAAGGTGACATCATCGGCCCACATTGAGTATCACGCACGTATTATCGCCCAGAAGGCCATGGCCCGCGAGCTGATAACCTTTACCAGCGAGATACAGACCGAGGCTTTTGATGATACGACCGATATCTCCGAACTTCTGGGCGAGGCCGAGAACAAACTGTTCCAGATTGCGCACCGTAACGTCAAGAAGGACTTTGCGTCGATTGACGTGGTGCTGCAGGAATCGGTCAACCGCATTCGCACGGCTGCACAGCGCGCCGAGGGAATGAGCGGTCTGGCCAGCGGATTCCATGACCTGGACAACATCACCTCGGGCTGGCAGAAATCGGACCTTATCATTCTGGCTGCACGTCCTGCCATGGGTAAGACGGCGTTTGCACTCTCAATGGCCAAGAACATTGCCGTGAACAACGAGCATCCGGTGGCTTTGTTCTCGCTTGAGATGAGTAATGTCCAATTGGTTAACCGCTTGATTTCAAGCGTTTGCGAGATTCCCGGCAACAAGTTGCGCGACGGTCGTCTGGCTCCTTACGAGTGGCAGGTGCTGGACAGCAAGATCAATGCGCTGCAGAGTGCGCCCATCTATCTGGATGATACGCCGTCACTCTCCATCACGGAATTCCGCACCAAGGCCATCCGTCTTAAGCAGGAGCATCAGGTAGAACTCATAATCATTGACTACCTGCAGCTTATGAACGCCAGCGGAATCCGTTTCGGCAACCGCCAGGAGGAGATCAGCACAATTTCGCGTAACCTGAAGGGTATAGCCAAGGAACTGGATATACCTATCATAGCCCTGTCACAGCTTAACCGTGGCGTCGAGGGCCGTGAGGGTTACGAGGGCAAGCGCCCGCAGTTGGCCGATCTGCGTGAATCGGGTGCCATTGAGCAGGATGCCGATATCGTTTGTTTCATTCACCGTCCGGAGTACTACAAGATCTACGAGGACAACAACCACAATGATCTGCACGGCATTGCTGAGATCATTATAGCCAAGCACCGTAACGGTGGAGTGGGCGATGTGCGTCTGTCGTTCCAGAGTGATCTGGCTCTCTTTGACAACATAGGCTCCGGAGAACCCTCTCAGGGTGGTCGCAGAAGCAGCGTGAAGCGCTCCAAGATGAATGACGAGCCGCTTCCGCCCGACGACCCGCTAGGCTCGGCTCCCGATGCCGGTGACATCCCTTACTGAGCCGTAAAATGAGTCAGCAGATTTGCATTGGTCTGCTGACTTTTTTATACCTTTGCGGTTTGAAAAAGAGATAGGTATATATGAACGTTTCTTATAAGTGGCTCAAGGAGTATGTTGACTTTGACCTGACCCCCGATGAGGTGGCAGCAGCCCTCACATCAGTAGGTCTCGAGGTTGACGGAGTAGAGGAGGTTCAGTCCGTAAAGGGCGGACTCAAGGATATCGTGATAGGTGAGGTTCTTACCTGCGTGGAGCATCCCAATTCTGACCATCTGCATGTTACCACTGTCAATCAGGGCAGCGGCGACCCCGTGCAGATTGTCTGCGGCGCACCCAACGTGGCTGCCGGCCAGAAGGTTGTGGTTGCTACCATCGGCGCCAAGATATATGAGGGTGATGAGAGCTTTACCATCAAGCCGTCCAAGCTGCGTGGCGTTGAGTCATTCGGCATGCTCTGCTCTGAGAAGGAGCTGGGTCTTGGCAATGACCACTCCGGTATCATGGTACTTCCGGCCGATGCCGTCCCCGGCACTCCTGCCGCCGAGTATTTCCACCTGGAGTCAGATTTTGTGATTGAGGTCGATATCACTCCCAACCACAGCGATGCATGCTCACACTGGGGTGTTGCCCGTGATTTCTATGCATGGCTGCTCCAGAACGGATACAAGTCAACTCTGCATCGTCCCGACTGCGACGGTTTCAAGGTTGACAACCATGACCTGCAGATAGACATCGACGTTCAGAATACCGAGGCTTGCCCGCGTTATGCCGGCGTAAGCATCAAGGGCGTGACCGTAAAGGAGAGTCCCGACTGGCTCAAGAACAAGCTCTCTACCATCGGCCTTCATCCCATCAACAACATCGTAGATATTACCAACTACATACTTTTTGCATACGGACAGCCTCTCCATAGCTTTGATGCCGATAAGATCAAGGGTGGCAAGGTGGTTGTAAAGACCATGCCCGAAGGCACTCCGTTCGTTACTCTGGACGGCATTGAGCGCAAGCTCTCCGAGCGTGATCTTATGATATGCAACACTCAGGAGCCCATGTGTATGGGTGGTGTGTTCGGCGGTCTGGATTCAGGCATATCGGACGGAACAAAGAACGTGTTCCTGGAGAGCGCCTATTTTCATCCCACATGGATCCGCAAGAGCGCACGCCGTCATCAGTTGAGCACCGATGCATCATTCCGCTTTGAGCGTGGCATCGACCCTAACGGCACACTGTATGCACTCAAGCAGGCTGCAATGCTCGTCAAGGAGCTGGCCGGCGGTACAATCTCAATGGAGATTAAGGACGTGAATCCCGTACCCGCCCAGGATTTCAAGGTTGACTTCAACTTTGAGTATGCCGACAGCCTGATCGGCAAGAAGCTGGACCGCCAGGTTATGAAGTGCATCGTCGAGAACCTTGGCATCAAGGTCGATGAGTTCAATGCCGAAGGCATGAAACTGTCAGTTCCGCCCTTCCGCGTTGACGTTCAGCGTCCTTGCGACGTAGTTGAGGAGATTCTCCGTATTTACGGCTACAACAACGTAGAATTCGGTAAGTCTGTTCAGTCAAGCCTGACCGTTCAGGGTGAGGTTGACCGTTCACATAAACTGCAGGATCTGGTATCGGAACAGCTGGTAGGCTGCGGATTCAATGAGATCCTGAACAACTCGCTTACCCGTGCCGCTTATTATGACGGTATGGATTGCTGCCCCTCGGATAAACTGGTTCGTCTTATGAACCCGCTCAGCGCCGATCTTAACGTACTGCGTGAATCACTTCTGTTTGGAGGTCTGGAGAGTCTCTCTCACAATATCCGTCGTCAGAGTGCAGACCTGAGGTTCTTTGAGTTCGGCAAGTGCTACTGGTTTGATGCCGCAAAGCGCGAGCAGCTGCGTCAGCCGGCTGAGGACGGAAAGGAGCAGAATCCTCTGCGCGCATACAGCGAGGGCTACCGTCTGGGTATCTGGCTCACCGGTAACCGCGTATCGGGCTCATGGGCTCATGCCGATGAGGAGAACTCAGTATTTGAGCTTAAGTCACACGTTCAGAACGTATTCAAGCGCGTGGGCCTGGCTCTCAACGCAATTCAGATTGAGGAATTTGAGAATTCCATATTCAGCACTGGTCTGCGCTACAAACTGCGTTCAGGCAAGACGGTTGCAGAACTTGGCGTGGTAAGCCGCGCAATGCTCAAGCTTACCGATGTGGAGCAGCCTGTCTATTTTGCCGAGATCAACTGGGACGAGCTGCTCAAGGCTACCCGCAAGGTTAAGGTAGGCTACGTAGAGCTGCCCAAGTATCCGGCAGTCCGTCGTGACCTGGCCCTGCTTATTGACAAGAGCGTCAAGTTTGCCGATATTGAGCGTCTGGCTTATCAGACCGAGAGCAAGCTGCTCAAGGAGGTTACGCTGTTTGACGTATATGAGGGCAAGAACCTGCCTGCCGGCAAGAAGAGTTACGCCGTAAGCTTCCTGCTGCAGGATGAGTCACAGACTCTGAACGATGTACAGATTGACAAGGTGATGAACAAGCTTATCCAGGCTGTTCAGACCAAACTGGATGCACAACTCCGATAATAACTAAAACAAAACATACAATGGGAAGAGCATTTGAATTCAGAAAGGCCCGTAAGCTTAAGCGCTGGGGCAACATGGCCAAGACATTTACCCGCATAGGCAAACAGATTGCCATTGCTGTCAAGGCTGGCGGTCCGGATCCGGACAACAACTCTACACTGCGTGCCATCATAGCAACCGCTAAGCACGAGAACATGCCCAAGGACAACATCGAGCGTGCTATCAAGAACGCAATGGGCAAGGACCAGAAGGATTACAAGGAGATGAACTATGAGGGTTACGGTCCTCACGGAATTGCCATCTACGTTGAAACCCTGACCGATAACACCACCCGTACAGTCGCCAACGTACGTTCAGTATTCACAAAGTTCGGCGGCACACTGGGTACCAGCGGCAGCCTGGACTTCATGTTCAGCCACAAGTGCCAGTTCACCATCGCCAAGAAGGACGGCGTCGATATGGACGACCTGATTCTGGAGCTTATTGACCTTGGCATTGAGGAGGAGTACGATATCGACGAGGAGGAGAACGAGGTTACCCTTTACGGCGATCCCAAGTCATATGCCGCAATCCAGAAGTGGTTTGAGGAGAACGGATTCGAGGTTAAGGCCGCCGAGTTCACCCGCATCCCCAACGACCTTAAGGATGTTACCCCCGAGCAGCGTGAGACCATCGACAAGATCGTTGAGCGCCTCGACGAGGACGATGACGTTCAGAACGTCTATACCAATATGAAGCCTCTGGACGAGGAATAACACAATAGGGACAGACCCCTTTGTGTGCTTTTTTTCAAAAGAACACAAAGGGGTCTGTCCCTATTGTGTCAAAAAGCTGAAAAATGAGTACTTTCAATGCAAAACAAGTGAAGGACCAGGTGGTCCAGTGGATCAGGGACTGGTTTGAGGTTAACGGAAAAGGTTGTAATGCCGTTATAGGTATATCAGGCGGTAAGGACAGCAGCACTGTGGCCGCTCTGTGTGTTGAGGCGCTGGGTCGCGACCGCGTGATAGGCGTGACTATGCCCAACGGCGTGCAGAAAGACATTTCAGACAGCATGAAGCTGATAAATCATCTTGGAATCCGCTATTTCAATATCAACATAGCCGATACTTACAATGCGCTCATGAACACTATCGGAGAGCAGTTTACTCCCGATGGCATAGAAATTAGCCGTCAGACCGTTATCAATATGCCTCCGCGTCTGCGTATGACTACGCTTTATGCAATATCGCAGTCCATGAACGGTCGCGTGGCCAATACCTGTAACTTGTCCGAGGACTGGGTGGGCTACTCAACCCGTTATGGTGATGCTGCCGGTGATTTTGCTCCTCTGGGTGGTCTGACCGTGGCCGAGGTCAAGGCTATCGGCCGTGAACTTGGTCTGCCTATGGACTTGGTTGACAAGACTCCGTCTGACGGACTGAGCGGCAAGAGTGATGAGGATAACCTGGGCTTTACATATGCCGTTCTGGACCGATACATCCGCACTGGTGTTTGCGATGATCCCAAGACAAAAGCCGCCATTGATGACAAACATGCAAAGAACCAGTTTAAATTGCAGCCGATACCCCATTTTGAGTATAAAAATTGAATAACGTGTTGCAATTTTATGTAATTTCGCGGCGATTTTAAAAAACACACACAATCATGAACGAAATGGTAGGCGAATTCGCCGGTCTGATCTGGCGCGCACTGGAGGGTAAGAACGCCCTTTCACAGAAGGAAATTAAAAAGGCAACAAAGTTGAAGGACAAAGAGTTTTATCTTGGACTCGGATGGTTACTCCGTGAAGACAAAATCAACGTTACCGAAGGTGAGGAGGAAAACTACTACGCACTGAAGTAATTTTCCCTTTGTGTATTAAAACCAATGAGCCGGGCTTCACAGCTCGGCTCATTGTCTTTTATAACCCTAAACTTATGAAAATCGTATATGCTAACTTATTTTGCTATGCGGTTGTCAAAATATTCCATTGAAACGCTGTTCATTGCAACCTCGTTCTGCTCTGATACCAGAATGGTGCTGAACATATCGTAGTAGAAATCCTTGATGTCCTCAATCTGAGCGGTCTTC